>JAYUBO010000146.1:0-16549 GCA_043740815.1 Frankiales bacterium | reverse complement strand
CGAACCTGCAGATCGCAGGTCCAGCCCATTCCGATGTCGTGAGACATCACACTTGTAGCGGGGGCAGGATTTGAACCTGCGACCTCTGGGTTATGAGCCCAGCGAGCTACCGAGCTGCTCCACCCCGCGTCGGTAGGACCACCCTACGTCACCCGGGCGTGGGCTTCAAACGAGCTCAACCGGACGGAGACGGGGACGGCGAGGCAGCGCCACCCGGGGTGCCGGCCGCGGTGGCGAGCCGAGCGATCAACGCCTTGAGGCGGTCCTGGGCGCGGCCGTAACCGGCGAAGTCGCCGGCCTTGAGGGCGGTGGAGGCGTCGTCGAAGGCCTTCTGGGCGTCGGCGGCGAGCTGGGAGACGTTGGTACCGACGACAGGACCAGGCGAGGGAGTCCCGCCGGGAGTAGGCGTGGGTACAGCCACGCCGGAGCCGGCACCGAAGAGCTGGTCGAGGGCCGCGGCCAGGGTCGGCTCGTAGGCGATCTTGTCGCCGAAACTGACAATGACGCTGGTCAGGATCGGGTAGCTCGGGGCCTTCTTGGCCTGGGTGTAAACCGGTTCGATGTAGAGCAGGCCGTTGCCGACGGGCAGCGTCAGCAGGTTGCCGAGGACCACCTCCGAGCCGCCGCCACGCAACAGGGACAGCGCCTTGGAGACGACGGTGTTGCTCTCGAACTGGTTCGCCACCTGGCCGGGCCCGGCGATGACAGATCCCTTGGGAAGCACCAGGACCCGGATGTCGCCGTAGTCGGACGGGTCGGAGGAGACGGCAGCGAAGGCGGTGAGGTTGGTGGCGTTCGTCGCGACGAACGTCGAGGTCAGGGAGAACGTGGGGGCCGACGTACCGGGCATCTGGAGCAGGGCGTAGTACGGCGGCTGCGCGGGGCCGCTGTTGTCCTTGACCGAGCCCACGGAGACCTCACCGTTGAGGACCTGGGTCGCGTCCTGGGTCGGGTCGCTGGGAATCTGCCAGAAGTCCTCGCCGCCATAGAACACGGTGGGGTCGGTAACGTGATACTTCGCGAGCAGCTCGCGCTGCACCTTGAAGTAGTCCTCGGGGTAGCGCAGGTGGCTGCGCAGGTCGGTGCTGATGGCCGACTTGGGCAACACGACACCGGGGAAGGCGCTCTTCCACGTCTTCAGGACGGGGTCCTTCTCGTCCCAGGTGTAGAGCTTCACCTTGCCGGTGTAAGCGTCGACAGTCGCCTTCACCGAGTTGCGGATGTAATTGACCTCGGTGTTGCTGGCAGCAGAGGTGCGGCTATCGGTGGTCGCCTCCCCGAGCTGGGTTCGCTGCGAGTACGGGTAACCGGCACTGGTCGTGTAGGCGTCCAAGATCCAGAGCAGTTGGCCGTCAACGATCGCGGGGTACGGATCGCCGTCGAGCTGCAGGAACGGCGCGACCTTCGCCACCCGCTCCTTGGGCGAACGGATGTACATCAGCTTGCTGCTGGAGGTGAGCGCGCCGGACAGCAGGAGGTTCTTCTCCTTGAACTTCACCGCGTACAGCAGCTTGCGGAAGCCGCTGTCGAGCTTGATGCCGCCCGGGCCGGCGTAGTGGGTCGTCGCCTGGTTGTCCTTGTCGTTGCCGGGGCCGTCGATCTCGGCCTGCTTGGTGTCGACGATCGAGTAGTCCGGCGACTGCTCGCCGTAGTAGATCTGCGGGTTGCCCAGCGCGAAGGCAGGAGCGGGAGCCTTGCCGTCAGCACCGACAGGCGGCACGTCCCGCACGGTGAACACCGGCAGCCCGTTGTCGCCCTGCACGTTGGCCGGGGCCGCGACCAGGCCGTTGCCGTGCGTGTAGGTCAGGTGCAGGTTGATCCAGTTCTGCTGGTCCGGGCGCAGCCGCGACTGGTCGAGCTCGCGGGCCGCGACGACGTAGTCCTGCGTTTTGCCGGCAATCGCGTAACGGTCGATGTCGAGCGAGGTGTTGAAGTTGAAGTAGTTGCGAATGCCCTGTGCTTGCTTGAAGGTCGGGCCGAGCAGGTTGGGGTCCAGCAGTCGGGCGTTGGGGATCGTGCCCGTGTCGCCACGCAGCGCACCCTTCGTCGCCGTCGAGACCGCGCTGTACTGCGTCGTCTTGGTGTCAGCGATCTGGTACGCCGCACGCGTCGCGTCGATGTTGCGCTGGATGTAGATGCTCTCCTTCACCACCGCATTGGGTGCGACCTGGAACTTCTGCACGATGGCGGGATAGATCCCGCCAACGGCGATGGCGCTCACCACGAGCAACGCGAGGGCGCCGGAGGGCAGCAGCACGTTGCGTACCCAGATGTTGGCGAAGAACAGCAGCGCGCAGATCAGGGCGATACCCGCCAGCATCGTCTTGGCCGGCAGCACCGCGTGAACATCGGTGTACGACGCACCCTGGACGATGCCGCGCAGGGAGAACGCCAGGCCGTAGCGGTCGAGCCAGTAGGCGACCGACTTGAGCAGGACCACCAGACCGATGAGGACCGACAGGTGCACCCTGGCCGCAACGCTGATCTTGTCGCCGACAGTCTGTAGTCGCACGCCACCGAACAGGTAGTGCGTCGCCGCCGACGCGAGCAGCGACAAGATCAGGACGACCAGCACGAAGCCCAGCAGGAACCGCTGGAACGGGTAGACGAACATGAAGTAGCTGATGTCTTTGTGGAACTGGGGGTCGGTCTGCCCGAACGGCTGGGCGTTCTGCCACAGCAGCCAGGTCCGCCAGCGACCGGCAGCGGACAGGCCCGCGAACACGCCGAAGACGCCGCTGACGAGCAGCAACGCGGGCAGTAGGTACGGCTCGAGGGCAACCCGGTAGCGCTCGAGGTTCTGCTGCTCCAGCGACATCGGCCGAAAGGGCGGGCGGGCGCGGTAGGCGACGGCCAAGTTGACGCCGATCACGACCGCCATCAGCAGTCCGAAGCCGACGAACAGCAACACCTTGGTCTGCAGGACGGTCGTGAAGACCTTCGAGAACCCAGTCTCGCGGAACCACAGCAGGTCGGTGTACAGCGAGACGAAGATGCCACCGAGGATCAGCACGAACAAGACCACGACGATGACAGGGACGAGCAGGCGCGGTCGGCCCGGAAGTACCGGACCCCGGGGACGGACGGCCACTTCGCTCGGGCTCACCTTCGTGTCGGTCGGGTCGTGCGTCCCTCGACTCAACCACAACCTGGTGGCGGCAGCGCCGCCTGACGGTGCATGACAATGATCTGCATGACCGCGCCGCCCAGCCCCGCCCTGCTCGCCGTCGTCGCCGAGGTCGAGGGCCACGTCCGTGAGGCTGGCTGGGACCAGGCGCCGCAGCTGTTCGCCCTCGTCGACACCGAGGAGCTGCTCCGTGCCGAGCCGCAGCTCGCCGAGAGCATGGGCCTGGTCGCGACCCGCCCAGGGTCGCTCACGCCGATCGCCCAGGATGACCTTGGTGATGCTCCGCTCGACGAGCAGCTCGCCTCGATGGTCTTCGGTCCCGAGGTGCTCGGCGTGGTCCTCGTGCACGAGGTGCTGGTACTGCCGCCCTCGGCCGAGGCGAGCCTCGACGACGCGGCCGACCCGTCCGTGGCTGCCGCCGAGCACCCTGACCGGCGCGAGGTCCGGATGGCTGTAGGTGTCATGCGCGACGGCAGCCGCGAGTCGCTGCTGCGCCTGCGCGCCCCCTCGCCGGAGACCGAGGACGACCTCGTCACCGGTGGCGACCTCACCCCCGGTCTCGCCGACGCGTTGTACGCCACGCTGGAGCAGTAGCGGCGGGCACCCGGAAGCAGGTCACCACCCGGTCAGCAGGAAGGAGGGGTCCCGCCGGAGCGGAGCGTCGCAAGGGCGGCCAGCGCGTCCTTGAGGGTCGAGACCTTGACCAGCTGCAGGTCCGTGGGCTTGTTGGCCTTGGCCTCGTCGCAGTTGCTCGCCGGCGAGAGGAAGACGGTGGCGCCCTCGTGCTTTGCGCCCCGCATCTTCTGCGGGATCCCGCCGATCGCACCGACCTTGCCGTCGGCGGTGATCTCGCCCGTACCAGCAATGTTGCGGCCACCGGTGAGCGAGTCCGCGCCGAGTTTGTCGACGATCCCCAGAGCGAACATCAGTCCGGCGCTCGGGCCGCCGACGTCCTTGAGCGTGATGTCGACCTTGATGGGGAAGCGCGACACCTCGCTCGGCGTGATGCCGATCAGGGGGCGAGGGGGCTTCTCCGTCGAGGCGATGGTCGTGATCGTCGCGGTGCCAGGCGTGCCGCCGCGGGTGTACCCGACGACCACCTGCTGGCCGACGGTGTGCTTGCCGATGAGGGTCCGCAGCGTCGCCGCGTTCGGGACCTTGACGCCATCGATCGTCGTGAGGACGTCCCCGACCTTCAGCTGGCCGTCCGACGGGCCGCCGGCCTTGACCGCCCCCACCGACAGCGTGGTCGTCGAGGGGAAGCCGAGCTCGCGCAGGGCCGCGGTCGTGGCGTCGTCCTGCGACTGCTGCATCTGCTGGGTGTTCTCCTGGTCCGCCTGCTTCGCGGTCTGGTCCGGCGGGAAGACCACCTCTCGGGGGACGACTGCCTCGCTCGGGGACAGCCACCCACGGATCGCCTCGAACAAGCTGATCTTGTCGCGGACGCTGACGGTCGTCAGGTCAAGAGCGCCCTTGTCGGTGTAGGTCGCGTGCCCGGTGATGCTCAGCACGGGTGTGCCGCCTACCGAGCCGAGCGTGTTGAAGGCCGGCCCGGGCGTGAGGGAGACGTACGGGACGGTCTGCACAGCACCTGCGACGGCCAACGCGAGCGCGAGCACGGTCCCCAGGAACATGGTCAGGGTTCGTCGGGACACCGCCCGAGCGTAGCCGCGCCGGGCTGGACGCCGCTGCCTGCAGCAGGTCCCTGGTCAGGATACGAAGAAGCCGAGGCTCACGGGCGCTTCGACCGGGTAGCCGTTACTCGCGGCCAGCGTCACAACAGGCTGCTCGGGCACGTCGAGGGGTGGCAGCGCCAACGCGTCCGCAGCCACGGTCGGCGTCTGGGCCGGTGCCTCAGCGACGGCCGGGGCCTCGCCGGAGGGCACCTCCACGCGGTACCAGGTCTTGAAGGCCAAGGGGACCTCGGCGAGCGCGTGCACGCTCACCTCGTTGACACCCTCCGCGTTGCGCAGGTGCTCGACCAGGCGCACGGCCTCCTCGAGGCTGGGCACGCGGCGAAAAGCCGGCGACCCATCGTGCGCGGGAAAGAAGATGACGTGCTCCATCGGGGTGCTCCTCTGCGTAGCGCAGGTGGGGGCATTCCCACCCGTGTCCTCACCGTCATCGGCAGGTGGTACGTGGCGGCTTGAGACCGCAGCCTTGCCCCATTGCAGCCCACATGACCTCCCCACGATCGTGCTGGCGGGGGGGAGCAGGTCCTAGCGAGTCGTCGCTCTGGACCGTTCGGGATTGCGCACCTCAGGGATCGGTGACGTCAGCGCTGCGCGGAAGCGGGCGTACTCCTGGACTGTCTCGATGGCCTGCACGGGACCCCGCGGTCGCGAGGCCCACGCCGTCCAGAGGACGGCCAGCATCGGCGCGACGATCACTGGGCTGAGCCAGAGGATCCAGGTGGGCATATCCGGACTTTCTACAAAGGCTACGAGACGTTACTGACTGCCCATGTTAGTCAGCATTCGCCCTTTGGGAAGGGATGTTCAGGGTGTTCCAACCCACTCCTCGGTCCCGTCGGTGAACAGTTGGTGCTTCCAGATGGGCACGGTGGCCTTGAGGTCGTCGATGAGCCGCCGCGCGGCCAGGAACGCCTCGTCCCGGTGCGCGGCCGAGGCAGCCACGATGACAGCCACGTCCCCGATCGCGAGCATCCCCACGCGGTGTACGGCGGCAACCGCCACGACCGGCAGATCCGCAGCGACGGCGTCCATCACGCTCAGCAGGGCCTCGGTCGCCGTGGGGTGGGCGGAGTACTCCAGGGCCGTCACCTGACGACCCTCGTCGGAGGACCGGACGAGCCCGGTGAAGGACACGACCCCTCCCGCGGCCGGGTCCTCGACCGCGGCGAGGACCTCTTCGACAGACAGCGGTGTGTCGCGAATGGCGGCCAGGCGGATCACGGGTCGCTGCACGGGACGAGCCTAAACCGGCGGGCCGTCACCTCCGGCGCCGACGGCGGGCCGAGCGGACCAGCGCCGCCGTACCCAGTAGGGCGACCGTCGCCCCGGCTGCCGAGTACACCGAAGACCTGCCGTCCTCGACACGCATCCGCAGGTGGGCGCGCAGAGCCTCGTCGTTGGTCCAGGTCGGCTTCCAACCGGCCGCGAGCAGGCCGTCGGCGGCCACGACCAGAGATCCCAACAGGTGGTCGAGCTCCCGGACCGAGGCAGTGGTCACTCCCGCCCTGTGCAGCCTGGCCGCTGTCGACAGCGCTACCGCCGCGGGGAGCTCGAGCCGTCGGCGGCCGCTCTCCTGCTCGACCAGCACCTGCGGGAGCGCCCCCTCGCAGCCGACGGCGAGTCCACCGGTGACCGTCCCGAGCGCAGCGAGCTCCAGGGCTGAGAGCAGGTCATCGACGTGGCACAGCTGCCACAGCGGCTCGACGCCCCGGACGGCCAGCAACCGAGGGGCACCGAGCTGGCGCAGGACCTGCCCGTCGTACGCGGCGGACAGGCCGACCAGCGGGGCCGGGCGAAGCACGGTGACGGACAGGCCCGACCGGCGGGCGTGGTCGGCGAGCCGTTCGACCTCGACGTGGTCCCCAGCCAGCGTCTGGTCGTCAGCAACGCCCCGGAGGGGAGCGTGGTCCAGGAGCGGTATCGGGTTGTCGGGAAAGGCGCCGTAGACGTCGACGGACGTGCACAGCACGACCCGCGCCACTCCGGCCTCCCGGGCCGCTTCCAGCAGCTGGGCGGTGCCGCGGACGTTCAGGGCGCGCCTCGTCACGCCCGGCAGCGACACGTCGTACGTCGTCGCGAGGTGCACCACGGTCGAGGCGCCGGCGAGCTGCTCCGACGGCAACGGGTCGCACACGTCGAGGGTGCGCCACTGGACCCCGTCGACTCTGTACGAGGCGGCGTCGAGCCCGATCAGGCCGGCCAGGTCGTCGCGCAGCGCGAGGCGCTCGACGAGGGCACGACCGAGCCCGGAACCGGCGCCGGTGACAGCGACGACCTCCTGGCTGGACGTACGCCGAAGGCGAACCATCTCCACAGGATCTCCTACCCGGGGCGGGTTACGTTGGATCCATGATCTCGGTGCGCCGCCCATGACCCGCCCGCCCTTCGGCTTCGGGCCCTCCGCCGGGTCCGGCGACCCGGACGACGGCGACCCGTTCGGCTTGGGCAAGCTGCTTGGCGGGGCGGGCGGCGGAGACCTGTTCGCGCAGCTGCAGAAGCTCATGTCCTGGTCCGGCGGCCCGGTCAACTGGGACCTGGCCGAGGAGGTCGCGACGGCTGCTCTCCGGGACGGTGACCGACCGGTTACCGCCGAGGAGACCCGCCAGGTCGCCGACGCGGGCCGGCTCGCCGACCTGTGGCTGGACCCGGTGACGGCCCTGCCCGCGGCCGGCGGCGAGCCGCAGGCCTGGAGCCGTACCGGCTGGCTGGCCGGCACGCTGGCGTCCTGGAAGCAGCTCGTCGATCCGGTTGCCGCCCAGGTCACGTCCGCGATGGGTGGCGCCCTCGAGAAGGGCCTGTCGGGCGAAGGCCTGCCACCTGAGATTGCCGGGATGATGCAGGGCCTCGGGCCGAACCCGTTTGCTGGTGTGATGAAACAGGTCGGAGGCGTCGTGTTCGGCGCGCAGGTCGGTCAGGCTCTCGGCGCCCTGGCGGCGGAGGTCCTCAGCACCACCGAGGTCGGTATCCCGCTCGGCCGCAGCGCGCTGCTACCCGCCTCCGTCGAGGCCTTCGCGCAGGGCCTCGAGGTGCCGCTGGACGAGGTCCGCCTATATCTGGCCCTTCGCGAGGCCGCCCACCAGCGGCTGTTCCTGCACGTCCCGTGGCTGCGCGCCCACCTCTACGACGCTGTCGAGGCCTACGCCCGCGGCATCGAGGTCGCCCCGACGGCCATCGAGCGCGCGGTCGGCTCCTTCGACCCCACCGACCCGGCGTCGGTCCAGGAGGCCCTCGGCTCGGGCTTGTTCGAGCTCGAGGCCACGCAGGCCCAGACTGCCGCCCTGGGCCGCCTGGAGACGGCTCTGGCACTCGTCGAGGGCTGGGTCGACCTGGTCGTCGATGCCGCCGCCTCCGGGGTGCTGCCGCACGCCGTGCCGCTGCGCGAGACGGTACGACGGCGCCGTGCCACCGGCGGCCCCGCCGAGCAGACGTTCGCGACGTTGGTCGGGTTGCAGCTGCGTCCGCGCCGCTTGCGGGAAGCCGCCGAGCTGTGGGAGGTGGTGACGAAGACCCGCGGGATCGAGGGCCGTGACGCACTCTGGGAGCACCCGGACCTGCTGCCTGGCTCCTCAGACCTCGATGACCCCCAGGCGTGGGCACAGGGCGCAGGTGCCCCCGGGGGTCCGCGCGTTGCCTCCGCGGGAGCCGCCGGCGCGACCTCGGTCGGCCCGGTCGGGCCAGCCGGATCTGCCGAGCAGACCGACTGGGACGCGGGGCTGCGCGCGCTCGACAAGGATCTGGACGGTGAGCTCGACGAGGACGCTGCCTCGCCCTACGGCCTAGACGGTGAGTCCGGTCCGGAGGGCAGTCCCGGTGGTGCTGACCACCCGGACGACCCGGATGGCCCGGACGACCCCGTTCCAGCGTGATCTGCGCGCTTCGCGGGCTGGCCGCGGGGCACCGGGGGCTTTGACGACCACCTTTTTTTGACCCACAGCCGGTGGAAGGTATCAGTGCAGGTCAGAGCCCTCGGAGGCGTCGTCCACAGAGTTGTCCACAGTCCGTGGACAAGCCTGTCCACAGCGACACACCGGACCGTCAACACCCTGTCCCCAGAAATGTCCACAGGGAGCGGGGACCGCACGTTGACGGGCCCCTGAGCGCTCTCCTAACGTCCGGGCCCACGGAGCCCTCGGTGCCCCGGACCCGTTCGCAAGGGGAAGGCGAGCAGGCCCAGGAACATCGGGGGCTCCGTAACCGCGTCGGCCGAGCCCGGGCCACGCCCTCCTCGGCCCGCAGGCAGGGCGTCCGGATGGCAGGGTTGGCACCGTGGCGCGAATCGCGGTGGTGGGTCCCAGTGGTGCGGGGAAGTCAACCTTGGCACGCACGCTGGCGGCGGCGCTGGACATCGCGTATCTCGAGCTTGACGGACTGTTCCACCAAACAGGCTGGACCCAGCTCGAGCTGTCGGAGTTCCGCACGCGAGTTGACGCGTGCTGTTGCGCCGCGAGCTCTGGAATGGCAACCGGGAACGCCTTCGCGACGTGCTGTCACTCGATCCTGAGCGCTCGATCGTGACGTGGGCCTGGCGCATGCACGACACGTACGACGACGAGTACGAGGCACACCTGCACGGCGCCCCCGTCGCTCAACGTTGGGTCGTGTTGGAGAACCGGCGTCAGGTGATCTGGTTCCTGCGGGAGCTGCCCCACGTCGTGCCACCTGAGCCAGCACGCTCCCGCGCGGACGCACCCTGCACGAGCGGACTTGCTTCGGGGCTCAGGCGCCGGTGAAAACCGCCGGGCGCTTCTCGGCCTTCGCCTGCAGCCCTTCCTTGAGGTCTTGGGTGGCCATCGTGACGGGCTGCGCGAGCGCCTCCCACTGCAGCGCACTTTCGAAGGACCCCGGCCCGCCGTCGCGCAGCGCCTCCTTGTGCAGCCGGGTGGCAACCGGTGCGCCGGAGGCGACGGCCGCGGCCCGCTCCAGCACAGCCGGCAGGAACTGCTCGTCCGGGAAGACCGCCGAGCACAGCCCCAGCCGAAGCATCTCGGTGGCGTCCACGACCCGGCCGGTGAACAGCAGCTCCCGGGCAGCGGCTACCCCCACCACCTCGGTCAGGGTGTAGGTGGTCGCCATCCCGGCGTGCATCCCGAGCTGCGCGAACGGGACGGTCACCTTGGCCGACGTGCTGGCATAGCGCAGGTCGCAGGACAGGGCGAGAGCGGCACCTGCCCCGACCGCTGCGCCGTTGACCGCAGCGATGGACGGCACGTCGAGCGTCCGGAGCGTCAACCAGGTCCGGTAGAACGGGAGCATCTTGTCGCGCAGCCCATCGACAGAGGACCCACCTGCGTGCAGCCAGCCCAGGTCGCCACCGGCCGAGAACGCCTTCCCGGCGCCGGTGACGACCACGCAACGGACCGAACGGTCACCACGCAGGCCCTCGACGGTCGAGCCCCACGCGGCGGTGAGCTCGTCGGTCATCGCGTTGCGGCGGTCGGGCAGGTCCAGCGTGAGCAGCACGACCCCCTCGGAGGGACGCTCGACCTTGAGGACCACGGCGACTCCTTCAGCTCAGGGAAAGATCCCAGCCTAAGGGGGTCAGCTTCGCCGCCGATGTACGACGATCCCGCCGGCCGAGGCGGCCACCAGCGCGAGACCGGAGGTGAGGGCCAGCCCAGCGGCGCTCCCACCGAAGGTGCCGGGGCTCCGGTCGGCCGCGAGGACGGTCGCGGGAGCAGCGGGCAACGTCGCCGCCATGGCAGGGCTGATCGCGCTGATCGACCCGGCGGCCGGAGCACTGACAGCGAGAGGCACCGGCGGACGCACAGCCGGGCGAACGGCGGTGTGCACGGCAACGCTGCGGGTGGCCACGGGCGTGGCGGTGACGTACGCGACGCCGTCGTAGCCGAGGGCGTCCCGCGCGGCGCGGGTCAGGTCGAGCATCCGGCCGGCGACGTAGGGGCCACGGTCATTGACGCGGACGACGACGCACTGGTTGCTGCGGCAGACCCGTAGGTGGGTGCCGAAGGGAAGCGTCTTGCTGGCTGCGGTGAGTTCGTTGGTGTCGAAGCGCTCGCCGTTGGCGGTACGTCGGCCCTGGAAGAAGCCGCCGTACCAGGAGGCGTTGCCGGAGAAGCTCGAGCCGACGGGGACGGTGCGGCGTTCGTAGCGGACCGGAGCCAACAGGGTGCGGGCCCCCCCACGACTGGCGCGCGAGATTCCCACCGACGCTGGCGGGACGACGTCGTGGGCGGGCAGCGGGGCCACCAGGGAGACAGCGGGGATGCTGCTGGAGCCGGTCGGCTCGAGCAGCGTGCTGGTGGCAGCCGTGGCGCCAGCGACCAGCGCAAGTCCGGTCAGGACGCCTCCGGCTACGCGCGCTCGGCGTCGCCTGACAGCCGGGTGGCGGCTGGTGAGGGACGGTCGGCGACCGGAGGCGGGCAGCCCTGCGGAGTCGATGGCCTCGTCGTGGGACAATGTGAGGGTCATGGGGCGCTGGTCGCTGCCCGGTCGCCGGCGGCCCCTGGGTGAGGCCGTGCGGGCGGGCGGTGGACCTCACCTTCCTTTCGGTGTGCAGCCTGCTGACAGGCCGGCGAGTACGTACAGACGGCAACGCTAGGCGTGATTGCTTGCTCTTGCTAGCGGGGAGCAAGCACTCTCCCGGGTCGAGGCATGCATACCCGCAGGTCAGCGGGGCCCTGCCCGTTTCCACCGTGTTGCTTGTCACGGCCGATTGTTACTCTGCGTGATCGCTGCGCGTCGAATGGGTGGCCATTTCTGGAGACAGCGCCACGCCCGAAGGGCACCGACGCAGTGATCGCGCCGTAAGCCGCTAGGGTCTGAGCACAAAATGCCGCGCGCCAACCGGCGTGGGGCAACGGGGCGACGCCCCGACTGAGACTCTGGAGGCCACCGTGGCGGAGACCTACAACGGCTACTGCGTGAAGTGCAAGGAGAAGCGGGACTTCGACGGCGAGGTCAAGGTGAGCGACTCCGGTCGTCGCATGGCCCAAGGCCTGTGCCCGGTCTGCGGGACGAAGATGAACCGCATCCTCGGCAAGGCGTAGCCAGCACCTGAGCACTTCCCGAAAGGACGGCCCTGCACCCCAGGGCCGTCCTTTCGCGCTTCCCCACCCCCACGGGAGCTGTGGACGAGGCGCCGGGCTGTGGACGGCTTCAGCACTCCACAGGGCAGGGGTGCAACGGTCCACCCCGTCTACATCACGACCACCTCACGTCAACGACGTCTTGATCGTGCCCTCCCGGAGGCCCCCGTGCGCCCTGCCCTGATCCCTGCCGCCCAGCGCTTGTGGCGCGACCGCGAGACGCTCCAGGTCGGGCTGGGCTCCCGTGCCGTGGTGATCGCGGGTCTCGACGCGCAGCGCCGGGTCCTGCTGCCGCTGCTGGACGGGACGCGGACCCACGCGGAGGTGATCCGGTCGGCCCGATCACTGGGCTGTGACGACGTCGAAGCCCTGCTGGGGATGCTGCAGGACAGCGGCCTGCTGCTCGACGCGGACCTGCTGCGCTCGGGCGGCATCGGGGATGCCGTGACCGCCGACGTGTCGGGCGGCCCGCCACCACTGACCCGGGAGGAGCGGCAACGGCTGGAGCCGGACCTGGCGGCGCTCACGCTGGTGCACGGGGGCGGCGCGACCCAGGCACTGCACGACAGGCGGGCCGCACGGGTCATCGTGCAGGGCAGAGGTCGGGTGGGGGCACCGCTGGCGGCGCTGCTCAGCCACGCGGGAGTCGGCACCGTCGACCTGCGCGGTTACCTCGAGGAGCAGTCCCCGGACCGGCCCCGACGCCCTCACGACCGCGGACGCGCAGCCAGCCAGCCCCACGAGGCTGGGCTTCCCCGCGGGCTGAAGGCGCAGCGGCAGGCTGCCTGGGCCACGCGGCGGCCAGCCCTGGTCGTGCTGACCGACGACGGCGCCACCGAGACGGCCACCTGGCTGCTGCGGGACGACCAGCCGCACCTGGTCGCTCGCGTGCAGGGCAGCCTGGGCATGGTGGGGCCGCTCGTCCTGCCCGGCAGCTCACCGTGTCTAGGCTGCCTCGAACTCGTCCGGACCAGTGTCGACCCGGACTGGCCGGTGTTGTCAGCACAGCTGAGCCGCCGACCGCGCGCGCCCGAGCCCTGCGACACGGTCCTCGCCGCTGCTGTGGCCGCCCAAGCGGGCCTGCAGGTTCTGGAGCTGCTCGAGGGCGGCCGCCCCGGGGCGATCGGCGGCACCCTCGAGCTCGAGACGCCCGGCTGGCGCTGGCGGCGCCGGACGTGGCCGCAGCACCCCTCATGCCCCTGCGCGTGGACCTCGACTCGGCCGCTCACCGGGGCTGCCTGAGGGGCGGTCAGGACCGGACAGGCCCGGGGAGGCGCCCGACGCGGCGTACGGGGAGACTAAGGGGGTGAACGACATCCCCAAGCGCACGGTCGCCCGCGGCGCCAAGCTCGCCAGCCTGCCGCTCGGCGTGGCCGGGCGCGGAGCGATCGGTTTGGGTAAGCGCCTCGGGGGTCGGCCGGCCGAGCTGGTTGCGGCCGAGCTGCAGGCCCGCACGGCTGAGCAGCTGTTCCAAGTCCTGGGTCAGCTCAAGGGTGGCGCGATGAAGTTCGGGCAGGCCCTGAGCGTCTTCGAGGCAGCCCTGCCCGAGGAGGTGGCCGCGCCGTACCGTGCGGCGTTGACCAAGTTGCAGGAGGCCGCTCCACCGCTGCCGGCCACGACGGTGCACGCCGTACTTGCCGACCAGCTCGGGGTCGACTGGCGGGAGAAGTTCGCGACCTTCGACGACAAGCCGGCGGCTGCGGCGAGCATCGGCCAGGTGCACAAGGCGGTCTGGACCGACGGCCGCGAGGTCGCCGTCAAGATCCAGTATCCCGGGGCCGGCAAGGCCTTGCTCGGGGACCTGCGCCAACTTGGCCGACTCGCGCGGGTCTTCGCGGCCTTCTCCCCCGGCCTCGACGTCAAGCCGCTGCTCAAGGAGCTCGAGACCCGGGTCGCCGAGGAGCTGGACTACCAACTCGAAGCTGAGAGCCAGAGCGCGTTCCACGACGCCTACGCCGACGACCCCGACATCTGCGTCCCCGGCGTCGTGGCCTTCGCCGACCGGGTCCTCGTCACCGAGTGGATCGAGGGGGTCTCGCTGGCCGTCATCATCCGGGAGGGCACCCAGGAGCAACGCGACCGCGCCGCCACCCTGCTGGCGACCTTCTTGTTCTCCGGTCCGGTCCTCGCCGGGCTGCTGCACGCCGACCCTCATCCGGGCAATTTCCGGCTGCTGTCCGACGGGCGCCTCGGCGTCTTCGACTTCGGGGCCGTCAACCGGCTCCCTGACGGTGCCCCCGAACCCATCGGCCGACTCTCACGACTGGCACTCGAAGGCCGTGCCGACGACGTCCTGCAGGCCCTGCGCGACGAAGGCTTCGTCAAGCCCGGCATCACTGTCGACGCCGAAGCGGTGCTCAGCTACCTGCGGCCACTGCTCGACCCCATCGCGGGACCGACGTTCCAGTTCTCCCGCGACTGGCTGCGCGGACAGGCCCTGCGGCTCGGCGACCCCCGCAGCCCGGCATCCCAGCTGGGACGCCAGCTCAACCTGCCCCCGTCGTACCTGCTGATCCACCGGGTCACGACCGGCACCCTCGCGGTCCTGTGCCAGCTCGGTGGCGAAGCGCCGTTCCGGGCGCTCATGCAAAAGTGGCAACCTGGCTTCGCCCCGCCCGGGACGGTCGACGCCCCGTCCCGCCGCTGACGGGCCTACCACCAGGCTTCGTCGAGCTTGCCCTCGATCGACCGGAGGTTGTCCCGGGTGCAACGATCGCACAGCCACGTCCGCGGCCGCCGTGCCCCCGGGGCGCCGACCTGGAGCGACCAGGTCACAGGTCTGTCCTCGACCGTCGTGCCGCAGACACCGCAGGTGCTGTAGGCACGCTCCTCGCTCATGGTCGGCGATCCTGCCCTACCCGGCGTACCGTCAAGCCATGACGCTCCAGGACCAGGACAGCGAGCACGCCAGCTGGTACGCCAGCCCGGACGAGGCGACCGAGCCGCAGCCGGACCCGCACTACCTGGAGCTGCTGCGTGGCTCCCGGCTGCCGCAGGCCTACCTGCCGCACGCGATGCCCGGACCGCAGAAGCGCTGGGTACGGGTTAGCGCCACAGTGGTCATCTCGGCCTTTGTCGGCGCGACCACGTACGGCACCTGCCTGACCTACGGGCTGGGCCACAGCTTCTGACCCGAGCGCGCCTCAGGACCACCGGAGCGCAGCGGCGGCCGGATCGGCCTTCCACGTGCCGCGCTGGGCCGTCCAGCTCTGCCCGAGGACGCTGATCGAAGACACGCCAAAGGTCGAGGCGTGGGCCACGAGCCAGGTGGTCGTGGTCCACGTCGTGGCCGCGGTGCGTGTCCGGGACAGACCTCCGGGGCCGAGCTCGGCGACGGCTGCACTCCCCAGTTGCGTCGAGGCGCCCGGCTTTGCGGTGGGACGGAACTGGCACGTCAGCCCGGCGGCGACCTCGCCGGTGAGGGCGCGGGCCAGCTCGCGGGCGGGGTCCTCCCACTGCGCGTAGGCCGCCGGCGCGGCGCTGTGCTGCACCCGCTGGGCGGCCGTGGCCACCGGCAGGCTTGCCCAGCCGTGGACCGTGAGCAGCCGCCGGTAGAAGCTCGCCGCGGCCAGCCGGGGGGTCTGGACGGTCTGCGCGGTGCCCCAGCCCTGGGAGGGCCGCTGCTGGAACAGCCCGAGAGAGTCGCGGTCGCCGTAGGTCAGGTTGCGCATCCCCGATTCCTGGAAGGCCGTGGCCAGGGCCACCGTGACGGCATGGTTGGGCAGCCCGAGGCGCTTGCCGACCGCTGCGATGGTGGCTGCGTTCGCCGACTGCTCCGTCGTGAGCACCACCGTCCCTGACCTGCACGTCGGGAGGACCTCACGGCTCGTCGCACCGCACCCCGCGAGCACTCCCGTAGCGAGCATCGCCACGGACAGCACGCCGGTAGCCCGGCGGGGACGCATCACCGAGACATCGTGCCAGCCGAGCCTGTGCGTTGGCTGTAGGCGCCCCGACCGGTAGCCCTGCCTCGGTGGTTGCGCTGGTGTGGTTGGGTCATGCTGTCTGCGGTTAACCTGCACCCCGTCCGAGGTCGCAGCCACCGACCGGTACGCGGAGGGTCAAACGACGATGACCGTGAAGGACGACGTCAAGGCAGCCCGCCAGGCGGTGCGCACTCTCGAGCAGGCCGTCCGCACGTTGGCCGGGCGGTACGGCGACAGCCTCGACGCTCGCCGGCTTACGGTCGACGTCGAGCGGGTGCGACAGGACCTCGACCTGCTGGCCGGGGCACCGGTCCCCGAGGGCGCCGAGCCGCCGCCGGCCCTGCAGGTCATCGACGACACGGCGTACCCGCAGGATTTCTGGATGGATGCCGAGGACGAAGGCCTCGGCGGCGGCCGGTGAGCCCGCTCGAGCACGGCAGGTGCCGCATGACCGACGAAAGGACCGTATGACCGCCATCGCCCCCGCAGGAACCGGTGCACCGGGCCGCGCGACGATCGACGCCAAGACCTTGCGGACCGACCGGTGGTGGATCCAGCCGCTCCTCACGGTCCTCGTGCTCGTGGCGTTCATCATCTACTCGACGATCCGCGCGTTCATGGGGTCGAAGTTCTACAAGGACCCCTACATCTCGCCGTTCTACTCCCCATGCCTGTCCAAGGCCGGCTGCGGTGCCGCCCCGAGCCTGGACATCTTCCCGAGCAACGCCTTCTTCACGCCGGCCATCTTCATCCTGA
>JAYUBO010000145.1:0-8148 GCA_043740815.1 Frankiales bacterium | reverse complement strand
CCTCGCGGCCGACAACGAGCTCGTCGTCGAGGCCGACATGGCCTACATGCGCACCGGCGAGGGACTGCACCGCTTTGTGGACCCGGTCGACGGCGGTGTCTACCTCTACACCCAGTTCGAGACGTTCGAGGCGCACCGCATGTTCGCCTGCTTCGACCAGCCGGACCTCAAGGCGGCGTTCCACTTCGTCGTCCGGGCCCCCCGCGACTGGGTCGTCATCAGCAACGGCGCCGTCTCGGACGGGCCGGTCCAGGGCGAACCGGGCACCTGGCGCTTTGCCCCGACCCCGCGGATGTCCACCTACATCACGGCGCTCATCGCCGGTCCCTACCACCACGTGCATGACCACCACGACGGGATCGACCTCGGCCTCTACTGCCGCGCGTCGCTCGCGCAGCACCTCGACGCCGAGGAGCTGTTCGCCGTCACCCGACAGGGCTTCGACTTCTTCCACCGCGTCTTCGACTACCGCTACCCGTTCGGCAAGTACGACCAGCTGTTCGTGCCGGAGTTCAACGCTGGCGCGATGGAGAACGCCGGGGCGGTGACGTTCCTGGAGGACTACGTCTTCAGGTCCAAGGTGACGGACGCGGCGTACGAGCGGCGCGCCGAGACCGTGCTCCACGAGATGGCCCACATGTGGTTTGGCAACCTCGTGACGATGCGCTGGTGGGATGACCTGTGGCTCAACGAGAGCTTCGCGACGTACATGTCGGTGCTGTGCCAGGTCGAGGCGACCCGCTGGACCAACGCCTGGACGACCTTTGCCAACAGCGAGAAGACCTGGGCGTACCGGCAGGACCAGCTGCCGTCGACGCACCCCATCGCCGCGGACATCCGTGACATGGAGGACGTCAAGGTCAACTTCGACGGGATCACCTACGCCAAGGGCGCGTCGGTGCTCAAGCAGCTCGTGGCGTGGGTCGGCCAGGACGCGTTCCTGGCCGGCTTGCGGAGCTATTTCGTCAAGCATGAGTACGCCAACACCGAGCTGCGCGACCTGCTGGTCGAGCTGGAGGCCGCAAGCGGTCGTGACCTGGCGAGCTGGTCGACCGAGTGGCTGGAGACCGCCGGCTGCAACACCCTGCGGGCCTGTTTCGAGACCGCGCCCGACGGCACCCTGTCCGCGTTCTCGATCCTGCAGGAGGCCCCGGCGGACTGGCCGACGCTGCGCTCGCACCGTGTCGCCATCGGCTTCTACGACCTGGTCGACGGCAAGCTGGTGCGCACCCACCGCGAGGAGCTCGACGTCGTCGGCGCCAAGACCGACGTACCCGCGCTGCTGGGCCGCGCGCAGCCGGCCCTGGTGCTCGTCAATGACGACGACCTGGCCTTCGCCAAGATTCGCCTGGACGAGACGTCCTTGCACACCCTCATCGAGCACGTCGGCGACTTTGCCGAGTCGCTGCCTCGAGCCCTGTGCTGGGCGGCGGCGTGGGACATGACCCGTGACGCCGAGATGCCGGCCCGCGACTACGTCGCCCTGGTCCAGCGCGGCATCGGCGGCGAAAGCGACATCGGCGTCGTGCAGTCGCTGCTGCGCCAGACCCAGAGCGCCCTGACGCTGTTCGCCGACCCGGCGTGGGCACCGACCGGCCGGGCCGCCCTCGCCACCGCGGCCTTCACCGCGACCCGCGCAGCCGAGCCGGGCAGCGACCTTCAGCTCGCGTGGGCCCGCTCGCTGGGCTCGCTGGCAGCCGCCGACGAGCAGCTGGACCTGCTGGCCGGCCTGCTCGACGGCAGCACCTCCTTGGACGGCCTCACCGTCGACGCGGAGCTGCGCTGGCACTTCCTGCACCGGCTGGTGGCCGTCGGCCGGGCCGGCACCGCTGAGATCGACGCCGAGGTCGCCGCCGACCCGACCGCCGCGGGCCAGCGGCACGCCGCCTCCTGCTCGGCAGCGCGACCTACCGCCGAGGCCAAGGCGCAGGCCTGGGCGTCGGTCGTCGACCGGGACGACCTGCCCAACGCGGTCCAGGCCGCCGTCATCGGCGGCTTCCAGAACGCCGAGCAGGTCGCCCTGCTCGAGCGGTACGTCGAGCCGTACTTCGCGAGCCTTGACGCCCTATGGGCGACCCGCACCGCGGAGATGGCCCAGAACGCCGTGATCGGGCTGTACCCGACGCTGCTCGTGTCCCCGGCCGTGGTCGAGCGCACCGACACCTACCTGGCCTCCCACGAGGTGCCGCCTGCTCTGTCGCGGCTGCTGCTGGAAAGTCGAGACGGGGTCGTGCGGGCCCTACGGGCTCGCGCCCGGGACGCCGCCGCAGGCTGAGGGTGCGGTCGCCAGGCTGACGCCCGAGGTGTCGTCAGTGGTGGGTGGCGACCTCGGTGCCCGGGGCTGCCGCGGGCAGCTCAAGGGCTGGGCCGGGGCCAGCCGCCTGGGAGATCTGCCGCAGACCGTCCAGGATGCCACCGGCCAGGTCTCCGCCGGCGAAGGCCGTGGTCATGGACAGGACGGCCAGGGCGGCGACCCGGTCTGGGACTCGGCGCCGGGCGGCGGGGCCGGTCACCACCTCGACTCGGCGCTGACCCGGGGCCACGACAAGCAGCACCGCGCTGTGCGAGCGCTCGCCGAGCGCGGCATGCAGGGTCTCGGCGCCGGCCCGGAAGCCGGCCAGGTCCTCCAGGACGAGGTCACCGACCAGGACCGACACGTCCAGCCCGTTCTGCGCCCGGCAGGTGGAGACGGCGTGCTCGATGCGCTCCTGCTGTGCGACCGACAGCCCCTCGCTCTTGCTTCCCGCCACGACCGTCCGGGCAGCGTCACCACCACCCCGCCCCCCAGTGCTTCCCGTGCTACCAGCCTCCACTTGCTCCACCCCTCACGACGTCACCGAGCTCCGCAGCCTGTACGGCGGCGACCGGCTCGGGTGGGCCGGCGAACCACACCGGCGAGGCGTTCCACCCCTTGGCAGGGCGGTAACGGTGGGCACGCACGCCCGGCAACAGCACCACGGCCGCGATCAGCGCGAGCGACAGCAGCGGCAGGGCGACGTACAGGAGCAGGGCGGCGGCGGTGCCCAGGCCCTTGCCCGGATCGGCTCCCTCGGAGTTGCCCAGCGGATTCTCCGCGAACGCCGGGGCGGCCGTGACCAGGACGGTCATCAGGACGGTGCCCGCGGTGGCGGCACGGCTCAGAACGCGGTTCACGTGCTCCCTCGTCTGTCGTCAGGCGCCTGCTGAGGCGATCACCTCCACCGTAGCGAACCGCTCAGTGCACCTGCTGAAGCACGGCCGTGAGCCGACGCACTCCTGGGTGCGCGAGCAGCTCCTCCAGGCCCAGCGGGCGACCTGTGCCGTCGGCGACGGGCAGCCGCCAGTTGGGGTAGGCATCGACGGTGCCCGGCAGATTGGGCTGCCGCAGGTCACCGACGGCGTCGCCGTACGCGGCCAGGACGATCCGGCAGGGCGAGGCGACCAGCGCTGCGTGCAGTGCCTCCACGACCTGGGCCCCGGTCGGTTCGGCCGCGGTCAACAGGCCCTGCTGGCGCAGCAACTCCAGCAGCAGGTCGCGGTCCTTGGCGACCCGCTGCTGTTCCTGCTCAAGGGAGTGTCCGAGCTGCCCGAGCTCGGCGCGCACCCGGACGTGCTCCTGCGCCCACCAGCCGGCCGCCGTCGGCAGGTCGTGGGTGGTGACGGACGCCAGTGCCTCACGGCGCCAGGTGGAGGGTGGCAGGAACCCTCCGTCGTCGTTCGTCTGGAACCACAGGACCGCGCTGCCCAGTACGCCCGTGCTGTCCAACAGCGTCCGCACCGACGCCTGCACGGTCCCGAGGTCCTCCCCCACGACGATCGCGCCGGCACGGTGCGCCTCGAGGGCGAGAATCCCGAGCATGGCCTCGGCGTCGTAGCAGACGTAGGTCCCCTCCGACGCGACGCGTCCGGCCGGGACCCACCACAGCCGCGACAGGCCCATGACATGGTCCACCCGGATCCCGCCGGCATGCCGCAGCACCCGCTGCACCATCTGCCGGAAGGGCTGGTAGGCCGCCTCCCGCAGCCGGTCGGGTCGCCACGGGGGCAGTCCCCAGTCCTGTCCCCGCTGGTTGAACGAGTCGGGCGGCGCGCCCACGGACGTGCCCAGGGCAAGCGCGTCCTGCAGCGCCCAGGCGTCGGCCCCACCTGCGTCCACCCCCACCGCGAGATCGTGCAGCACGCCCAGCGCCAGGCCCTCACCGACGCCAGCCAGCTGCTCGTCGACCAGCAGCTGCACCCAGCACCAGAAGCTCACCCGCTGCTCGTGCGCCACCAGCTGGCCCGCCGACGGGCGGGCGAGCTCCTTGGGCCATCTCGCCCAGTCCCCGCCGTGGATCTCCGCCAGCGCGCAGAACAGCGCGAACTGCTCGAGCGGCTCACCGCCGGCCGCCCGGAACTCCGCCAGCGCCCCGGTCCGGTGACCGGGCCACATCAGCTCCAGCGCGGCGAGCTTGGCGACCCATACCGTGTCCCGGTCGATCCGCTCGGGGTCCTGCACCGGCCGGAGGGCGTCGACGGCGGCGCTGACCGCGGCGTACTCCGGGACGTCTTGGACGCGCAGGGCAAGTGCCGAACGGAACAGCCTTGACGACGGCGAGTACGGCGACGGCTGGATCGGTAGCGCGGGCGTCTCGGCATGCAGCGGGTTGACCAGGACCACCCCGGCGCCATCAGCGGCGGCCGCCGCGACGACGGTGCGCAGGTCTGCGTAGTCGCCGATCCCCCACGAGTCGGCCGACCGCATCGCGTAGAGCTGCACCTGCCAGCCCCAGTGCCGGCCCGCGGCGAGCTGCAGCTGTGCGGGCACGACCACCAGGACGCAGGTCACGTCCTCGGCCCGCAGCTCGTGGTAGCCGAGTGGGAGCGGCGCGAGGGGGACGTGCCGACGTACCAGGCCGTCCCGCTCCTCGAGCTGTTCACCCGCTGTCACGGTCCGGGTCGTGCCGTCCTCCAGCACCAGCGTCAGGCGGTGCTCCCCGACGAGCTCGACGCCTCCGGCGACCCCCTCGTGCAGGACCACGACCGGAGGAAGCGCCCGCGACCAGCCGGCGTCCTCGTGGGCAGCCAGCGCAGCGGCCACCGCCTGGTCGTCAGAACCGTCGACGCCCATCGCGGACAGGGCAGCAACGACAGCGTCGCGGGAGACGTCGACCCGCCGCATGGCCCAGTCCAGGTACGAGGTCGCCACGCCGTGCAGGTCAGCCAGTTGCTGGAGGGTCACCCGTTCAGTCTGCCCAGCTCGGACAGGTCCGCACGGAGGCAGGCATAACTGACCATGTCGTGCCACTGCCCCTGCCGCCACTGCGCCCCCCGAAGGACCCCTTCGCGGGTGAAGCCGGCACGCTCCAGGGCGCGTTGCTCGGCAAGGTTGGCCACGTCGGTCGAGGCCTGCACCCGATACACACTGGTCGTCGCGAACAACAGGCTGGCGAGCATCCGCTGCGCCCTTGTCCCGTGCCCCTGTCCGCGAAACTCCGCGCGCAGCGAGATCCCGATGTCCAGGGCCTGCGAGCCGGTGTTGGGTCCGTACAGCACCGGGTGCCAGCTGACCGTGCCGATCGGCAGGTCGTCACCGTCGCTGACGACCAGGTCGCCACCTCCGGTGGGTGGCAGCAAGCGCGGGTCGGTCAACACGCCCGGCGGAGGGGGGCCACTCCAGTCCTCGTACGGCGAGCCGGGGGCCGACTTCCAACCCGCGAGCAGTGGCGCGTCCGCGGGCGTGGCCGGCCGCAGCCGGGTCAGGACTGCGCCGTCGGCGAGCGGCATCACGCGGGCGTGCCCCAGAGCGCCTCGTCATCGTCGCCACCGAGAAAGGGCCGCCACCGCGGGTCGACCCGCTTGGCGCCCAGGATCATCCAGGCGGCTCCCGTCGGCGCAACGGGTGGGTGGCGCAGCCGCCAGCCGAGCTCGGCGATCCCCCGGTCTGCCTTGACGTGGTTGCAGCGCGAGCAGGCGGACACCACATTGTCCCAGCTGTGCGGGCCACCCCGGCTCTTCGGGACGACATGGTCCAGGCTGGTCGCCGGCGCAGCGCAGTAGACGCAGCGGCCCCCGTCGCGGGCGAAGACGGCCCGACGAGTCAGCGGCACCGCTCCCCGGTAGGGCACGCGGACGAAGCGGGTCAGCCGCACGACCGACGGGACGTTGATGTCGGACCGCTCGCTGTGCAAGGTCGCGTCACCGTGGGTCACCGCGACGGCCTTCTCGGTGAGCACCAGCACCACCGCACGGCGGCCCGAGACAACGCACAGCGGCTCGTAGCTCGCGTTGAGCACGAGTGCCTGCCCTGGGGCTGGTGGTCCGGCCACGGCTTCCTCCCATCGGGCATCCTGCCCGACGGCCCCGTTCTTCGCCACGGAAGTTCGGCGTCCGCGGTTCAGGTGTCGGAGGTCCTAGGGTCAGGGCGTGCAGCCTCAGGCCTCGTCCTTCAGTACCAGCGTCCGCGGTTGGTTCGACGACCACAGCTCGTCCCTGGCCACCCACGGCGTACGCGTCGTCGTGATCGTCGTGACCGCCCTCGTCGTCCGCAACCTGCTTCACCGTGGCGTACGCCGGCTGGTCAGCACCGCCGTCGAGGGCAGCGTCCCGGTGGTCCTGCGGCCGCTGACCGACCGCGCCCGCGGCACCGTCTTCGAGCCGACGGCGCTGCTGTCCCAGCGTCGCCGGCAGCGCACCGAAACCCTCGGTTCGGTGCTCCGGAGCATCGCCTCGGTGGTGGTGGCGACCGTTGCCGGCGCCATGCTGCTCGCCGAGCTCGGCCTGGACCTGACTCCGGTCGTGGCGAGCGCCGGCATCGTGGGGGTGGCGGTCGGCTTCGGCGCGCAGAACCTCGTGAAGGACTTCCTCACCGGCATGTTCATGCTGTTGGAGGACCAGTACGGCGTCGGTGACATCATCGACGTCGGCCCGGCGAGCGGCACCGTCGAGTCGGTCAGCCTGCGCACCACCCGGCTGCGCGACGTCAACGGGACGGTGTGGCACGTCCGCAACGGCGAGATCGCCCGGGTCGCAAACATGAGCCAGGGCTGGGCCAGGGCGATCATCGACCTGCCGTTGGCGCTCGAGACGGACGTCCCGGCCGCCCGGGCCGTCGTGCTAGCCGTGGCCGAGGGCATCCGCGCCTCACCGGCCTTCGCCGCGGCCGTCCTGGCGCCGCCCGAGGTCTGGGGTCTCGAGTCGTTGGGGGCCGACGGCCTGGTGCTGCGCCTGGCGGTCAAGACCTCGCCGCTGGAGCAGTGGCGGGTGGAACGAGAGCTGCGGGAGAAGCTGATCGCGGCGCTGAACGAGCACGGCATCGACATCGGCGTCCCCCAGCGCACGGTCCGCACGATCGGCGACGTGCCGCCCGCCGCGGGCGCATAGCCTGACCTCGTGGACACCTTGCACGACGCGGTGGGAGGAGAAGGCGTCTTCCGGCAGATCGTCGACCGCTTCTACGAGGGCGTCGCTCTCGACCCGATCCTGCGCCCGCTCTACCCGGACGAGGACCTGACGGCCGCCCGCGAGCGGCTGACGCTGTTCCTCGTGCAGTACTGGGGCGGGCCCAGCACCTACTCCGACCGACGTGGCCACCCCCGCCTGCGGATGCGGCACGCCACCTGGGTCATCGGGGAGCGCGAGCGCGACGCCTGGCTGGGGCACATGCGCGAGGCGGTGCTGTCCGTGGACGTCAGCGACGAAGCACGCGCGGCGATCTGGGAGCACCTCGACCGGGCGGCTCAAAGCCTGGTCAACGCCCCGCTGCTGCGACCCTGAGCTAGGTCGGACGGGCCGGGCGGCGTCAGCGACGGCCGGCGCGGCGCCGCCGACGTACCAGCGTGAGCGGGAGCGCACCGACCACGCCGGCGGCGTACGGCGCAGCGGGCAGGGCGAGGAGCGAGAAGGCAGACGGCACGTGCAGCAGCCCGAAGCGACCGAAGGGGAACACGACGGTGAACGCCCGGCCGACGACCTTGGACTCGGGCACGGTGCCCTGGTGGGAGTCGGTGATGTGGTAGCGCGAGTCAGCGGAGTTGCCGCGGTGGTCTCCCATGACCCACAGCCGACCGGCGGGCACAAGGACCCCGGGCGCGCCGACGGGGCAGCTGCGCGGGCCGGTGCCGGCCGCGCAGAAGTACTTCAGATCGGTGGTGTCGTTCTCAAAGATGTAGGGCTCTTTGAGCGCGACCG
>JAYUBO010000144.1:0-5091 GCA_043740815.1 Frankiales bacterium | reverse complement strand
GTCTACCGGGCCGTCGACCTCGACTCCCATCACCGACAGCACGTTCCGGCAGGCGGCCTGCTCGTCGACCCAGGGGTCCTCCAGCAAGGTGTGGACGTGCACGTCCAGCAGGCGGCTGGTGTCCTCGGCGCGCTCGACGTACCGGCCGATCCAGTAGAGCGACTCTGCGACCCGGCTCAGCACGGGCGCGCCTGCTGTTGCTGTTGCTGTTTTTCTTTCCACGGCCCACGGTCCAGGGTGAACTCACCGATCGGCCCGGAGGCGAGCAGTGGCTCGGTCGTGACCTCGCCCTCTGCGGGGCCGTGCTCACCGGCCAGCACCCAGGTGTCCTTCGAGCCGCCGCCCTGGCTGGAGTTGACCACCAGCGAGCCCTCGGGCAGCGCGACCCTGGTCAGGCCACCAGGGACGACCCACACGCTCTGCCCGTCGTTGACCGCGAACGGCCGCAGATCGACGTGCCTCGGCGCCAGCCGCTCCCCCACGCTCGTCGGTGACGTCGACAGCTGTACGACGCGCTGCGCGATCCACCCGCGCGGGTCCTGGTCGATGGCGACGCGCAGGTCGCGGAGCTCCTGGTCCGATGCCTGGGGGCCGATCACCAGGCCCTTGCCGCCGCTGCCGTCGACCGGCTTCAGGACCAGCTCGTCCAGGCGCTCCAGGACCCACGCGCACGTGTCGGGGTCGTCGAGGCGGTGGGTGTCGACGTTGTCCAGGATGGGGTCCTCGCCCAAGTAGTACCCGATCAGCTCCGGGACGTAGGTGTAGATGAGCTTGTCGTCAGCGACGCCGTTGCCGACCGCGTTGGCGATCGCGACGTTGCCGAGCCTGGCGGCGTTGAGGATCCCGGGGCAGCCGACCAGGGAGTCGGGACGAAAGTGCAGGGGGTCGAGGTAGTCGTCGTCGATCCGTCGGTAGACCACGTCGACCCGCTGTTCACCGGCCGTCGTGCGCATCCAGACCACACCGTCGCGGCAGCTCAGGTCCCGTCCCTCGACCAGCTCGACACCCATCATCCGGGCCAGCAGCGAGTGCTCGAAGTAGGCACTGTTGTAGACGCCTGGTGTGAGCACGACGACGTTGGGGTCCTCGACACCGTCGGGTGCCGCCGCTTTCAGGGCCTGCAGCAGCCGCGCGGGGTACTCCGCGACTGGTCGTACCCGATGGGTCGCGAACAGCTCAGGGAAGACCCGTGCCATCGCCCGCCGGTTCTCCACGACGTAGGAGATGCCGCTGGGAGTGCGCAGGTTGTCTTGGAGCACGCGGAACTGCCCTTGCTCGTCACGGATCAGGTCGACCCCGGACACGTGCACCCGCACCCCGTTGACCGGCGTGACGCCCTGGGCGGCGCGGCAGTGCGCAGAGCTGCTGACCACGACCCGGCGCGGAACGATGCCGTCCTTGATGACCTGCTGCTCGCCGTAGATGTCGGCGAGGAAGGCCTCGAGCACCTTCACCCGCTGCTGGACGCCTTTCTCGACGGTCTCCCACTCCCCGGCCGTCACCACCCTGGGAACCAGGTCCAGCGGGAAGGTCCGCTCCTCGCCCGACAGGCTGAACGTGATCCCCTGGTCCCGGAAGGCCGGGGGTGAGCTGGGCACTTCGGCTCGACAGGTCATCGGCAGACATCCGCTGCAGCGCGGCGTACAGGGCGGCGCTCTCCGGGTGGGGCGTCCCTTGACGGTCGAAGACCTCGTCCCAGGCAGCACCCTGCCGGTAGCCGTCGAAGAGCTCTCCCATCGCCGTCACGCTAGGCATTCGTTGTGTCGTACGTGTTGCACAGCCGTGAACTCCCTTTCGGGCGTGTTGCGCGACAGGTCCGCGCGCCGACCAGGTGGCAGGCTGACGGGTGGGGCCTGCCGGGTGCGACTGCTAGTCTTACTCGACCGCGTGCGGTGTGCGCTTGCCTTCCCGCGCGCCCATCGACGAATCACTCCATCGACGAGGATCCTCCAGCAGTGGCGAACATCAAGAGCCAGATCAAGCGCATCAAGACCAATGAGAAGGCCCGCCTTCGCAACAAGTCGGTCAAGAGCTCGCTGAAGACGGCCGTCCGCAAGTTCCGCGAGGCCGCCGCCGCCGGCGACGCCGCCGCCGCCACGAACGCGATGCAGACCGCCAGCCGCCAGCTCGACAAGGCCGCCAGCAAGGGCATCATCCACACCAACCAGGCCGCCAACCGCAAGTCGGCCATGGCAAAGCAGGCCGCGGAGCTCGCGTCCAAGTAACGCCGGCTTCAGGCAGGGCCGCTGCCCCGCTTGTAGCCCGACGTCAAAGGCGCCGACCCCACCCGGGTACGGCGCCTTTGTCATACCCGACCACGTCAGGTGGGTGGCTCTGCTGGCCAGGCCTCGCGGCCGTCCGGGGCCTCGCGGCCGTTCGGGGGCTCGTGGAGCAGCCCGGCTATCACGTCGTTGGCCTTGACGACCACCGCCACCGCCACGGGCAGCACCACGATCGACCAGGCCGAGGCCAGGTCGGCCATCGCGAGCAGCGCACCGACCACGGCCATGCCCTCCCCCAGGACCGCCCGCTGACCTGCGTTGAGGTGCAGGTGCTTGAGCCGAAGCAGGGCTGGGTACAGCGGACGCTTGGCCCGGAGCCGACCATCTGGGGCCTCCGGGCCACGGTCGTGGGACATGGCCAACCCGTCGGTCACCGGACATCCCGGCGGGCCGTGACGACGCTGAGCAGGGCCCGCTCCACGGAGTAGGCAGCATCGGCCGCGCCACCCTTGACGTCGCCATCGGCGGCGGCCACGGCCCGCAAGGCGGTCGACAGGCTCTCGGGGTTCCATCCGCGCGCCTGTCGCTGAGTCTTCTCGACCTTCCACGGCGGCATGCCGAGCTGGGCGGCGAGCGCGTCGACCGACTGGCGTCCGGCCGACCCGACCAGGGCTACCGAGCGCAAGGTGCTGGCCAGGGCACTCGTCACGAGCACCGAAGCCAAGCCCGTCGACTGACCCCAGCGGACCAGCTCGAGGGCACCGGCGAGGTCACCATCGACCGCCTTGTCGGCGATGGCGAAGCCGCTCGACTCCGCCCGTCCCCGGTGGTAGCGCCCGACCACCTCTGCCGTGAGCGGCCCGTCGGTGTCGGACAGCAGCTGGCTGGCGGCGGAGCACAGCTCGCGCAGGTCGTTGCCCACTGCGTCGAGCAGGGTCGTCACCGCGTCCTCGGACACCTGGCGACCGTCGGACTTCAGCTCCATCCGCACCAGGTCGCGCCGCTCGCTGGCCTTGGTGATCTTGGCCGCGTCGACCCGGCGCGCACCCGCTCCGACGAGCGA
The DNA here is from genome assembly GCA_043740815.1 of Frankiales bacterium. Taxonomy (GTDB): domain Bacteria; phylum Actinomycetota; class Actinomycetes; order Mycobacteriales; family SCTD01; genus RYN-111. Next base: position 1,806 of record JAYUBO010000144.1, on the reverse strand, counting down.
CGCGATCAGGCTCTTGCTCTTGGCCCCACCCGCGTGCACGGCGACCAGGCAGATCTCCGGGACCGGATCGGCGGCGTAGGCGAGGACCTCCGCGGCCATCTGTTTCGACAGGTCCTGGGCACAGCGCAGCACCACGACACGCTCGTCGCCGAACAGCGAAGGGCTGAACAGCTCCACCAGATCGCCCGGCTGCAGCGTCGCGGCGTCGAGGTCGCTCAGCTCGGTCTCCGGATTGCGGGCACGGGCCGCGCGGATCACCGCGCCGACAGCTCGGGAGACCAGCAGCTCCTCCTCGCCGACGACGACGGTCAGCGGCGACAGGACGGAGGGCGGCGGCACCTCGTCATGCTCCCATGGCGGCCCGCGAGCGCCCGGCAACGCGACGGGTCCGACTCGGTCCTGCTGAACCCACGGGGCGGCAGCCGCCAGGTCCGAGGGCCTCTTCGGACCAGGTTCCGGGGCACCCGAGTCGCACAGGGTCATCGCCTCTGCCGATACCCCGAGCCGGGTGGGCGCCGCAACAGCCCCCGCATGTCTACCGGGCACGCCCTCCCCTCCCCGGCCGACCGAGCTGACCCGGCCACCCCGCACCATCACCGCCACGTCCCCGTCCCGGTCACTGCGGTAGGTCCGGGCACCGTCCCGCTCGAGCCGTTGAAGGGTGGCTGCAGCAGGGTGGCCGTACGGGTTTCCAGCCCCCACGGGGGTCAGGGCGATCTTGGCGTGCACGGCATCGAGGAAGTCGGGGTCCTGCTTGCGACTGCCGTGATGCGGGACCTTCAGCACGTCGGCCCGCAGATCCACGCCCCGCTCCAGCAGCGACCGTTGGGCATCGCCCTCGAGGTCGCCCGAGAACAGGACGACCACGCCGTGGGTGACCAGGCGCAGGACGATCGAGCTGTTGTTGGGGTCGCTGTCGGTGCCGTGCCGGGCTGTCGCGTCCAACACCTCCCACTGCACGCCGTCGCTCTGCCGCACCTCGCCGATGGCCGCGCGCACGACCGGGATGCGCCGGGCACCGAGCCAGCCGAGCAGCCGCTGCCGCTCGACGACGGGCTCGTCCAAGGGCCCGATCTCGACCGCCCCGACCTGCCGAGCGTGCAGCAGTCCCGGCACGCCCTCGACGTGGTCGGCATGCAGGTGTGTCAGCACCAGCAGGGGCACCCGGTCGATCCCGAGCCTGGTCAGACAGGCATCGATTTTAGGGGCGTCCGGGCCGTTGTCGATGACGAGGGCGCTGCGCTCGCTCAGCCGCACCACGAACCCGTCGCCCTGCCCGACGTCGCAGCTCACCAGGACCCACCCGGGCGGCGGCCACGGTGGCCGCGCGACCACGAGGGCGATCATGGCGACGAGCACCCCGACAACCCCCGCCGCAGACACCCGGCGAAGGCGTCGGCTGCGCAGCACGAACCCCGCGACCCCGATCACGGCCAGCGCGGCGAGCGCACCCGGCCACCCCCGGACCAGGCTGAGGCCAGCGCCCGGCTGGCGGGCACCCACGTGCGCGACGAGCACCAGCCAGGCCGTCGGTAGGTACGCCAGCCACGCGGCGGCGTGCGCCAACGGCATGCTGAGCGGCGCGAGCAGGGCCGTCACCACGCCGAGCACGGTCGCCGGTGCCACGGCGGGGACGGCCAGCAGGTTCGCGGGTACGGCGTACATCCCGACCTGGCCCGAGATCGCCACCACGACAGGAGTGCAGGCCAGCTGGGCCGCCGCGGGCACGGCCAGCGCGTCCGCCAGCCAGCCCGGCAGGTGCCGGCCGAGGCGATCGCGCCAGACCGGGGCGATGAGCAGCAGCCC
>JAYUBO010000143.1:0-2513 GCA_043740815.1 Frankiales bacterium | reverse complement strand
GAGACCCGCACCTGCGTCCGTCCGGCTCACTACCGTCGAGGGTCTCGGTGACTCGGTCCCGGCCGCCACCGGCTGCAGCTGCACGTCCTACATCACCTTGCTGGCTGGCGCTCTGGGACAGCTTCAAGGCACCTCGGTGGCTGCGGCCAATGACGCCCTAAACGGCCAGACCAGCCTGGGCCTGCTCATCCAGGTTCGCCGCGAAGGCACCCGGGCCACGACCGACCGGACAACCGTCGTCACGATCGGGGCCAACGACTTCGACGAAGGCCGCCTGTCCGGACCGGGGTGTACGAGCGACGAGGACCTAGCCTGCTACCAAGGCGAGCTGGCCTCCCTGGGGTCGAACGTGGCCGCGCTGCTGGCGATACTCGCGCCGCCGGGGCAGCCGCACGGGCCGGTCGTCGTCACCGGCTATTGGAACGTCTTCCTCGACGGCGACGTGGGCGCAACCCAGGGCGGGCCCTACGTGAGGGACAGCGACACCCTCACCCGGGCGGTCAACCAGGTGCTCAGCGACGCCAGCCGGAGGGCGGGGGTCGCCTACCTCGACCTCTACACGCCGTTCCACACCCAGGCCGGAGGGGTGACGCGGCTGCTGGCAGCGGACGGTGACCACCCGTCGGCGGCGGGCCATGCGCTCATCACCTCCCTGCTCACCGCGGTCGTGCTGCGCCTCGGGTGAGAACCGCTGTGCTGCGGGTCACCTGACAGGGTGGGAGGCACGGACCGCCGTACCGGCCGGTAACCTGCTCGGAACACGAAATCGAGAGGTGCCAGTCCGTGAAGCAGATCCTCGAAGCAGTCCTGTCAGGGGACACCGCGTCGCTCGCGGGCACGAAGGTGCCCGAGTCCTACCGGGGCGTTGTCGTCCGCAAGGACGAGGTCGACATGTTCGAGGGGCTCGCCACCGGCGACAAGGACCCCCGCAAGAGCCTGCACCTGGACGAGGTGGCAACCCCCGAGCTCGGCCCGGGTGAGGCCCTGGTGGCCGTGATGGCCTCGAGCATCAACTTCAACACGGTTTGGACCTCGATCTTCGAGCCGGTCTCGACATTCGGCTTCCTCGAGCGGTACGGCAAGCTCAATGACCTCACTAAGCGCCACGACCTGCCCTATCACGTGGTGGGAAGCGACCTGGCCGGCGTCGTCGTCGCGGTCGGTGCGGGCGTGAGCAAGTGGAAGGCTGGTAACACGGTCGTCGCCCACTGCCTCAGTGTCGAGATGGAGGACGCTGCCGGCTACGACGACGCGATGATGGACCCGCAGCAACGGATCTGGGGCTACGAGACCAACTTCGGCGGACTCGGCGAGCTGGCCCTGGTCAAGGCCAACCAGCTGATGCCGAAGCCCCCCCACCTCACCTGGGAAGAGGCCGCGGCTCCCGGACTGGTCAACTCGACGGCGTACCGGCAGCTCGTCAGCCACAACGGCGGCCACATGAAGCAGGGCGACACTGTCCTGATCTGGGGGGCCTCCGGTGGCCTGGGCTCCTACGCCACGCAGTACGCCCTCAACGGCGGGGCAATCCCGGTGTGCGTCGTGTCGTCGCCGGAGAAGGCCGACATCGTCCGCTCGATGGGCGCCGAGCTGGTCATCGACCGCTCAGCCGAGCAGTACGCGTTCTGGAAGGACGAGAACACCCAGGACCCCAAGGAGTGGCAGCGGTTCGGCAAGAAGATCCGCTCGCTGACCGGTGGCGAGGACATCGACATCGTCTTCGAGCACCCCGGGCGGGAGACCTTCGGGGCCTCGGTCTACGTCACCAAGAAGGGCGGCACGATCACGACCTGCGCGTCGACGTCGGGCTACATGCACCAGTTCGACAACCGCTATTTCTGGATGAACCTCAAGCGCATCATCGGCTCCCACTTCGCCAACCACCGCGAGTCGTGGGAGGCCAACCGGCTCATCGCGAAGGGGCTCATCCACCCGACTCTCAGCAAGAGCTACGGCCTGGAGGACACCGGCCAGGCGGCGTACGACGTGCACAAAAACCTCCATCAGGGCAAGGTCGGGGTCCTGTGCCTTGCGCCCGAAGAGGGGCTCGGCGTCGCACCTGAGGCCGCAGAGTTCCGCGCCAAGCACCTCGACGCGATCAACCGCTTCCGCGACACCTGACGCTCAGCCGGGCTCCTAGGCGAGCACGCCGAACCGGTCGAGCGCTCTCCGCGTTCCCTTCGATGCGGTCGACCGCGTGCCGAGCACCGTGATGGTCAACGTGTGCACGGCGTCAGTGAGCCCACTGATCCGCCGGGACAACGACGCGGTGGACGTCTTGTCGTTGTCGTAGGTCAGCGTCCTGGCCCCGGTCGGGTCGGTCACGGTGACCTTCGCCCTGCCCATGCTCGCGCCGAGCACGGTTACCCCGTCGATCCCACGACCCCGGAAGGTGAACGTGAAGGTCGACCCGGCGCGCTGCTCGTAGGCGTAGGTGTTGGTCGAGCTGGTCGCCGCCCGCGGCCAGGTGAACGCCCAGGCCGGGTTGCTCAGCGAGAGGGCGCCGATTTTGG
>JAYUBO010000142.1:0-9615 GCA_043740815.1 Frankiales bacterium | reverse complement strand
AGGTAGGAGTGAACGCGTGGCGCAAGCTGCTCATAGACAGCGCGCAGGGCCCAGGCCTGTCCGGCCTGGGCTGCGGGGAGGACGTCCTCCAGGAGCTGCTCGTTCATGCGGTGCACTCCGGACGATGAGCCGGGGTGGACCGAAGAATCAGTCCACCCCGACATCATGCTGTCCTACGTTCCATCAACTACTCGGGGACTCTGGGATCTGCCGCTCAGTTCCCGCCAGAGCCATCGCCCGAGCCGCCGGAGCCCGAGTCGTTGGAGCCATGGTCGCCGGAACCGCTGCCGTCGCCGCTGTTGTTCTCAGCGGGGTGCGTGGCCTTGGACTCCGGGGCGCTGCTGTCCTGGTGGTCGTTGCCCGCGCCCTTGTGGACGCCGTCCCGGTGGGTCCCGTCCTGGTGCTCACAGTCGCCGTGCTCGCCCTGCTGGCTCTGGGCGCCTTGCTCCTCGGTGGCGTCGGAGGTGCCAGTCTCAGCAGGCGCGCTCGTGCAGACCTTCGGTGCCTCGGTGGCCTTGGGTGTCTCCGGGGCGTCGGTCGCCTCGGGGCTGTGAGTCGCTTCGGGGGTCTCGGTCGCTTCGGGGGTCTCGGTCGCGATCGGGGTCCCCGCGGCGACGGTCGGGTCGGTGGAAGGCGTTTCGGTTGCGACGGACGTCGTGGAGCCGGTGTTCAGGGCGCCCGGCAGCGCGACGGCTGCGCCGGCGGCACCCATACTGATCACGGCGACACCGCCGACGAACACCACCTTGCTGGCGGCGCTGGCGGCGGCGAGCTTGCTGGCGAGAAGTTGGGCCAGGGTCATGGAAATTCCTCACTTCGGTAGCGGCCAAGGCCCGTGGGGTTCGGGCTGGACGCGTTGCTGACTGCTGTTACCAGCAGGTCGCCCTTTCGGCGGGGTCGATGCGGTTATCGTCCTGACCCACGGGAGGGGTACGGGTTCGTGCAGTGCAACTCAGGGAGACCGGTACCGGCACGCAAAAGCCGTTGAACGGCGCGGCGTAGCTGAGCGAGTGGGCCCAACGCCGAGCCGACGTACACGCGGTCGGCAATCCCGGTCAGGGGGAAGGACGTCATGGCCACCGTCCGGCGTGGAGGGCGAGTGCGGTCACCCTGTGACCATCGGTGGCCACATCCGGGATCTTGAGGCGCGGTGGAACGAGTGCGCAGGAGCTGTGCGGGCCTACAGGGCGTCACCCGATGGGCCGAAACAACCCAGGTGAGGGTCACCGGACGCAGCCTGCGCAGGTATGCCCTCGCCTTCGCGGTCACGGTCGGCTGGTTCGGGCTGCAGCGGGTGGTGGGTGGGCACCACGTCGTGACTCAGTGGGTCTCCAACCTGGGACTGGGTGCGGTGGCATTGGCGGCGTCGCTCAGCTGCCTGCTGCGCAGCAGGCGAGAAACGCTCGGCCGGCGGGCTTGGGTCCTGCTGGGTCTGTCCGCGATGTCGTGGGCTCTGGGCCAGGTTGTCTGGACCGTCTACGAGAGCGTGCTGGGCCGGGCGATCCCGTTTCCGTCGTACGCCGACCTCGGCTACCTGATGAGCGTTCCGCTGCTCGTCGCCGGGCTGCTGGCCCTGCCGAGCGCCCCGACGGTCTGGAGCGGTCGGATCCGGCTGCTCCTGGACGGCTGCCTCGTGGCGGTGTCCCTGACGATGCTCAGTTGGCAGCTGGTCCTCGCGGACACCGTGCAGGCCGGTGCGGATTCCTTGCCGGCGCAGGTGATCGGCTTGGCCTACCCGATTGGTGACCTGGTCTCGGGCACGGTGGCGCTGTTCGCGCTGGCCCGCGTCCGGCACGGCTCGCGCGTGCCGGCGCAGGTGCTGGTGCTGCTCGTCGCTGGCTCGCTGTCGAGCGCCGTCGCCGACTCCGGCTTCGCGCTCACCACCGCGCGCGGCAGCTACTACAGCGGCCACCCGATTGACCTGTTCTGGTTCCTCGGCTACGTCGCCCTCATCCTGGCGGCGCGGGTGCGGTCGGCCGAGGCCAGGGTGCTCCTCGACGGCGACATGCGGCCCGACCTCACCGCCTTCGGGCCCTACGCAGCAGTCCTGGTCGGCCTCGGGACAGCGGGCGGATCTGAGTGGGCGTCCGGGACGCTCAGCCCCTTCCTGGCCTGGTCGACGATGGCGTTGCTCCTGGTCCTGGTCCTACGTCAGGTCTTGGCAGTGCAGGAGAACGGCCTGCTGACCCGCTCCTTGGAGCGACGGGTGCTGGAGCGCACCAGCGCCCTGACCGTGCGGGAGTCGTGGTTCCGGACGCTCGTGCAAAACCTGTCGGACGTGGTCACGGTGCTCGACGAGGCAGGGCTGGTGACCTACCAGACGCCGTCTGCCGAGGAGCACTTCGGCCGGGCTCCAGGTCAGTCATTGGGCTTGCCGCTGGGGCAGTGGTGGACCCCCTTGGACGCGGGTCGTCTCAGCGCGCTGCTTGAAGAGCTCGCCAAGCAGCCCGGCAGCACGCAGCTGTTCAGCGGCGAGGTGCTGGACGGGCACAACCAGCCTGTCCCCGTCGAGGCGACCGTCACCTCCTTCGTGGAGGGGGCGGGGTTCGTCGTCAATGCCCGGGACGTAACCGATCGCCGCCGCCTGGAGCGCGAGCTGTCCCACCAGGCGTTCCACGACTCGCTCACCGGCTTGGCCAACCGGGCCCTGTTCCACGACCGGGTCCAGCACGCCCTCGCGAGCCGCTCGCGTGACACCGCCCCGCTCGCGGTCCTGTTCCTGGACCTTGACGGGTTCAAGGCCGTCAACGACACGTTCGGGCATGGCACCGGGGACCTGCTGCTGCAGCAGGTCGCGGGCCGGCTGGCGCTGTGCGTCCGGCCCTCGGACACCGTCGCCCGTTTCGGCGGCGATGAGTTCGCGGTGCTGCTGGAGTCTCTCGAGGCCGAGACCAGCGCCGCCGACGTGGCCCGCCGCATCGGTGCGTCCCTGTCTGCTCCCGTCGAGCTCGCTGGCCGGGTGTTGGCGGTCACCGCGAGTTGCGGCATCGCCATATATGGCGGGGACGAGAGCGCTGAGGACCTCGTCCGTAACGCCGACCTCGCGATGTACCGCGCCAAGGGTCGCCCGGGCGCTTCCTTCGAACTGTTCGAGCCTGGCATGCACGCGGCTCTTGTCGAGCGGCTGGAGTTCGAGAGCGACCTGCGTCAGGCACTCGGCCGCGGCGAGCTCACCTTGGACTACCAGCCGACGGTGACCTTGTCGGACCGCCGCTGGGTCGGGACGGAAGCGCTGCTGCGCTGGCATTCACCCTCGCGGGGGCTGGTGCCACCGTTGTCGTTCATCAGCGTCGCCGAGGACATCGGAATCATCGGCGAGATCGGCACCTGGGTCCTGCGCGAAGCCTGCCGTCAGACCGCGGACTGGCGCACCACGGTCCCGGAGCTTGCGGACCTGACCGTGGCGGTCAATGTCTCGCCGCTGCAGCTGGTGCATCACGAGTTCCTCGCCATCGTGGACGCTGCCCTGCTCGACTCCGGACTTCCCGCAGCGGCCCTGGTCATCGAGCTCACAGAGAACATCCTCATCGAGCGCACCGACGACATGCTCAGCCTGCTCGGTGCCCTGAAGGAGCGTGGCGTCCGGCTGGCCATCGACGACTTCGGGACCGGGTACAGCTCTTTGTCCTATCTGTCGCGCTTCCCGGTGGACATCCTCAAGATCGACCGGGCCTTTGTGTCGCGGCTGGCCGCAGGCTCGGAGGAGGAGGAGCTCACCCGCACGATCGTGCGGCTCGGCCAGAGCCTGTGCCTCACGACGGTCGCCGAGGGCATCGAGGAAACCGATCAGCTCGAAACGCTACGGGTCATGGGGTGCGACCTGGGCCAGGGCTACTTGTTCTCGCACCCGATCACGCCCGAGACGTTGCTGGCTGCTGTCGTGGCGCTGCGCACCGCCTGACCGCTCTTGCGGGAGCCAGGCGGAACGCTCGGTCCGCTCGCCAACGGTGAGCTCAGAGCTTGCGCAGGACCGTGACGACACGTCCAAGGATGGTCGCCTGGTCCCCGTCGATCGGCGCATAGGCGTCGTTGTGCGGGAGCAGCCACACGTGGCCCTCCTTGCGCTTGTAGGTCTTGACGGTCGCCTCCCCGTCGATCATGGCAGCCACGATGTCGCCGTTGTTGGCGACCGGCTGCTGCCGCACGACCACCCAGTCGCCGTCGGCAATCGCGGCGTCCACCATCGAGTCACCGACGACCTTGAGCAAGAACAGCGTGCCGTTCCCGACCAGCTCGCGGGGGAGGGGGAAGACCTCCTCCACGGCCTGCTCCGCAAGGATCGGGCCACCTGCGGCGATCCGGCCGATGACCGGCACGTACGCCGGACGCGGGAAGCTGCTGTGCTCGACACCGTCCTCGAGGGGGCCGCCTTCAGGCGCTCGCTGCGGCATCTCCCCTGGCAGCCGGACGTCTACCGCGCGCGGCTTGGTGGCGTCACGGCGCAGGAACCCTTTCTTCTGCAGGCTGATCAGCTGGTAGGACACGCTGCTCGTGGAGGCCAGCCCGACGGCGTCGCCGATCTCGCGGATCGTCGGCGGGAAGCCACGCTGGAGGACCGACTCCTTGATGAACTCCAGGATCCTTCGCTGGCGCACGGTCAAGCCGGCGTCGTCGGCCGGGCCGTCGGGCAGGTTGTGCACGTGCGTGGTCTTCGGGGCCACTCCGGGCTGGCGACCGCGCTTGCGCGGGCCGATCGGCACCGCGGGCTGGATCTTCTCGGCGAGCGACAACAAGGTCCCGCCGGCGTGGGCGTTCTGTGCGCCAGCCGTCATCTTTGGACCCGGTGACCCGGTCTTGTCTGCCATGTTGCGCTCCTCGCCTCACCCGGCCCGCTCGCCGAACCGTTGGTGGATCTGGCCCGGACGCTAACCCCTGAGGTCGACAGAAACCAAACATCTGTTCGACGTGTCGTGGATTTTGTCGGACCCCTCTGTTAGACATTAGCTCAGATGTTCGATCGACTCTATGTTCGACATGGACCCGCAAAGGAGCAGGCGCATGACCCCCACCGCCACCCCCGCTCACAGCTTCCGCCAGTCCGGCTCGCTGCGCTTCGCGCCGCCGGTGCGGGCGCTGCGCGCCGAGGCACACGAGGGTGTGGATCACCCGTTGACCCCCGCCGCCTCGGTTAGGCTGACCCGTCGCGGCCGGGTTGTCGTGGTCGTGGGACTGCTCTTGCTGGCGACGCTGGCCTTCACCCTCGGCCGGGTGGGGACCTCCCAGGCCGCGACCGGTCGACCGGCCGTGCAGCTCTACTCCCAGACCACTGTTCACTACGGCGAGACCCTGTGGTCGGTGGCCAAGCGGGTCGCACCAGGCCACGATCCCCGGCTTGTCGTCGAACAGCTCGTCGGCCTCAACCACCTCGGCGGTGGCGCCGTGCAGGTCGGCCAGCAGCTGCTGCTCCCTCGCGTCGGCTGACAGGCCCGACGGTGACGCCGTCCCTGTGGCCGCGAGAAGAGGGCGCGTTCCTCAAGCAGCGGCGCGCAGGCGCGACACAGGCACCACCTCGGGTGCCGTGGGGCGGCGGAACCGGCCGCCGTACCGCAGGGCGGGGCTCTCCACGAGCACCCAGGACAGTTGTGTGCTGGCCAGCGTTCCGAGGATTCCGAGCGGTACACCCACGAACAGCCCGAGGGGGTGGGTCCACGTCGCCCACACGTACTGCCACAGGTAAAGCCCGTAGGACCGTTTGCCGGCCCAGACCAACCAGCGCACCGAGAAGACCCGGGCCAAGCGACCTCGGTTGTCGGCGAGTCGGGGCACGACCTGCGAGACGGCCAGAGCAAGGGCCGCGGGGAGCACGACAAACTTGCCGAAGTCGCCCCCTGGGTGCCAGGCGACCCCCAGCAGCAGTGCTACGCCGGCAAGGGCCCGCAGCCCGGCGCTGCGGGGGAGTCGGCCTAGGCAATGCCGTTCGTGCCAGACGAGCCCGGCGAACGCACCGGCCAGCAGCCCCACCGCGCGGGTGTCGGTGCCGAAGTAGATGCGGTCCTTGCCCATTCCGCCGTGGTGGTAGAGCGCCGGCAGCAACGCGCTGGCCAGCAGCAGGCCCGCGACGATCGTGAGGCGGGCCCGCCGACCGAGCAGCAGCAGACCCAGCAGGACCGACGGCCAGATCAGGTAGAACTGCTCTTCCACGGCCAGGGACCACAGGTGCGCCAGGGGTGCCTCCATCCCGCCGCTGATGACGTTCCAGTTGGCGAGGTAGACCAAGGCAACCCCGAGGTCGCGTAGCGACCCGGCCACCTCAACGGTCCGACCGGAACCGTCGCCGGAGGGAGTCGCCCCCATCCAGTGCTGGTCGTGGAAGGCGAGCAGCAGCAAGGTCCACACCCCGAGCAGCAGGGCCAGCGCCGGGAGCAGACGGCAGGCTCGGCGCGCGTAGAAAAGGGGCAGCGACAGCCGGCCGTGCACCCGCTGCTCGTTCAGGATCAGGACGGTGATGAGGAAGCCTGACAGCCCGAAGAACAGGTCGACACCGACGTAGCCACCCTTGAGCCAGCGATGGCCGACGAAGTGGAAGATCATCACGAGCACGACGGCCAGCCCGCGCAGACCGTCCAGCGCGGGCGCGTGCCCGAGCAGTGCCAAGCGACGGGGGATGGCTACAGCGCGCGCCACCGGCGAGGCCGCGCGCGAGACGCTGATGGGGGCCGGTCCCGGGGTCACGGTGGGCGAACGCACAGGGAAGGGCTGCCCTGACAGGTCCAGCGGCAACCTGACACCGCCCTGGCATCCTCGGAAGGCCGTAGGTCTTACCCACTGCAGGCAGCGAGCGTCAGAGGCGGACGGGGGGAAGTGCGGCCTCGATCTCTGCCGTCAAGCTCATGGGCTCGACCGTGGGCCGGTAGCGGCCCAGGACGGTCCCGGACGGCGACACCAGCCACTTCTCGAAGTTCCACTGCACGTCGCCGGCCTCGCCCTCGGCGTCGGGTACGGACGCCAGTTCCGCGAACAGCGGATGCCGCTGCGGTCCGTTGACGTCGATCTTCTCAAACATCGGGAAGGTCACCCCGTAGGTCGCCAAGCAGAACTCCGCGATCTCCTGCGGGGTCCCCGGCTCCTGGCCCATGAACTGATTGCAGGGAAAGCCAAGCACCGAGAACCCGCGGTCGCCGTAGAGCTTCTGAAGCTCCTCGAGGCCCTCGTACTGAGGGGTCAGGCCGCACTTGGAGGCGACGTTGACGATCAGCAGGGCATGACCGGTGGGCAGCGTCGTCGGCTCCCCGGACAGGGTGGTCAGCGGCAGGGAGGTGAGGTTCATGGGTTCATCTTGTCCGATGACCGCAGACCGGTCGCTGGCAGGCCGGGTCGAGGCTGTCAGCGGTGGCGTTCGCCCGGTGGGAGCAGTCCTCGACCCCGCTCAGCAGGCCTGCGTCATGGGCTCCAGGGTTGCGTGGGACAGGTAATAGGTGACCTTGCCGTTGTAGTTCGACGCGCTCAGACAGAAGTCGGTGTCGGAGGCGCTCTCGACGTAGACGTCGACGTTGAAGGAGCTCGAGAAATCGGTGTTGCCGAACTCGTTGTCGTCCGCGTAGTGGCCGTGCTGGACGTTGTACTGCTCCTCCACGACCGCCGCCTTGCGCAGGTCGGACTTCAGCTTCGAGGTGTCGGTGGTGGTGAACGTGTTCGCGAACACGACCCCGAGGGCGATCACAGCGAACGTGCCGGCGATCCCGAGGTAGCCGATGATCAGCCCGGCCAGCGCTATCCCGCTCGGTGACCGACCCTGCTTGTTGGCCTGCGACCGCGACAGATGCCCCAGGATGACGGCCGCGATGCTGCCCAGGCCAAACAGCCAGACGATGCTGAGCACCAGGCTGGTGATGGCCTTGGCGTCGGCTCCGCCCGACTGGGGCGCGCCATAGGCCTGCCCGAACGGGGTGGGGTACGCGGGCTGTTGGCCGTAGGGCGCAGGCTGTCCCCAGGCCGGGGGGACCGACGACTGCGGGACCGCGGGGGATCCCTCGCCCTGCAGGGCCTGCTGCAGGGGCTGCTGCGGGGGTGGCTGCTGGGCTGCCTGCGCCGCGGGCAGCCAGGTCCGGCCGTCCCACCACCATTGCCCGTCTGGGCTGAACTGCGGAGGTGCGCCACCGGGCGTGCTCATGCTGCTCCTCGAAGCGTCAGTGCTGTCAGGGGATCACGGCCGCGAAGGTACGCGACACCGGCCCCTTCCGTCGGCCCGTCCTCAGCATGAGCGTGGGGCAACCTCCGGTCGTGGCCCGGCCACGGACGCGAGCGCCTCCAGGTAGGCGGTCCCGAGGCAGACCCGGGTGATGTCGGCCAGCGGGTAGTGCTTCCAGCCGCGCCGGCGCCACCGCCCGCTGGGCTTGAGGTCCTGGACCTCGGCGTGCCGGTGGGTGATGCGGTGCACGTTGCCGACCCAGAACACCCCCGGGGCGACCTTCTCGGCCGAGTGAGCCAGCACCGGCGCGAGCGCCCCGGCCGTGAACAGGACCGAGCGCACGTCGTGCAGGTCGATCAGGTCCGGTAGACGTGGCGGCCAGGGGGCGAGGCTGCGGGCGACGCGCGGGTGGGACGTCGGCACGTCGACGCGGCGGATATCGCGGACCCGCAGGAGCACGAGGCCGTCCGGTAGACCGTCGTCGACGTTCTGCAGCGCGCACCACTGCGAGGAGACGCCCACGACGTACCCCTCGTGCTGCTCCCAGCCCTTGCGCCGGACCACCCCGACCAGACGCCGCTCGCGTTGGGCGGCCCGCAGCGCGCGACGAAGGCCACGTCGGTCGGCCTTGCTGGGTCTGCTCATCGCGTGAGTCTTGCGCACGCTTCACCGCGAAGATCTGCGGCGAACAAAATGTCAGACCCTCGCGGGAGCCTCGCCGCTGTGGACAGCACCCGTCAGGAAGCCCTCGCCCAGGCCGTCGCGCGGCACCCCGCCGGCCGGCAACGGCCGGTGACCGGGGTGAGGTCAGCGCGACACGCCGACGCGCGACCTTCGCTCACGCTCGTCCCACGCTCGGCTGCTCGCTCACAGCCCTCGGCCGCCGAGATTGACCCCCAGCAATCGTTGACCCCGGCCCGTGCGGTCCCTAGGTTCTCGGACACAACATCTAGTACTTACACCGGTGTAGTTCTCCACATGCTGTGGATACAGGCACCCACAGGCTGTGGAGGAGGCACCCAGATGCGCTGCCCCTTCTGCCGCTTCGCGGACACCCGCGTGGTCGACAGCCGGGACGCCAGTGACGGTGACGCCATCCGCCGCCGCCGCAACTGTCCCGAGTGCGGCAAGCGCTTCACCACGGTCGAGGAGATTCACCTCGCCGTGGTGAAGCGGTGCGGGGTGACCGAGCCGTTCAGCCGCTCGAAGGTCATCAGTGGGGTCCGCAAGGCCTGCCAGGGACGGCCGGTGGACGAGGACGCCCTCGCCTTGCTCGCCCAGAAGGTCGAGGAGACCATCCGCGAGGCCGGCGCCGCCGAGGTGCCCGCCCACGAGGTCGGGATGGCCATCTTGTCGCCGCTCAAGGACCTCGACGAGGTGGCCTATCTGCGGTTCGCCAGCGTCTACCGCTCCTTTGACTCGCTGGCCGACTTCGAGGCCGAGATCACCGCCCTGCGCGCAGGCACCCCCCAGCCCGTCGACCGAGT
>JAYUBO010000141.1:0-1560 GCA_043740815.1 Frankiales bacterium | reverse complement strand
CCGACGCTCTGGGACGTCGACTTCCGCACCGCCGTCGCCCAGGCCGAGCTCGAGGACCGGCCGATGCCGGGCGCCTACCACCGGATCGGCTTTACGAAGCCGGACGGCCAGCCGGTCTTCATCGAGACCACCCGCCCCGAGCTGCTCCCCGCCTGCGTCGCCCTGGTCGCGCACCCCTCCGACGCCCGCTACCAACCCCTGTTCGGTACGACGGTGACCACCCCCCTGTTCGGGGTGCAGGTGCCCGTGCACGCCCACGAGCTCGCTGACCCGGACAAGGGCTCCGGCATCGCCATGATCTGCACCTTCGGTGACACGACCGACGTCACGTGGTGGCGCGAGCTGGACCTGCCCGTCCGCTCGATCATCGGGCGCGACGGCCGGATCCTCCCGATGGCCCCGGACGGGGTCCTGGAGGCGCCGTACGCCGAGCTCGTCGGCAAGAACGTCAAGCAGGCCCAGAAGCGGATCGTCGAGCTGCTCGCGGAGTCCGGCGACCTGGTGGGGGAGCCCCGGCCGATCGAGCACCCGGTGAAGTTCTACGAAAAGGGTGACCGTCCCCTCGAGGTCGTGACCTCCCGGCAGTGGTACATCCGCAACGGAGGCCGCGACCCGGGCACTCGCGAGGAGCTGCTGCAGCGCGGCAAGGAGCTGGTGTGGCACCCACCGCACATGCAGGCCCGCTACGACAACTGGGTCTCCGGCCTCAACGGCGACTGGCTGATCAGCCGTCAACGCTTCTTCGGCGTACCGATCCCGCTCTGGTACCGCCTCGACGCCTCCGGCGAGCCGGTCTACTCCTCGCCCCTGGTGCCCGCGGACGCGTCGCTGCCGGTCGACCCGTCCTCGGACGTGCCGACGGGCTATGTCGAGGAGCAGCGGGGCGTCCCGGGGGGCTTCGCTGGAGATGCCGATGTGATGGACACCTGGGCCACGTCCTCGCTGACGCCGCAGATCGCCGGCCGCTGGGTCGACGACCCGGACCTGTTCGACCGGGTCTTCCCGATGGACCTGCGACCGCAGGGGCCGGAGATCATCCGGACCTGGCTATTTGCCACCGTCGTCCGCTCGCACCTCGAGCACGGTGCGCTGCCGTGGCGCGACAGCGCCATCAACGGCTGGATCCTGGACCCGGACCGCAAGAAGATGTCCAAAAGCCTCGGCAACGTCATCACCCCGCTGCCGCTGCTCGAGGAGTACGGCTCCGATGCGATCCGCTACTGGGCCTGCTCCGGGCGCCCGGGCACCGATACGGCCGTCGACTACGGCCAGATGAAGGTCGGCCGCAAGCTCGCCACCAAGCTGCTCAACGCCTCCCGCTTCGTGCTCGCCTTCCCTTCCGCGCCGCTGGGTGAGGTCACCGAGACCCTCGACCTGGCTCTGCTCGCGGCCTTGGCCGAGCTCGTCACGGCCTGCACGGAGGCCTTTGCCGGCTACGACTACGCCCGCGCGTTGGAGCGGGTGGAGGCGTTCTTCTGGACCTTCTGCGACGACTACATCGAGTTGGTCAAAACCCGCGCGTACGGCGAAGGGCCCGCAGCGGACTCCGCCAACCGCACG
>JAYUBO010000140.1:0-4754 GCA_043740815.1 Frankiales bacterium | reverse complement strand
CATCTTCCACCGAGTACTCCCACCCCCCGCCCGGGACGTACCGGCGCCAGGCATCGCGTGACATCCCGTGCAGCCGGGCCCTCCGTATGTAGTCGGCGAGCTCGTCATCCTCGGTCGTGATCGCGCCACCCTCGCCCATGGGCAGATTCTTGGTCGCATAAAAACTGAAGCACGTTGCGCGCGAAACCAGCCCGACCGGCACATCAGCGACGTACGTGCCGAGGGCGTGGGCGGCGTCCTCGATGACATCATCGAGGGACAGGCCCGCGGCGGCTGCTAATTCTCGCACCGGTGCGGGGTAGCCGGCCATGTGCTGCACGATCATCGCCGCAGGCCGGGCGCGCCCTGCCGCCGCGGCGACCTGGTCGGCCCGCGGGACCAGCGTCTGCGCATCGACGTCGACCAGCACGGGATGCAAGCCAGCGTGGATGATGGCATTCACGGCACCGCAGAACGTCATAGTTGGTGTCAGTACGTCGGCACCACCCGGCAGGTGGAGGCCACGAAGCGCGATCTCCAACGCAGCGGTGCAAGAGCTGACCGCGACGGCATGGCGCGCGCCGAGGTAGCTGGCAAAATCTGCTTCGAACCGCTGCACACGAGAACCGCTCGTGAGCCAACCGCTCGCCAGGACCTCTGCCACCTCTGCCTTCGCCTCATCCGTGACGAACGTCCTGGCGAATGGTATGGATCGTTGGCCATCCGGGGGGGGCTGGGTTTGTGTCGAAAGTCTTGATGCCTGCACTGTCACGTCGAACGCCCGTTCAGCAGTGTCGAGGTGGCAGTCAGGGGCCGTCTGATGGCATCTGTGTAGCAACGCCTCGTGAGCCAAACCAGGTCGGCTATCTCCACGGTGTGGGTTGGTACGACGGCATGCGAGCGGGAGTGTGCAGCCATCCGACACGCCCTCGCGACAGCGGTAGTGAGCTCGAACGGCCGGGTCGATGTCAGGAACGCGCCACCCGCAACGAGATCGACGTAGTCCGCTGCTGCGTCCAACGGCGAGGTGATCACCGGGATGCCGGCGGCGGCCGCGTCCACCGCAGCGCTCCGGGCGGCGTACGGCGTGCCCATCGCCACGAGCACATCCATTGCAGCCAGCAGCCCACAGCCGACCGGCCCGCCAACAATCCGAACGTGGTCGACGGACGCTGTTGAGAGCTTCGTCTCCGTATCACTGGCAATCCAGAGCGAGACAACCTCTTGGGGGTTGAAGCAACGCATGGCCTGTCGAAACACCTCGACGGAGCGGTCCAGGAGCGGGCCGATGCCCACCACGACCAGGGAGCCGGGCATGACACCGAGGGACCTGCGCGCACTGGCGCGTCTCCTCGACCATTCCTGGGAAGTAATGCCGAGGTAGGGCAGCATGGGCAGCGGCAGCACTCTGCTGCTGGAAGCGACGCCGTCGGTAACAATTCGCACCGCGGCACTCCGTCCGTGCACCAGCCACCAGGTGGCGTCGGCTTGATTCGAGCGTCGCGGGACTGGCCCACGACGCGGGTGTCTCGTCGGCGTCAGCACCATAGGAACGTGTGCTCTGCCGAATTGTTGCAACGCGGTGGCTTGGCCGATCACGTGTACAAGGTCCAGCGGATGTTGGCCTGCGTCGAAGCCGACCCGACCATCTCGCGACACCGTGATGTTGATGTCCAAACCCTCATCGAGGGCCATCTCGGTAGCGACGTCAACCGCTGTGCTGGCGATGTCCACCGGTGCCTGCTCGTCGATGGCAAGTAGAGCCCTCATTCCCATTGCACATCCGGCTCTCAGCCCGTGGCGAGGAGCGCCCTCGCAGCGGTCGGCATGGTGGTCGCTGGTCTTGTCGTACCGGCGCGGATGACGCTAGGGAATCGCAGGGATACGGTAATCCGGCAGTCGTACGAGTTCACCTACGACACTCGTACCGGTAGCGCTCCACGCCGGGCAGCGGTGCTTCCGAGGGCGGTGCAATCTACGGGGGACGGGCACGTGGTGGCAAAGCCGTTTCCCCAAGGTAGCCGCAACCCATGTGCAGCACCGATGTCAGCATTACCGTCGAGGCGCACGCACCCCTGCAGAAACCGCAAGGGCGACAGCCTCGAGGGTGCTGTGCGCGCCCAACTTGGCGAAGATGCTCTGAGCGTGGGTGCGAATGGTGTTCACCGACAGGTGCAGACGTTCTGCAGTCTCTCTGCGGTCCAGTCCCTCGATGAGGCAGAACAAGACCTCCGACTCGCGCTGCGAGAGAGACGCGAAGGCCCCGCTACCCATGCGTTGTGGATCACCTTGAGCCACCAGGGTGCGCAGGATCTGCCCAAGTAGCGCGGGGGGGAAAGAGCTCCCGCCTGCTGCAGCGCAGCGAAGGACGCGAAACAGCGTGGTGGCAGTGTCTTCCTTCGCGACCCAGGACATCGCACCGTTGCAGACCGCGGTGATGGCGTTCGGGGCGTTCGCGACACTGCTGACGATCGTGATCGCGAGGTCTGGGGCTGCGGCATGAATAGCTGCCACAACATCAGCGCCACTGACGCCAGCCAGATCCAGGTCAACGGTGACAACGTCAGGGCGCAACCGCCGAACGGCCGCGATGGCCGACGCGGCGTCCAAGGCTGAGCCAACGACACGCAAATCTTCTGAGGTAGACAACAGAGCCGTGAAGGCGTCGGTGAAGGCCCTATGCCCGTCGACGACGAGGACACCGATCACAGCCATGACGTCACGCTGCTCCTCGGGCCGGCAAGTTACATCCGTCGTCTGCAGGGAGGTCACTCATGCAGTTGTAGGAGATCGATCAACTCCTACGCGCATGGGTGAGCGTTCGGCTCTAGTTCGTCAGCAGTGCCGCAGATGTCAACATCATCTAGTTGGTATCGAGCGTCGTTCAGCGCAGGGAGCGGAGCAGCATGAAGGGTTCTGCTGCCGTGCAGCCGACGATGCTGCCCCAGTACTGCGCACGGGTCCGGAGCGCGTCGAGTCCTCTGGGGTGGGGTGCGAGCCGGAGCTCGCTGTCGTAGCAGGCCATTGCGGCGATCTTTGCATCTATGGTCTCGCTCACGTCAACAAAGACGTTGGGGGAAAAACGATCGCCCAGGCTCGGCCACCCCCACTCCGTTGAAGAGGGTGTCTCGAACGCGAGGATCTCGTTCAGCCCGGGACGCTGGTAAGGACGGCAAGCGGTCCACGTGGCGCGCGCGACCGTGACATGGTCGAGGTTCACGTCGCCCGGGAAGTGGGTGTAGACGACGTCCGGCACCACCTCGTCGAGCAGGGCCTCGACCCTTCGGGTGATGTCGATGAGCGGTAGACCATCGAGGCGCTGGTCGGGCAGACCGGCAAACCGGATGTCATGGCTTCCGAGGCAGAGCGCCGCTCTTTGACCGGCGATCTGGAGCGCCTCGAGCATTGCGTCGGGATAACGGCTGGTTGCACCATCAGCGACCACGAGGACCGTGACGTCGGCCCCGTCCGATGCATGTCGAGCGAGGGCCCCGCCAACACCGAGGACCTCGTCGTCCGGATGGGCGACAACCGCGACAACGCGCATTGGCTCCCCCTTCGTACGTCGACCTGATCCGGTGTGCACGATCGCTGCAAGGGGCCGTAGGGCAGACCGGCAATTGACGTAGCCGATCTACGACGTGGGCCCGAGGATCCTTGGACCAGGGCGGTGGATCGTCCTCAGCGCAGCGCTGCACGGACCAGCTCGGGTGCCAACGGTCACCGACGGGACGGAGAGAGACGAATGGAGCTCAGCGAAGCGTTCGTCCGGATCGTCGGACGTCACTTGGTCCTCATCTTCCTGCTCGTGAGCTTGGGTCTGCTTGGTGGCGGTCTGCTGCACGGTGGCGACCCGACCGAGTACTCGGCGACCGTGCGACTCGCCCTCGGCACCGGTGACCCGTCAACTCAAGCGCAGTCGACGGTCGCTGGGGACACGGCACAAGCACTGGCCACCGGACAGGGACTCATCGAGGACGCACTGCGCAAGGTTGGGGTGCGCCGCGACTCGGTGAGCACCGCGCAGCATCACGTCGACGCCCAGGTGATGGGGAGCTCGGGGGTGGTGTCGCTCTCTGTGACCGACACCGACGCTGACGTCGCGATCGCGCTCGCCAACGCCATCGGTACGGGAGTCATAGGGGCGCATGAAAACATGCTGAACGGTCGAGCCGCGGCCACCTTGGATCGTGTCCAGACCGACATCGGCCAGGCAGAGCGGTCGATCGCCTCGCTCGACGCGCACATCAGCGCCGTGGGCCCCCTGTTCGATGTCATCCGGCCAAATGGAGGTGTCCCACTGAGCGAGCGGCCATGGGCAGCGCCGAACCAACTGATCCGACAGCGTGCGGACCTCGTCCAGGGGCTGCTTTCCCTGCAGAGCGAGCGAGCCAGCCTGGAGGCCGTAAATGCACCGCATGCGCGGGGCGTGATCGTCGACTTTGCGGCGGCGCCAGCGCAACGCGTCCCTGGTCAGCTCGTCCCGTACCTGGCCCTGGGTGGCCTGTTGGGGCTCATCATCGGAGTGGGCCTCGCCGCAACGCTTGAGACCTTCCGCCCGACGCTCGTCGGGCGCAATGCCATCGCTCGCAACCTTGGCGCACCAGTACTTGCTGAGCTGCGTGGGGATGCCACGTCCGATGCCGACATCGCGGAGGCTGCGATCCACATCGAGCTTGCGGCCGCCGGTGCCCACGTCCACCGCGTGGCGCTGCTCGCTCCCAGCCGAGAGTTCGATCTGCGACCTCTTGCCGACCACCTGACCCCCCTGATCA
>JAYUBO010000139.1:0-4585 GCA_043740815.1 Frankiales bacterium | reverse complement strand
CTCCCCGATGCCCGGCGCCTCAGAAGGGCGCAGCGAAGCCGCCTTCAGGAGCTGGGGGCATGGGTGGGGGAGCGGGAGTAGGACGGGCGGCCGCAGGGGAGGCCGGCGCAGGGGGAACGGCCTGGGCGACCTGCTGCTCCGCACGTCGGCGGCGCTCGGCGAGGACGGCGGCGAGGTAGGCCCAGCCCGGCGTTCCGGAAGGAGCCGGTGGGGTGACGGTGGCAGCGACGGCAGCCACGAGGCGGTTCCCGAGGTCGGTGCGGGCCTGTTCGGTCAGCTGGCCCTGGCGGCCTAAGAAGGAGCGTACCGACAGCGCCAGGTCATCGGGGAGCCGGGACAGGTCGAGCGTGGTGGCCCAGCCGGCCAGCGGGGGTGGCATCGGCAGGACCGGTGCGGAGGTGCCGACGACGCGCTCGGAGATGACGACGGTACCGGCGACCAGGTCCCCGAGCCGTTTGCCATCGGTACGCGCCAGGCTGGTGATGACGCCCGCGGAGAAGCTGGAGATGCCCGGCCGCTCGACGACCAGCCCGATGAGCCCGCGCACGAACGCCTGCCGGAACGCGATCGGCCCGGCGTCGTCCCGGACCACCCGCAGGCCCATCGCGGCCTTTCCCGGCGTACGTCCGCGCATCAGGGTCTCGAAGGCGACCGGGTAGCCGAGGAAAGCGACGACGACGGAGATGATGACCAGCGCCGCGAGGGCCGCCCCGCCCCGGGCAATCCCGAAGGCGAGGGTCAGCAGGAACAGCACGAAGAACAGCACGCCCTGCAGCAGCCCGTCGATCAGGGCCGCCACCATCCGGGACGGCAGCCCGGCGGTGCGGACGTCGAGGGCGACGGCTTCGCCGGTGACAAGCTGCGACAACGCGGGTCCCTCCGGTGGTGGGCAGCGGCCGCACCACCCTGAGACCTAGTCTGCCTTGTTGTGGACCTCGACGTGTACATCGCTGCGCACCGCGGGGAGTGGCAGCGGCTCGAGGACCTGCTCAAGCGGGCCTCCTCGCCGCGGCACCTTTCGGGGGCGGAAGTCGACGAGCTGGTCGAGCTCTACCAGCGCACCGGAACCCATCTGTCGGTCCTGCAGAGTGCGGGCCGCGACCCGGTCCTGATCGGCCGGCTGTCGTCGCTTGTCGCCCGGTCCCGGACGGTCGTCGCGGGCACCCGGCAGGCCGCCTGGCGCGACGTCGTCCGCTTCCTCGCAGTCGACTACCCGGCGGTGCTCTACCGGACCCGGTGGTGGTGGGGCACGACGGCAATGGTGTTCGTCCTGGTCGCCTTCGGGTGGGGGGCGTTCGTCGCCACCCACCCGGACTCTCAGGCCGCACTGCTCCCGCCGGAGCAGGTGAAGCAGCTCGTGTCGCACGACTTCGCCGACTACTACAAGGCCGCGCCCGCGCAGGACTTTGCGGCCCGCGTCTTCACCAACAATGCGCTCATCGCCGCCGGTGCTGTCGCCTCCGGCATCCTGCTGGGCCTGCCCGTGTTCTACCTGCTCTACCAGAACGCTGTCGGCATCGGGATCGTCGGCGGCTTCATGGCCGCCAACCACCGGACCGGGTTGTTCTTCGGCCTGATCCTGCCGCATGGGCTGCTGGAGCTGACGAGCGTCTTCGTCGCCGGTGGCCTCGGCCTCAAGCTGGGATGGACGGTGGTCGACCCGGGACGGCGTACCCGGTCGCAGGCCATGGCACAGGAAGGCCGCGCGCTCGTCGTGGGCGCCGTCGGACTGGCTCTGATGCTGTTCGTCAGCGGGATCATCGAGGCGTTCGTGACCCCAAGCGGGCTGCCGACGTGGGCCCGTATCGGGATCGGAGCGGTGGCCGAGACCGCGTTCCTACTGGTGGTCTTCGTGCTGGGCCGTCGGGCCGTGCAGGCCGGCGAGACCGGTGACGTCGACCGAGCGCTGGCCGGCGACGTGCTCCCCGTCTCTGGATGACTCCTCGGGGGTGACGCACGACGAGCGCGTCGAGATCGGGCAGCGAGTGAGGTGACAGGCCAGGAACGCCCAAGGCAGCCCAAAGGTCAGGTGGGATGGACGGCTGAGCTACTGGGGTCGATGAGGATCTTTGCGTGTGTCTGCGGGTCAGACAGGCAACCGAACGCGTTGTCGACGCCATCGAGCCCCACTGTGCCGGTGATGATGGGCGCACCGTTGATCTTGCCGTCTGCGAGCAGGTGCAGGGTGTCGCGGAATTCAAGCGGGCTGTAGCCGACGACGAAGCGCAGGTCGACCTCCTTGTTGATCGCCATGGCTGGTCGCAGGGTGTCTGGCGTCATGCAGACCCCGGCGACGACGATGCGCGAGGACAGGGGGGCGCTGGTGATGATGCTCTCCAGCATCCCGGGCACGCCGACGCACTCAAAGATGACGGGGCGCTTGGGTGCAGTCAGGCCGACGGCATCTGCGGCCCGCCAGAGGTGATGCCAGGACAGGGGCAGGCGGGTCAGCTTCTCCATGGTCTCCAAGCCCAGCTGAGCCTTGGCCGGTATGGAGGTGAGGTGGCCGCGCTGCTCGCCGCCGGCATAGGGCGACTCCTCTCGGGGGTCGATGACCTGATCAGCTCCGCACGCCGTGGCCAGGGTCCGGCGACCTGGCGAGAGGTCGCTCGCGACGATCGTCTTGACGCCCCTCGCCTTGAGCATGCTGATGACTGCCAGGCCTACCGGGCCGCAGCCGATCACGATCGCGACGTCCTTGCTCTTGATCTGCGACCGTTGCACGGCGTGCAGTCCGATGGCGAGCGGTTCGGTGAGCGCGGCCAGCTCCGGGGACAGGCCATTGGGGACCGCGAGCATCAACGACTCCTCGACGACCACCTGCTCTGCGTAGCCGCCAGGCGCCGAGGCCGACAGGCCGATCGCGTGCAGTCCGTCGGCTCGGCGGGTGAGTGGCAGCGCCACGACAGCCGTGCCGACGGCAAGCTTGCCCCGGCAGCCCGGGCCGTACGCCGCCACCTCACCGGAGAACTCGTGGCCGAACACCACCTGCTGGCTGGCACGCATGAACCCGTGGTAACCCGCCTCGGACAGCACATCAGCCTGTTCGTCGGCGTGATCTCGCGAGTGCAGATCGGAGCCGCAGATGCCGCAGCGCAGGACGTTGAGCAGCACCTGACCCTTGCCGGGCACCGGGTGGGCAAGCTCGGTGACCTCGAGCTTGCCCTCGTGACAGACCACCGCTCTCATGCGGTGACCGCCACGATGTGAGGCAGGAGGCTGTCGTCGAACGGCGGCAGCGGCTTGATGAACGGCGCCAGAAGGTCGCCGGCTTGCTTGGCAGTCAGGACGTCGCCCGGGTCGAGCTTGAGGTACTCCCGGCCAGGCTCGAACTCCCACACGTCTTCACCGAGCAGCCGGCAGCGGTCGTCGTAGGGCCAGATCATCGCGATCCGAGATGTGCTCAGGTACATCGCCTGGGGGTCGGCGTCGATGCCGCTGGCGGCCAGCTCCGAGCCAAGGGTCTGCTGGTAGGCGGTACCACGGCCGACGACCATGTGGTCCCCCACCGCGACGCTTTCGTCCTTGACGTAGAACACGCACTGGTCGGTCTGCGTCCAGTGCTGGTACAGCATCTCGACCTGCTCGCGTCCTTGAAGGACGAAGGGCTCCCGTCCGATCAGGCTGAAGCGGTACACCGGGTTGTCAACCGTCAGCTCGGGCGCGAGGATCTCCTGATAGCGGCCAGCAGACTCCAGGTAGCGGTGCCGCAGGTAGGACTGCAGCAGGTAGCGGTGGCGCGGATTGGTCGTCTGATCAAGCAGCTGCTCCACAGCCACGTTCTGCTCGGTGATGTCCAGGTCAAGCATGTCTGCTCCTTGACAAGCGTCGTTGCCGACCAACGGGTGGGCCAGCCGCAGGGAAGGGGGTGGCGCCGTAGATGGCGGTGAGCCAGACGCCCACGAGAGCGTCCAGGGTGGCTGCTTCCGCGACAGCGGGCTGGGCTCCCACGGCCATCGCCTCGAAGACCTTCTCGTTCATCAGGTTGAGGCAGATCGCAAGGTCGCGGGCAGGAACACCTGCAGGCGCAGCCCCGCGCACCCGCTCGGCGTCGATCGCGGCGGCAGTCCGGTCGACGAAACGCCCGAGCAGCCGGCCCCAGACCTGCTGTACCTCCGCACTGGTGGCCCTTGCCTCCATCGTCGCCCGCAGCACTCCGCGATGCGCAGACCAACGCTCGAACGAGGCGCTGAGGACGTGCCGCCACACGCCGGCAGGGTCATCGGCCAAGTTTCGCGGTGCGTCCCGTTCGTCGACGAGCTGATCCTCGACGAGTCGGTCCAGCAGGGAGAGCAGTACCTGCTCTTTGGAGGCGAAGTAGAAGTAGAAGCCAGATCGGGACAGGCCCGCGCCGCCGGCAAGGTCATCGACGGAAATCTCGTGTAGTGGACGCTGCGCGAGCAAAGACTCTGCGGTCGCCAGGATCTCACGCTCACGCTCGTCTGCCGACACACGTTCTGCGCGCCGCCGTCGCACCGGTGCCGGCGAGGATGTTGCTGTGGTGCTCGTCGACGACGCCATAGCCGGACTGTATCGACACTACGATGACTCTGTCGACACCGTGTCGAACTTGTGTCAGTCTCAC
>JAYUBO010000138.1:0-15846 GCA_043740815.1 Frankiales bacterium | reverse complement strand
CGAGAGGACTCACCGTCCTCGTCGTTGACACCGGTGTTGCCGATCTGCGGAGCCGTCATCACCACCACCTGCCGGTGGTACGACGGGTCGGTGAGCGTCTCCTGATAGCCCGTCATGCCGGTGTTGAAGACCGCCTCACCGAAGGTGTGACCCACGGCCCCGTAGGCGTCCCCGCGAAACGTGCGGCCGTCCTCCAGCACGAGCAGCGCGGGCCGGGGCACCATCACGGTGCCTCCACGGGCGAGGGCGGGAGCAGCGCCGTGAGAGTGTCCAACAGGCGGACGTGGGCGGCATGGTCGGTGGCTCGGAAGGCGGTGGCGAGGGTCCGGGGCCCCAGGCGCCAGGTGAGCACGAGCATCCCGCCACTGACGATTTTTCCGGCGAGGGACTGCTCGATGCTCACGGCATCCAGGGCAGGCAGCGGGATGTACAGCTCGGGCAGCCCTTCACGGACGAGGTGGACGCCGTCCTCGGCCACGATCAGGTCAGCCGTTGCGCGGTCCGACAGCCGGTGCACGGCGATCCGGTCGAGCCAGTCGCTGGCGCTGGTGGTGCCGACGAACAGGCCGGGGACGGGGGCAGCGAGGGCCCTGGCCCCGCCTGCGGCCAACGCGGGCTCGGGCAGGTCCCGCTGCCGGTCCTGACGGGAGCGCCAGCCCTTGAGCATCAGCGCGTAGACGACGACGGCGAACAGCACAGTGCCGCCACTGAGCACAACCCTGGAGATCATGTGGGCTTTCCCAGCAGGGCTGTCGGGGTGCCGCGCAGGAAGGTGGCGCGCACCTTGGCAGCGAACGCGTGCTCCGCGAACGGCGTGTTGCGGCTGCGGGAGACCATGGAGGCGCGATCGACGACCCAGTCCGCTCCCGGGTCGACCAGCGTGACGTTGGCCGGCTCGCCCACCACGAGGGGCCGCCCATGACCCTCGAGGCGACCAATGCGGGCAGGGGTCTCACTCATCCTGGTGGCCACTTGCCGCCAGGTCAGCCGGCCGGTCTCGACCATCGTCTGGGCGACGACTGATAGCGCCGTCTCGAGGCCGGTCATCCCCATGGCCGCAGCACCCCACTCGGTTTCCTTGTCCTCCAAGGCATGTGGCGCGTGATCGGTCGCAACGCAGTCGATAGTGCCGTCCTCGAGACCGGCCCGGAGCGCGTCGATGTCGACCTGCGTTCGCAACGGCGGATTGACCTTGTACGTCGGGTCGTAGGTGTGTGCGCAGTCGTCAGTCAGCAGCAGATGGTGGGGGGTGACCTCGGCCGTGACGTCCCATCCCTTGCCCTTGGCCCAGCGGATCAGCTCGACGCTGCCGGCGGTCGAGACATGGCAGATGTGCAGGCGCCCGCCGACGTGGGCGGCCAGCAGACAGTCGCGGGCGATGATCGCCTCCTCCGCGACAGCAGGCCAGCCGGCCAGCCCCAGCAGTGAGGAGTTGACGCCCTCGTTCATCTGGGCGCCATCAGTGAGCCGAGGCTCTTGGGCGTGCTGGGCGATGACGCCGTCGAAGGCCTTGACGTACTCGATGGCCCGGCGCATCAGGGACGCGTCGCTCACGCACTTACCGTCGTCGGAGAAGACTCGGACGCGGGCGGCGGAGTCGGCCATCGTGCCAAGCTCGGCCATCCGCTCCCCTTTGAGGCCGACGGTGACGGCCCCCACCGGGATGACGTCGCAGTGCCCGGCGGCCTGCCCGAGCCGCCATACCTGCTCCACCACGCCAGCGGTGTCGGCCACCGGATCGGTGTTGGCCATCGCATGTACGGCGGTAAAGCCGCCGACAGCCGCGGCCCGGGTCCCGGTTTCCACCGTCTCGGCGTCCTCGCGGCCTGGCTCGCGCAGGTGGGTGTGCAGGTCGACCAGACCCGGTAGCAACACACAGCCGGACCCGTCGACGACCTCGTCGCCGTTCAGACCCGAGCCGATCTCGGCGATGACACCCTCGCAGAGCAGGACGTCCACCGGCGAGCCCTCGCCGTACAGCAGGACGTCCTTGAGGACCCAGCTGGTCATTCGACACTCCCGATCGCCGGCTCGGACCCGCCGAGCAACAGGTAGAGGACGGCCATCCGGACGCTGACGCCGTTCGCCACCTGCTCCTGGATGGTGGAGCGCAGGCCGTCGGCGACCTCCGAGGCGATCTCCATGCCGCGGACCATCGGGCCGGGGTGCATAACGATCGCGTGGTCCTGCAGCTGCGCTGCGCGGTCCACGTCCAAACCGTAACGACGTGAGTACTCGCGGACGCTGGGGAAGTAGGCCGCGCCCATCCGCTCGCGCTGGACCCGCAGCATCATGACGACGTCGCTCTTGGGCAGCACCGCGTCGAGGTCGTAGGAGACCTCCGCCGGCCACGCGTCGACGCCGGTGGGGAGCAGCGTGGGCGGTGCGACCAGGGTCACCTCGGCGCCCAAGGTGCGCAGCAGCAGGACGTTGGACCGCGCCACCCGGCTGTGCAGGATGTCGCCGACGATCGTGACCTTCAGACCCTCCAGCCGACCGAGCCGGCGACGCATGGTGAACGCGTCAAGAAGGGCCTGGGTCGGGTGCTCGTGGGTGCCGTCACCGGCGTTGACGACCGAACCGCGGATGATCCGCGCCAGGTTGACCGGTGCGCCTGACCAACTGTGCCGGATGACCACCGCGTCGGTGCCCATGGCCTCGAGGGTCAGCGCGGTGTCCTTCAGGGTCTCGCCTTTGGACACGCTAGATCCCTTGGCGGCAAAGTTGATGACGTCCGCGGACAGCCGCTTGGCGGCCAGCTCGAAGGAGGTCTTCGTGCGGGTCGAGTCCTCAAAGAACAGGTTCACGACGGTGCGGCCACGCAGTGTCGGGAGTTTCTTGATCATGCGTTCGCTGACCTGGGCCAGCTCCTCGGCCGTGTCCAGGATCAGCAGCGCGTCCTCGAGGCTGAGGTCGGCGGCCGACAGCAGGTGGCGCTTCACGCCAACACCTGCGCCGGGCCCAGCAACACAGCGTCGGTGCCGTCGTGCTCGGTGAGCTGCACGTGGATCGTCTCCCGGAGCGAGGTGGGGATGTTCTTGCCGACGTAGTCGGCCCGGATCGGCAGCTCGCGGTGACCCCGGTCGACCAGCACGGCGAGCTGGACGGCCCGTGGGCGGCCGAGGTCGGCGAGGGCGTCCAGGGCCGCGCGGACGGTCCGGCCACTGAACAGCACATCGTCGACAAGCACGACCAGCTTCCCGTCGAGGCCGCCATGGGGGACATCGGTCGACTCGAGCGCGCGCGGGCTCTTCATGCGCAGGTCATCGCGGTAGAGCGTCACGTCCAAGGACCCGGTCGGCACCGTCAGCCCCTCGAAAGCCGCGATCCGCACGGCCAGCCGGCTGGCGAGCGTCGTGCCCCGGGTGGGGATGCCGAGCAGGACTAGGTCGGCACCGCCGCCGGTCTTTTCCAGCAGCTCATGGGCCATCCGGTCCACGACCCGGCTCAAGCCGGGCCCGTCCAAGACCGGACGGGCGGCGCTGGGGTCGCCGTGAATCGGGCGGTCACCGTTCACAGGACGTTCAGATGCAGCCGACACCGGCTGGACCTCCTTCCCCGCCTCACGGGACGGGCTCGGTGGAGATGTTGCTCGACGGTAGCAGCCGGAAAACCGGATGCGCGCGTCACTTGCCCCCTGCGCTGCGCGCCGTTACCGTCACTTTCAGTAACTGATATGGCGAGGCGATGACCCCAGGGGCAGCACGGTCACCCCGCCCTTCACCTGAAGGGCGAACCCCCCGGACGAGCCAAAGGTGAGACCGCCGCCGCAGCCGGGTCCACACAGCCCCGGTGTCGTCGATCGGAAGGCGCCCCATGAGTGACTACGCCAAGGCCCTCGGCGCGCGGTTGCGTGCCATCCGCACCCAGCAGGGGCTGTCCCTGCACGGCGTCGAGGACAAGAGCCAGGGCCGCTGGAAGGCGGTCGTCGTCGGCTCCTACGAGCGTGGCGACCGTGCGGTGACCGTGCAGCGGCTGTCCGAGCTGGCCGACTTCTATGGTGTGCCCGTCGCCGAGCTGCTCCCCGAAGGCCACGCCCTCGCGGCTGTCTCCGAGCCCACGCCGCGCCTGGTCATCGACCTCGAGCAGCTGTCGACCGTGCCGGCCCAGCAGTCGGCCCCCCTGGCCCGGTACGCCGCCACCATCCAGAGTCAGCGCGGCGACTACAACGGCCGGATCCTGTCGATCCGCCAGGAGGACCTGCGGTCACTTGCCGTGATCTACGACGCCTCCCCCAGTGCGCTGACCGATCAGCTCATCGGCTGGGGCGTCCTCAACGCCGAGGCCCGCCGCGCCCTCGAGGTGTAGCCCCTCTGCAAGGCGGCGGGGTCAGACGCCGAGGACGGGCTTAAGTTGCAGCAGGCGGCCGAGCAGGCCGTTGACGAAGGCGGGGCTTTCCTCCGTCGACAGCGAGGCCGCGAGCTCGACGGCCTCACTGACTGCGACGGCATCGGGGACGTCGTCGGCCCAGAGCAGCTCGAACACCCCGATCCGCAAGACAGCCAGGTCTACCGCCGGGAAGCGGTCGATGGTCCATTCCTGGGCGTAGGTCTCGAGCAGCTCATCGATCCGTGCCCGATGCGTGGCGACGCCCTCGACGAGGGTCACGGCGTACTCGGGCACGGGCGGATCGGACTGGGCCAGGCGGACCTTGAGCGTCTCGATCGGGTCGGTCCCGCGCTGGTCGGCCTCGTAGAGGACGTCCAGGGCGCGCTTGCGGGCCTTGCTCCGTGCACCCATCGGCTAGTTCTTGTCGTTGATCCGACCGAGGTAGCGACCGTCGCGGGTGTCCACCTTGATCTTCTCGCCGGTCGTGAGGAACAGCGGGACCTGGATCTCGGCGCCGGTCTCGAGCGTCGCAGGCTTGGTGCCGCCGGTGGAGCGGTCACCTTGCAGGCCAGGATCGGTGTGCTGGACGAGCAGCTCCACAGAGGCGGGCAGCTCAATGTAGAGCGCCGCGTTCTCGTGGATCGCGACGACAGCGTCGGTGTTCTCCAGCATGTAGTCGGCGTTGCCGCCCACCGTCAGCGCCGGGACGTAGAGCTGATCGAAGGTGTTCTTGTCCATGAAGACGAAGTCGGTGCCGTCCCTGTACAGGAACGTCATATCCCGTTTGTCCACTTGGGCGATGTCGACCTTGAGACCGGCGTTGAAGGTCTTGTCGACGACCTTGCCGGTGACGACGTTCTTCAACGTGGTGCGCACGAAGGCGCCACCCTTGCCCGGCTTGACGTGCTGGAACTCCACGACACCCCAGAGGCCGTTGTCGAGCTGGAGCACCATGCCGTTCTTGAGGTCGTTCGTGGATGCCATGAGATGGAACTCTAGTGGGGGACGTGGCTGGCCAACGCCGGGCAGCACCCGCCCGGTGGCCATGACCTCGGGGACGTCGTGCCAGCTCGGCGCAGCTCCGTCGTCATGCCGACCGGGTGCCGACCGGGTGCTGGCAGCTGGTGCTGCTGGGCTAGAGCACGCCGGGCGTCATCCAGCCACCGAGGCGGTCAGCCAGCGCGTCGAGCCCGAGCTGGCCGCATACGACCTCCCCCAGCGTCTCGACGACGTCGTCCTCGACGACGAGAAGTGGCGCGCCGTTGGCCGCGCAGAACAGCCTCGTCGCCACCCACGCGGCCCGCAGGTTGTTGCTCATCAGCGGCTGCGTCATCGCCAGGGAGGTGAGCAGTGCGGCCGCCTTCAGGCCCAGCGACAGGTAGACGTCGGCGCCGTCCAGCTGCGCCCGCGGGCGCACCAGAGCGGCGACCAGAAGCCCCCCGTCGCGGACGGTCGCGGTCGGCCCCTCGAGCCAGTCCAGAACGTGCATCAGGTCCTCGACCTCGAGGTAGCGGGTCATCCGCTGCCCAGTCGACGCAGGACCGCGGTGTCCTGCTCGACGATCGTCTCCAGCAGCCGCACCCGCTCGCGGCGCCAGCCGGTGGTGTACTCGAGCACGGCAGTGCGGGCCACGTCCTCGAGGCTGCAGCCCTCCTTGTCGGCGGTCCGCTGCAGCGCCTGCGCCTCCTGCTCCGAAAGCCGGACCGCGATGATCACGCCGACCTCTGCAACAGGTGGCGCAGCGCCACGCGGTAGCCGTCGACACCCAAACCGGTGATCGTCGCCTGGGCGATGGCGCTGATGACACTGTGGTGTCGGAAGTCCTCACGGGCAGCGGTCTGCGACAGATGCACCTCGATCAGAACCGGTGCAAGCGTGGCGGCGTCCCGCAACGCATAGGAGTAGTGGCCCCAGGCTCCGGGGTTGAGGACGACAGGGGTTGCCGTGTCGGCCGCCTCGTGCAGCCACCCGATCATTGTCGCCTCGTCATCAGTCTGCCGGACGTCAGCCTCGGGGGCGACGTCGTGGCAGATCTGCACCAGTTCGGCGTAGGTGGTGAGCCCGTAGACGTCCGTCTGCCGGGTACCGAGCCGACCGAGGTTGGGGCCGTTCAGGACGAGGATCTTCATGGGGCGCCGGCTTTCACAGGTCGATGGTCCCAGACTTGTCGCGTCTGACCTCTTCCCACGCCGCGACCAGATGCGTCGGGTCCGGGTCGTCGAGGATGCGCGGCCTGGCGAGGGCGTCGAGAACCACGAAGCGCAGCCGGTCGCCGCGGGACTTCTTGTCGATCCGCATGGCGGCGAGCAGCCGGTTCCAGTCCCCGTCGTACGACGTGGGCAAGCCGACGCTGTCGAGGATGGTGCGGTGCCGTTGGGCGGTCGCGTCATCGAGGCGACCGGCGAGGCGGGCGAGCTCGGCGACGAAGACCAGCCCGACGCTGACCGCCGCCCCGTGCCGCCAGCGGTAGTCCTCGACCTTCTCGATCGCGTGGGCCAAAGTGTGCCCGTAGTTGAGGCTCTCACGGCCGCCCTGCTCGGTCAGGTCGTCGGCGACCACGCCAGCCTTGACGGCGATGGCCCGCTCGATGAGCTCGCGCGTGTGCCGCCCGGCGGGGGTCGTCGCGTCACGAGGGTCCTGCTCGACCAGCTCGAGGATCTGCGGGTCGTGGGTGAAGCCGACCTTGAGCACCTCGGCCAGCCCGCTCACGTAATCGTGCCTGGGCAGGGTCTCCAGGGCGGTCAGGTCGCACAGCACGCCGACCGGCTCGTGGAAGGCGCCCACCAGGTTCTTGCCGGCGCTGCTGTTGATGGCGGTCTTGCCGCCTACGGCCGCGTCGACCATGCCGAGCAGAGTCGTCGGGACATGCACGACGTCGACCCCGCGCAGCCAGGTCGCAGCGACAAAGCCGGCGAGGTCGGTGGTAGCCCCTCCCCCGACGGCGACGACGGCGTCCGAGCGGGTGAAGCCGGCCTTGCCCAAGACGTCCCAGAGGTAGGCCGCGACTTTGAGGTCCTTGCTCTGCTCTCCGTCGGGCACCTCGACGCTGTGTGCCTCGAAACCGTTGCCCCGCAGGTCTTCGGCGATCGACTCACCGGTGGTGCGCAGAGCTTCGGGGTGGATCACCGCAACCCGCTGGGCCTTCGCGACCAGTCCCGGCAACTCACCCAGCAGCCCATGGCCCACGACCACGTCGTACGGCGAGGCGGTGGCAACTCTGATCCGGGTGGGCACCTCAGAACCCTAGCCAGTGCCGAGCGGGCCCCGCGTCCACCCCGCCGGGACGCAAAGGACCTCTCCGGGTCGAAGGGTTGCTGGTCGGCATCCACTCCTTGCCGGAGAGGTCCACGCGACGGCACCTAGAAGGGTCGCCCGTTCTGAGTGCTGGCTACGGCGTCACGGTCAGGGCGTCGACGCCGATCGCGTTGCCCCGGCTGGCGCTGACATGCGTTCCGAGCCCGACGACCTTGACGGTGTGCAGGCCACGGACCAAGCCGGTCACAGTCGCCACCCTGACGCCGCAGCCGCTGAAGGAGCGGTAGGTGCTGACGCGGGCTTTGCGGACGTTGTCGACGAGGACGTCGACATAGCCGTTGGCCGGGGCGAGGCACGCCGTGAGCGCGACGCCGGTGCCGCGGAAAGCCAGGGCGGCGGTGGGGTGGAACGTCGCCGTCGGGGCGGCTGCGTGGTAGCGACCGCCGACCGCGTTGGAGGAGGCGAACATCGACCAGCCGCTGCTGTAGGTCAGGGCCGGGCTGGCGTCGTCCACCAGCGGGTTGACGGTCAGGACCGGACCCGAGGCAAGCGCGCTGTTGCCGGCCAGGTCCTTGACGGTGCTGGCGACCACCACGGTGTACGTCGCGCCTGGAAGCAGCGGCTTAGTCGGTGTGAGCGTCGCGGTACCGCTGCCGGTGACGGTCAGGGTCGCAGCGGCCGCCGGGCTCAAGGTGACCGAGCTC
Organism: Frankiales bacterium; assembly: GCA_043740815.1. Lineage (GTDB taxonomy): Bacteria > Actinomycetota > Actinomycetes > Mycobacteriales > SCTD01 > RYN-111. The sequence continues at coordinate 7,558 of JAYUBO010000138.1, read as the reverse complement.
GTGGACAAACCGGTCACCGGCTCGGAGAAGGCCAACGTCAGCCGCTGGTTGACCGAGACCCCGCTGCTCGGGGTGACCGACAGCAGGCGCGGCGGCGTGGTGTCACGGGTGAATGCCTGGCTCAGCGACCACGGCAGCTTGTGGGCCGACGGGTCCAGCGGCTGCACGCGCCACACGAAACTGCCGTCGCCGTACAGCGTCTTCGCCGACATGTACGACGCCTGGTCGACGATGGCGTCGTCGACGACCACGTCGAAGGCAGGGTGGTCGGAGCTGGCGACCTGAACGTGGTAGGCGTAGGCATCCAGTGACGGCGCCTGGCCGGTCTTCGCTGCCAGCACTGCGGCATAGCTCTGCCAACTCAACGTGAACTCGCCCGTCGAACCGGGCTTCGCGCCGAGGGTTGGGCGCGGTGTGACCTTGCGGAACGAGGCGGGCGTTGCCGGCTTGTCGCCGCAGCCGCTGACGTCACAGGCCTGGACGGCGTAGAAGTAGCTACCGGAGGCGCCGCTGTCGGCCCAGGCGTCCGTCGGGGTCCACGACAGGCCGGCGGTGTCGACGATGCGCTGGATGTTGGTGAAGGCATCGTCGAGCGCGACCGTCACGCGGTAGCGGGACGCGCCCGGGGCCGCGGTCCAGCGCAGCGTCGGGAAGTCCACGCAGGTGGCGTGCTCGGCCGGGGCAGTGGGGGTCGTGTCGAGGGTGCACAGGTTGTCGGGGTCGCTCGCCACCGAGGCGGTCGGGACCAGGACCGTCGGGTCGTAGGTGCCGACGGGCCCGACGCCGGTCGAGGTGAAATCGACGACCGGACTCCAGCTGCCTGCGGCCACCGGGTGGGTCGGCGCGCAGCCACCGCCGGTGTCGCCCGGGCAGCTGGCCGGGATGCTCGTGCTGGGGGCACCCGACGGCGGCAGGTCGGAGATCCCGGCCGCCGTGGCCGGGGTCGTCGAACCGTCGGTAGACGCGTCGACGAAGCGGTCCAGAGCGCGCACCCGCCAGTGCAACGGCGCACCGGTCCCGAGCAGGGTAGAAGTGCACGGACCGGCATTGTCCTCTGCGTGCTGGACTTGTTCGGTGAAGAAGGTGACCCGGCTGCGGACGGTGTAGCAGGTGTCGACCGGCCCCACCGGCTGGCCCTGACCACCATCGGCAAACTCCTTGCTGCTCACCTGCACCTCGTAGGCGGACGCGTTCGCGACCGGCGTCCAGGCAAACTCGGGCCGCCCACCGACGGCACCCGACGGGGTGAGTGTGCCGGGCGCGGTGCGCCAGCCGCGGGTGAACTCCGCGTCCGCCTGGGGCTGGCCGCTCTCGGACGTCCAGTGCCCGACCAGGGAACCCTTCAGCGCCGCGACCCGCCAGACGTAGGAGGCGTAAGGCAGCGCGACGGGAAGGGTGAACTCGGAGGTGACCACGTCCTGAGTGAGCACCGGGTCGTCCGACCAGGTCGCGTCCCGGCCGACCTGCACGCGGTAGCCGGTGGCGCCGGCGACAGGGGCCCAGTTCAGCCGGACCGTCTGGAGTGCGGCGTGCGGGTATGCCGCGGCGCTGTCGTCGGGGCTCAGGCTGACCGGCGCGGCCAGCGGCGCGGCAACCGGCTCCGTCGCGGCCAGGCTGGGAAGAGCCGTCAGCGGTAGCAGGGCCGTGGTGAGGGTCGCGAGGGTGGCAAGGGCGGCGCACCGGCGGGCTGAGCGGGTCACTGGTGCTCCTGAAGGGTCCTGGACCCGAAGCCTGTCGCGTCGGGTCGGGGGCGCACCGGCGTGGCGCTCCCCGTTGCGAGCTTGTGTCGGCAGGGACCCCTGGGGTCCTTGAGGCCTGGGAACTATCCCTGTCGCTCAGGACAGGTCGTGGACCTCGTCAGCGACTTCGCCCGCGACCTCGTCGACGACCTGCTCGGGGGTCTTGCCGTCGGTGTCTACCTCGTGGTCGGCGACCTCCCGGTACAGCGGGAGCCGGGCCCCCATCAAGGCGTGCAGCGACGCCCGAGGGTTGAGTGCCAGCACCGGCCGATCGCGGTTGAGCCCCACCCGACGGGCGGCGTCGGACAGGCCGACGTTGAGGAAGACGACCCGCACGCCCTGGAGCAGCCGCCTCGAATCGGCGCTGAGGACCGCTCCCCCGCCCAGGCTCAGGACACCCTCGTGCTCGGCGAGCGCCGCGGCGACCGCCGTCCGCTCGAGCGAGCGGAAGGCGTCCTCCCCCTCGTCGAAGAAGATGTCCGAGATACTCTTGCCGGCCACCGCGACGATGTCGTCGTCGGTGTCGCGGAACGGCTGACCCAGGCGCTGCGCGAGCAGCCTTCCGACGGTGGTCTTCCCGGCTCCGGGAGGACCGACGAGCACGACTGTCATCGGATCGCGAGGCCCTTCAGGTAGCTCTCGCAGTTGCGCCGGGTCTCCTCGAGGGAGTCCCCACCGAACTTCTCCAATGCAGCGTCCGCGATCACCAGTGCCACCATTGCCTCCGCGACGACCCCGGCAGCGGGTACGGCGCAGACGTCGCTGCGCTGGTGGTGCGCCTCGGCCCGCTCGCCCGTGGCCGTGTCGATGGTGCGCAGGGCGCGCGGGATGGTGCTGATCGGCTTCATCGCCGCGCGGACCCGGAGCACCTCCCCGCTGGTCATGCCGCCCTCGGTGCCACCGAGGTTGCCGCTGGTCCGGGTCAACCCCTGCTCCCCGCGGACGATCTCGTCCATGACCTGGCTGCCGCGCTTGCGGGCGGCGGCGAAGCCGTCACCGACCTCGACCCCCTTGATGGCCTGGATGCCCATGAGCGCGGCCGCGAGCTTCGCGTCGATCCGCCGGTCCCAGTGCACGTGACTGCCCAAGCCCGGCGGGAGGCCGTAGACGAGGACCTCGACGATCCCGCCGAGGGTGTCGCCCTCCTTGTGCGCGGCGTCGACCTCGGCGACAAGGCGAGCCTCCGCCTCCCTGTCGAATACCCGGACCGGGCTGGCGTCGATGCGGCCAAGGTCCTGCGGCGTCGGCAGGGCCGTGCCGGCGGAGACCTCGGCGCCACCGATGCTCACGACGTGGCTAAGAACCTCGATGCCGTAGGCCTGCTTGAGGAACTGGCGGGCCACCGTGCCGAGCGCGACCCGCGCAGCGGTCTCCCGGGCACTGGCGCGCTCCAGGACGGGACGGGCATCGTCGAAGCCGTACTTCTGCATCCCGACGAGGTCGGCGTGGCCGGGCCGGGGCCGGGTCAAGGGCGCATTGCGGGCGCGGGCGTCGAGCAGCTCATGCGGGACTGGGTCGGGGGCCATGATGGTCTCCCATTTGGGCCACTCGGTGTTGCCGATCGTCAGCGCGATCGGACCGCCCTGCGTCACCCCGTGCCGCACGCCGCCCTGGAAGCTGACCGCGTCCTTCTCGAAGGCCATCCGAGCTCCCCTGCCATGACCGAGACGGCGCCGGGCCAGATCGTGGGCGAGGTCGTCAGAGGTCACGGAGACGCCCGCAGGGAGTCCCTCGAGCACCGCCACGAGGGCGGGGCCGTGGGACTCCCCAGCGGTAAGCCAACGAAGCATGGTCACAGTCTCCCATGCGGCGCCATCGGAACTAGCGGACGTACTTGACGTCCCTCTGCGACAGGTTGAAAGGTTGATCGTCACCCACCTGGACGACGGCCGTCCAGAGTCCGCTGGACTCCTGCTGCAGTGACAGCAGCCGTAACTCAGAGGTCTTGCCGAACACGCTACCGGGCTTCGCCTGCTGCTGGGCCGACCCGACCTTGAAACTGCCCGTGAGGTTACTTCCGGAGCCGTAGACGCTCGACAGCGACAGCGCGTACGTCGTGGCAACTGGGTTGCCCGGGGTCGTCGACGTGCTGGTCGGGGTCGTCGACGTGCTGGTCGGGGTCGTCGACGTGCTGGTCGGGGTCATCGCTGTGCCTGTGGGCGCCACCGGAACCGTTGTTACTGCCTGCACGGGGGCTGCGACCGGCTGGATGTAGAGCGGCTTGAAGGGGTCGCGGCCGAGCGGGGCCACCGAGAGGGCCGGCAACTGGGCAGCTGGCTTGACAGCGTTCTTGCTCGTCGGCTTTGCGTTCTTGGCGATGGTCTTCACGACTGCCGGGGCGTGCTGCACCTGCGGGACGAAGGCATGCGGCTCGCTGCTCGAGCCGCCCATGAGCAGGTAGTAGCCGCCGCTCAGGAGGAGCAGAGCTCCCGCTGCGCCGGCCGCGATGATGGCGCGGCGGTTGCTGCCGGGAGAGGAAGTGGGGTCCGCGTCGACCGCGAGGGGCGTCAAAGTGTCAGTCATCTCAGTCTCCTACTTGCCCACGGGAGCGACGGCGGTGGTGGGGCGACCGGTAGCCATGTACACGGTCCCCGTGACAGTGGTGGACAGGGTCGACGCAGTTGCCGTCGTCCCGGCGGCGGGCTTCAGCGGGTTCCCGCCCGGCGCGGCGACGAAGTTGGTCACCTTCATTGCCCGACTGAGGTTCTCGACGGAGTCCAGGAACTGCTCAACCTGGAAGTAGCCGCCCACGACGTTGAGCACCAGCCCGATCGACTGCAGCTGACCGGCGCTCCCCGACGCGGTGGAGGCTCCCCCAGGTGCCACCGCCGTGGCGGTCGCCCCGCCAGCGATGGGAGTCGGCTGGCTGGGTGCGAGGGATACGAGCTCGACCCCCGTCTGGTCAGCAGCCTTCGCCAGGGCCCTGACCAGGGACGGCAGGGCCGGGTTGTCGGGGATCTTGGCCGCGACGGCGGCCAACTTTGCCTGCTGGGCGGGAAGGTTCTTGGCCTGTGCCTTGAGCATGGCGAGCTGCGTCTGCAGGGACGCGTTGGCGCTGACCTGCTGCGCTGCCTGGGAGCGCAGCGCGGCCGCATCGGAGTGCTTGGGCGACACCAGGAGGAACCACCCGCCTGCCAGCACGGAAAGGACACCGACGACGGTGAGGGCGATCCACTGCTTGAGCTTGTCCATGATCAGCCTCCGGCCGGCTTGGCGTAACGACCGGAAAGCGCAGCGCTGGTGAGGGAGGCGGTCGAGCTGAAGTTCACGATCTTCCGCGTCCCCAGGAGCGCCTCGGTCGAGGTGGAGAAGTAGGGGTTGACGTAGGTCTTGAGCCCAGCGACAGACTCGAGCCAGGTGGCGACGTCGTCATGAGCGAAGGCGACGCCGGTGACCGTGAAAGTTCCCACGGGGCTCAGTACGGCCGCCGGCGCAGCCACCCTCGGCGTCGCAGCGCCTGCAGCCACAGGGGCTACCGGCGCCGCAGCGGCTGTGGCCACGGGCGGTGTGCGAATGTAGGCCACGTTCGACAGCCAGACGTTGCTCGGCACCGACAGGCTCAGGTCGTTGAGCAGCTGCGAGAACCGGACCTCGTCCCCCATCGCCTGCGTCAACTGAGCCTGTGCGGCCGCGGCCGCCGAGTAGACAGACGTCACGTCGCTGTAGGTCAGGACCTGGCGCTGCAGGACCTGCTTCTGCTGCGTCGCGGTGTCGAGGTCGCCCTGTGCGCTGGCAACTCCGTGCGAGGCCGACAGCACCAGGAGACCCACGATGCCGACCGAGGCCACTACAGCCGAGCCAAGTGCGACCTGGATTCGCCGGAACTGGCGCCTCTCCGCGATCTCCGGCGGCAGCAGGTTGACCCGCGGCAGCAGCTGGACCGAGGTCCCCAAGAGTCGGGTCTCCGAGGTCAGGACAGTCATGACGAGACCCCCATGGCGAGACCCACCGGAACGGTGACCATGGGCTCGACGTACGCAAGCTGGTCAGGCGTCAGGCCGGTCTTGCCGAGCTTGAGTGTGGACATGGGACGGGCGGACTGCACGGGAAGTCTGGTGGCGCTGGCGAGTCTGTCGGCGAGACCCGCGAGCCTCGAACCCCCACCGGAGAGGACAACACGGCCGATGCGCGCGGCACCCGGCTGGGCCATGAAATAGTCGAGCGAGCCGCGTACCTCTTCGACGAAGGCGCCGCCGGTGGACTCGACGGCCCGGGCGGCGGGGTTGGCGTCGACCGCACCCGAGGCGCTCGCCATGCCGATCTCCTGCTTGTGGGCCTCGGCCTGGTCCAGCGGCACTCCGAGACGTTCCGCGATGGCGTCGGTGATGTCGCCACCGCCCATCATGAGGATGCGGACGAAGCGCGGGACGCCGCCCTGGTGGACCACGATGTTGGTGATGTTGGCACCGACGTCGACGAGGGCCTCTGCGTGCAGCGAGTCCAGGCCGGTGCTGTCCATAGTGACGAGAGCACGCAGCACGGCGAAGGAGGTGAGATCCACCATCTGCGGCTGCAGCCCGGCCTTCTGAACTGCTTCGAGCGCGCTGTCCACCATGTCCCGCGCGGCCGCGACGAGGAGTACCCGGAGCATCCGACCGCCGGACTCGTTGGTGAACTCCTCGAGCGGGTGGAAGTCCAGGATGGCCTGCTCGACCGGCATCGGGATGAAGTCCTGCACCTGGAACGCGAGGGACTTCTTGAGTTCATTGGCAGGCAGCCACGGCAGGTCGACCTGGCGGACGACGACCCTCTGGTTCGCCACGCCCACGACGACTTTGTTGCTGCTGAACTTGGCCTGGGCCCACAACTGCTTGATCGCTGCGGCCACGGCCTCGGCGTCGACGACCTCACCGTCACGAACGGCGCCGACCGGAAGAGCTACCTGACCGAAGCGCTCGAGCGTCGCCCCACCCTTGCCCAGCGTGAGCTCGGCAGCCCGCACACCGGAGGTACCGATGTCGAGACCTACGACTTTGCCTGCCACTGCCTGTCCCCTCGGAGTGCGGCCTTGCAGCCGCGAGGTTCCGGTCTTCGTGTCCGACCGGTGTCAGGAGTGATCTCGGTCAATTAGACGGCTGGCTTGAGTCCTCGGGGTCAGACGGTTCCGCCGTCCGGCGGAATGCGGCTCACCCGACCGTGGCGCCCAGGTAGGCATCTGCCAGCTGCTGCCCGACCAGGATGCCGGTCAGCGCGCCGGCGAGCATGAATGGCCCGAAGGGCACCTTGGTCTTGCGCCCGCCACCGGCGAACAGCACGACCCCGATCCCGAACAGGCCCCCGTACAAGAAACCGGTGAACAACCCGACGCCGAGCGCTCCATAGGAGACCCAACCCAGGTAGGCCCCGAGCGTCGGCGCGAGCTTGACGTCCCCGAAGCCCATGCCGGTCGGATAGGCGAACCACAGGGCGAAGTAGAGCCCGAAGGCGACCGCAGCCCCAATGCCGGCCCTGATGAGGTTGTCGTACTCCCCAGTCAAGACGGCGGCCCCGCCTAGCAATACAGCCGCCACCGGGTACGACGGCAAGGTGAGCGCATCTGGAAGGCGCTTGAGGTCGATGTCGATCATCGCCAGGGCGACGCCGACAGCTGCCAGGTAGAGATAGGCGGGCAGGACCGCATCAAAGCCGAAGCGCAGCGCCAGGACCGCGAACAGGAGGCCAGTGAAAGCCTCGACCAAGGGGTACCGCGCGCTGATTGGCTCCGCGCAGTCGCGGCACCTGCCCCTGAGCATCAGCCAGCCCAGGACCGGCACGTTGTCACGCGGCCGGATCGGGTTCTCACAGCGAGGACATGCACTCGGTGGGCTGATCACCGACTC
>JAYUBO010000137.1:0-1593 GCA_043740815.1 Frankiales bacterium | reverse complement strand
GCGCCGTCGAGTCGCACCGTCTCGCCGTTGGCATAGGTGTTGGTGAGCAGCTCGACGATCATCGACGCCAGCTCGTCGGCGGTGCCGAGGCGCTTGGGGAACACGACGTCGCGCTTGAGGGAGTCCTTGAACGCCTCCGACGCGGGGCCCTCGCCATAGATCGGGGTGTCGATCAGGCCGGGGGCAACACAGTTGAGGCGGATACCGAGAGCGGCGAGGTCGCGGGCGATCGGGAGCGTCATGCCGACGATGCCGCCCTTGCTGGCGGAATACGCGGCTTGTCCAATCTGGCCGTCGAAGGCGGCGATAGAGGCCAGGGTCACGATGGCACCCCTGCTGCCATCGTCGTCGACGGGCTCGAGGCGACCCATCGCCGTGGCTGCGAGGCGGACCGTGTTGAAGACACCGATGAGGTTGATGTTGATGACCTTGGTGAAGTCGGCCAGGCTGAACGCGGACTCGTACGTCCCGTCGCGGCCGACGGTGCGGGCCGCCCAGCCGATGCCGGCAGCAGCCACGGTGGTGCGCAGCGGACCGAGCTCCTCGGCGGCAGCGATGGCGGCGATGACCTGCTCGGTCTCGGTGACGTCGGCCCGGAGGTAGGTGCCGCCGATGGCCCCGGCGACCGTGACACCCTTGTCGTCGTTGAGGTCCAGGATGACGACCTTGGCGCCACGGGCGGAAAGCTGGCGCGCCGCCGCCTCACCGAGGCCGGAGGCGCCACCGGTCACGATCGACGAGGTTCCCGCAAGGTCCAGCACTGTTGCTCCTGAAGGTCGTAGGGATGACCAGCCTAGTGAACGATTGTTCACCCCGGCGGTGGCCGGCCCGCGGCCCGGACCGGCTCACGCCGCAGAAACCGCCTCCAGGACGTTGAGGCGTGCGGCCCGGCGAGCCGGCAGGGCGGCGGCGAGGATCCCGCCGACGGCTGCTACGAGCAGTACCAGCGCCAGTCTCACGACGGGGACGGCAAACTCGGTGACCCCCTGGTCGTGCAGGGCGAGGGTCAGGGCGTACCCGAAGGCGAGCCCGATCGCGATGCCCAGGACCGCGCCGTAGACGGCGATGACCACGCTCTCGGCATAGATCATCTGGCGGAGCTGGCGGCGTTGCAGGCCCACGGCGCGCAGCAGGCCGAGCTCGCGGGTCCGCTCGACGACCGAGAGCGCCAGGGTGTTGACGATGCCCAGCATGGCGATGAGGACCGAGAGCGCGAGCAAGATCATGACGATGTTGAGCAAGGTGTCGATCTGGTTGCCCTGGCTCTTCACGAACTGCGCCTCGTCCTGGACCGTGAGGTTGGGAAAGCCCGCGAGCGCGCTCGTGATGGCGGCCCGTGCCGCGGACAGAGCGACCCCGGGGGCAGCCTTGACCGCGATGACGACGAGCTGCCGGTTGGTGACATTGGCGTCGTAGGTCGCGTCGGAAACCAGGTAGCCACCGGCGAACTGGTTGTCGGCATAGACCGTCCCGACCGTCACCGGGTGGGTACCGGTCCGGGCCCACTCCACCGGCACCTGCTCGCCGACCTTGATGCCCAGGTTGGACGCCTCCGTCTGCGACACGGCGAGCTCGCCCTGGGACAGCGTGGCG
>JAYUBO010000136.1:0-5219 GCA_043740815.1 Frankiales bacterium | reverse complement strand
ACGTACCGGCTGCTGTTCGGGCCGTACACGACGCCTTCGAGCTGGGCACCGACGGTGAGGCCACCGTCTACGGGGGCACCGGCCGATGAGCCGTGTCGGTGTCGTCGGGGCGACCGGCCAGGTGGGAGCTGTCGTTCGCCAGCTGCTGCTCGACCGGGCCTTCCCGCTGGAGCAGATCCGGTTCTTCGCCTCCGCCCGCTCGGCCGGACAGACCCTGCGCTTCGCCGACCAGGACGTCCTGATCGAGGACGCCTCGACCGCCGACCCGTCCGGGCTCGACCTTGCGATCTTTTCCGCAGGCGGCGCCACCTCCAGACAGCTCGCGCCGGTCTTCGCTGCTGCCGGGGTCGTCGTCATCGACAACTCCAGCGCCTGGCGGATGGACCCGGACGTGCCGCTGATCGTGAGCGAGGTCAACGGATCCCTTGTCTCCCAAGCGAACAAGCGAATCATCGCCAACCCCAACTGCACCACCATGGCCGCCATGCCGGTCGTGAAGCCGCTGCATGACGAGGCGGGTCTGGTGCGGGTCATCGCCGCGACGTACCAGGCGGTCAGCGGGTCGGGGCTGGCTGGGGTGCAGGAGCTTGCGTCACAGGTCGAGGCGGTGCACGACAAGGCTGTCGAGCTGGTCCACGACGGAGCTGCGCTGACGTTCCCGGAGCCCAGTCAGTACGTCGCACCGATCGCCTTCAACGTGCTGCCGATGGCCGGGTCGGTTGTCGACGACGGGTCGTTCGAGACCGACGAGGAGCAAAAGCTCCGCAACGAGTCGCGAAAGATCCTGGGCCTGCCGGACCTGCGGGTCTCCGGGACCTGCGTGCGGGTGCCGGTCTTCACCGGCCACTCGCTGTCGCTCAACCTGGAATTCGCCCGCGACCTGTCCGTCGCCCGGGCCCTCGAGCTGCTGTCCGTCGCCCCTGGCGTGTCCGTCGTCGACGTGCCGACGCCGCTGCAGGCCGCCGGCCGCGACCCTTCCCTGGTCGGCCGGGTGCGGCAGGACGGTCCCCGCGGACTGGCGCTGTTCGTCAGCAACGACAACCTGCGCAAGGGAGCGGCGCTCAACGCCGTACAGATCGCCGAGCTGGTCTCCCGGCTTTGACGGTCCCGCCGGACGACCCGACACAGGCGGTGCCCACGGCCGCCATGCTCGGGGGGCGCTACCGCCTTGACGGCCTCGTCGGTCGTGGGGGCACGGCTGAGGTATGGCGGGCCACGGACACGTCCCTGGACCGCGTCGTCGCGCTGAAGCTGGTGACCGTTGCCCATGACGAGTCCAGCGCCCGGGCTGCGGACGAGGCGCGCACGCTCGCGCGGCTGTCACATCCATGCCTCGTCCAGGTCTACGACGCCGGCACCGACACCTCGGGTCGCCCCTGGGTCGTCATGGAGTACGTCGACGGGCAGACCCTCGCGGATGCGATCCGCCGGGGACCGCTCTCGCTGCAACGGGTCACCGAAGTCGGGATCGCCGTCGCGGACGCCCTCGAGCACGTGCACTCACAGGGTCTGGTGCACCGCGACGTCAAGCCCGCCAACGTCCTGCTCGGACGCGGTGGCAGCATCAAGCTCACCGACTTCGGCATCGCTCGCCTGGTCGATGCCGCGCGGGTCACGTCGACCGGACTGATGGTCGGCACCGCGTCCTACCTCGCCCCGGAACAGGTCACCGGCCAGCCCGTCGGGCCTTCCGTCGACGTCTACGCCCTTGGGCTGCTGTTGCTGGAAACCCTTACCGGACAACGAGAGTACGACGGTCCCCCGGTCGAGGCCGCCATGGCCCGCCTGCACCGCGAGCCCGTCCTGCCGGCGTCGCTGCCCGCCGGCTGGTCATCGTTACTCGCCGCGATGACGGCCCGGGAGCCGGCCGACCGCCCCACGGCCGGCCAGGCCGCAGGCGCCCTACGGGCGCTGCTCAGCGGTGAGAGCACCGTTGCCATGCCCGCCGCGACGACCTTCCTGCCGGTGGGGCGTGCGCCGTCCGTGACGACCGGTCAGCTCCCGGTGGCTGCTCCCCGTCGTTCGCGCAGGGGGCTCCTGCTCGGGCTCGGGTTGCTGCTGGTCGCGCTGGTGGCCGGCGGGGTCGTCGCGTCGCAGTCCGGCTCGGCCACGCCGCGCACCGTCAACCCGGTGAGCAACGACCTCCCGGCCCAGCTCAAGGCCGACCTCGACAGCTTCGTGAAGCAGGTGGAGGGCCGATGAGGCGCCTGCTCGCGGGGACGTCGCTGGCCCTGCTGCTCGCCGGGTGCGGCAGTGGTGGGCTCACACCCGCGCAGACGCTGCAGGACAAGACCGCGGTCCTGGTCGACGAGGCCAATGCCAAGGACCTGCCCAACCTGCGCCGGGCCATCGACGACCTGCGGGCGACGATCACCTCCCAGCAGCAGGCCGGCACGATCTCGGCGGCCCGGGCCGCTGCGCTGCGGCGGCTGCTGTCCGCGATCGAGCGGGACGCGCCGCAGCTCACGGCCACACCGACGCCTTCTCCCACACCCTCGCCGACCCCGTCGCCGACGCCATCTCCTACCCCCTCGCCCACACCCTCCCCGACGCCGCCCCCCACCACAGCTCCGCCCACCACAGCTCCGCCCACCACCGCTCCGCCCACCACCACTCCGCCCACCACCGCGGCCCCGCCGACGGTCACCCCGCTCGCCTCAGGTCGGGGCCTGGGACCTGGCCACCCGAGCGCGATCAGCTCGCCCTAGTCCGCTGCGAGCGTGGCCGTCGGGGCCAGGACGCCGGGGGGGTTGGTGGGCGGCCCGGTGGCGAGCTGGGTCAGGCGGGGCCAGGCAGGCCGACGTGCTTGGCGACGAACGCCAGCTCCACGCGCATCTGCCGGATCCGCTCCTGGACGACCAGTGAGCCGTGGCCGGCGTCGAAGCGGTAGACCTCGACCTCCTTGCCGAGCGCGTCGGCGGCGCTGAGCCAGTTGTCGATCTGCCGGATCGGGCAGCGTGGGTCGTTGGCACCCGCCAGGACCAGGACCGGCACGCAGACGTCCTTGACGTACGTGAGCGGTGAGCACCGCGCGTAGACCTCAGGTACGTCGTCGGGGGAGCCACCGAACAGCGAACGGTCGAAGGCGCGTAGCGGCTCCATCTCGTCCTCGTAGGCAGCGACGTAGTCGGCGACGGGTACGGCGGCGACGCCCGCCGACCAAAGCTCCGGCTGCGTCCCGAGGCCGAGCAGCGTGAGGTAACCGCCCCACGAGGCTCCGGTGAGGACGCAGGTGGACGCCAGCCCGCTGGAGACGGCCCACTCCCGGACGGCGGCGAGGTCCTCGAGCTCGGTGAGTCCCGGGCGACCCTCGATAGCGTCCCGCCAGGCGGCGCCGTAACCGGTCGAGCCGCGATAGTTCACCTGCACCACAGCGCATCCGAGGTCGACGTAGGCGGCGCGGTCGGCCTGGAAAAGGTCGCCGTCGTGGGCCGTCGGGCCGCCATGGACGAGGAACACCGTGGGCACGGGGCCGTCGCCAGCGGGCCGTGCGATCAACGCGTGGACCGGACCGCCCGGGCCGTCGACCCACACGTCCTCGACGGGCACGGAAGCGGGCGCGACCGGAGCTGGCGCCTCCAGGACGACCGCGCCGGAGGTCGAGCGGATCACGCGTGGCTCGGCGGCCGAGGACCAGGCGTACTCCACGGTGCCGTCCGGTCGGGGGGTGGCGTCCAGGACGGTCCCGTCGGGGGTGTCGACGTCGGTCACGGTGCCATCCAGGGTGACGGTGTGCAGGGTCGCCCGACCGCGGCTCTCGGCGACGACCAGCAGCCCGCTGCCGTCGACGAGCCAGTCCGCCGACAGGTCTCCGGCAAGCGGGACCACAAGCCGCTGGACCTCGCCGGACATAGGGTTCCAGAGCAGCGGCTCAGGACGTCCGTCCTTCTCGTGCAGGGCCAGCACAAGAGTGCCGGACGGGTCGAAGCCGACCCCGTGAAGCCCGAAGCCGTCGCCGTCCCACAGGTCCCCGACGACCTCGCCGTCGACCGTCAGGACCCGCAGTGCCGGGTGCCGCGAGTCGCCGTGCTCGGAGTGCTCGATCAGCACCAGCTGGTCGTCCTTGGACAACGCCGCGACGTCCGCGTCGGACTCGCTCGCGTAGAGGACCTCCGTCCCGGAAGCCCGGACGACGTAGACGCTGGAGCCGTCGTCAGTCGACACGCCCACGACCGACAGGGCCCTACCGACCTCGCAGCCTGCGCTGTAACCGGCCGGGACGCCGGGTGCGGCCTCGACAGCCGCGCCGCCGAAGAACGGCTGCCGGCGCCAGACGCCGAGCTCGTCGCCGTCGGTGTCATCGAACCACCACAGCCACTCGCCGTCCGGTGAGGGGTGGCCGTCGGCTGTGCCGTTGGACCGCGAGGTGGCCAGCGTGGTGGCGCCGGTCGACCGGTCCCAGGTGTAGAGCTCGAACGTGCCGGTCACGTTGCCGCTGAACACGCACCGGTCGGGTGCGTCCTCCGCCCACTCCGGCAGCGACACCCGGGGCGCTCGGAAGCGGTCCTCCCAGGTCGTCACAGGACCAACCAGCTCAGTGAGCCGCCCTCGTCCTCATAGGACATCTCCTCTAAGAAAGCCCTGGCGTTCAGGGCTTCTGCCGTCGCCAGCGCCCCCACACCGGTGACCTGCTGGGAGGCTGCAACCAGGAACCGGGCGGTCATGCCGTAGACGTCGCGGACCCGCACCAGAACCCGCACCTGCTGGCCGTCGGCGCGCACGACCGACCAGGTCCGCGCCACCGCCTTGCCGCGGTCCAGCGGCGACGGCCCTTCCGGCAGCCGGTTCGCCCAGCGCCGGATCAGCGGCATCGCCAGCTTCGCCACCCCACCCGTGTACGGCGAGACCGGGCCGATCGCCTGGGTGAACCGGGTGGCGGCCGACGGCGCGGCGATCCCGGTGCGGATGGTGGCGTGTGGCAGCCGGAGCGGCACCGTGAGCTCCTCACCCCAAGGCAGCGCGACAGCCGTGACGGGCCCCTGCTCTCCGTCGACCACCAGCCGCCCGAGGTGGGCCCTGGTCGCAGTCAGCGCACCGGCAATGCTCTGCGCCGTACCGCGGCTGGGCTTGCCACCAGCCAGGCCGTAGACGACGTCGACCTCCGTCGGGGTGCGGCCCAGGACTTCCTGCGCGACGGCCACGCCGAGGTCGCCGGGCAGGTAGTCGAAGCCGCAGGCCGGCACCAGAGCCGGGCCGGAGCCCCGGAAGCGGCGGTACAC
>JAYUBO010000135.1:0-21892 GCA_043740815.1 Frankiales bacterium | reverse complement strand
CGCAACTGCTGGGCGCTCCGAACCTTCAAACGCCTGCGCAGCAAAAAAACTCAGCGTAACGACGCCGAGCCCGGCGACTGTGCGCCGACGACGCACACGAGCACAAACACGCCCACGTGAACTCACCCCACCATCATGCCGTCGCCAAGTCAGCCCACAGCACACCACGCCGTGTGACCTATGACTCGCCCATGGGAGCCCAGTATCCCCATTCACCACCGTGACGGCACACAGAGCAGAGACCACAGGGTGACTCACACCATGTGGAAAAGCATAGATCTGCTAGATCTGCAGGGAACTGACGCGCGCAGCAGACGGTTCTGGGATCAGGCACCAACAGCCAGACCTCAGGACACGGCGGCGGGCCCGCCCAAGCGCGCGTCGCCACCAGGCGACCCACTGCGTTCTGGAGTAGGTGATCGTTTTGATGCTTCTGTGCGAGGCCTGGGTCCTGATGCAGGCCAAGACCAACTCGTAGGCCGCGGCTGCGATCGTGAACAAACGAATGGCCGCTCAGCACATAGAAGCTGCTTCGAGTGGTCACGCGGGCAGATCGCGTGCCTCATTCACCTCCACGTCGCGGGTCATCGGGTGGCTCCGGCGCACCGAAGCGACCGGCACCCGTTACGTGTTCTGGTCCGGCATTGCCACGGACCTGGCGTACCTGAGCGCTATCGCCTTGGCCGCCGAAAGATCAACTGCGACGCCTCGGGTGCTGGAGGGATGGGCTGCACCAGCTCCCCGGTACAGGCGTCATCACCTGCAGCATCCACCATCCAGCACACGACGGAGCTGCCCCCGCCCCTGCGGAGTAGATTGAACAGGCCATCTCGAGGCCACGTCCTAACACCTGCATCAGCGGTCTTCTACCCGAGTCCTGGGTCCGCGACCCGGAAGGCCGTCGGGGCTGGTCAAGGGTGGAGGGGCACGGCGGAGCGAACCATGCAATCCTGCAGGAGCGCTGTAAAAGATTCCTGTCGAGAGACCGCGGAGAGGGCTCGTAAGTGGAAGATTCCAGGCCGTCCGAGACCGGTCTTGCCGTCGATGTTCCGCCCGTTGAAAGGGACAAGACGCCGGGCCTCCCGCGGAGGGCAGTCAGTCGGCGTCTTCGGCGCCGGATCGTGGCTGGCCCACTCGTTGGCCTGCTGCTGTGGGGTGGGGCGTCGTATGCGCATTGGATGCTTCAACCTACGAGCATGTCCTACGTGGCTCGTAGCGTTGAGTGGGTGCGGGGCGACGTCCCCCTCGGCAATCAGATCGTCGACACCGCAGAGCACGTCTACTACGGCTGGAAGGCGCCCACGAAAGGTGGGGCGCCGCTGGCTAGCCTGCCCACAGTAGGAATCGTTCGACCGTCAGGATCGCTGCGGCCCGGCCCGGCCCGGCGCCCGACCTCCTGGCCCACGCCCATCACGCCGGTCTATCCGACCCCGCTAGCCGGTGAGGGCGTCTGGTCGCCCACAGGAGCAACGATCGACGGACATGCGCCGGTGCTGGTCACCACGTTCCGCCCCGAACGCGACTATCCCCACCTGATCGCCTACGTCGGCTGGTTCGACCGCACCCGCACAGCGATCGGCTACTACCCCGGCCGATACGAGCCGCCAGCAGCCGCAATCCGCGGTCCCATGATGGTCCCCATCGGTGAGCGCTCACGGCTGCTCGCAACCTTTAATGGCGGCTTCACCTACGTCGACGGCCACAACGGTTCGTCGGACAACGGTCTGATTAATGAGCCGCTCAAGCGAGGTAACGCCACGCTCGTCGGGTATCGGGATGGGCGCCTGGACATCATCGACTGGAACGGCGACGCCAAGACGACCGCCGACGTGGCCTGGTCGCGACAGAGCCTGGCTCCCATCGTGTGGGACGGGACGGTTAACCCCGCCCTCAACACCGACCCGAACAGCCCACAATGGGGATACACGCTCGGCGGGGCCACCCGCGTGTGGCGCACGGGCGTGGGCATCGACCGGCGCGGAAACCTTCTCTATGTCGCCGCCCCGGACCAGACCGTCATCACCCTCGCCAAGATCCTCCAGCACATCGGCGCAGTGCGGGCAATGGAGTTCGACATCAACCCTGAGTGGCACACCTTCCTCACCTACCGCGACGGACACGACCCCACCCCAGTCGAGCCCATTCACATGCAGTCAAAAAACCGCTATCTGGTCCCCGACGACCGAGACTTCTTCGCCGTCTACACCCGGCTGGCCGGTCCAATCACCGTCCCCTTTAGCTAGGGTGTGTCTCCCATTGTGCGCGTCTCTCACCGCAGCAACTGCCGGGGTAGATGTCCTCAGCACCCGGATCTGCCCCTGGACCTCGAGCCACGCCGCGGCGCCAACCTCGAAGCGACCCGCCTCCCACTGGATCGACAGGTCAACGACATCCGCGGGCAATCCGGCGCGGAAGACCTTGGCGGCTGCATCGTTGAGCAGGAGGCCCGCCACGGAGGGGTCGGCCAGGGTGCACACGCCCACCCAGATCTTGCGAGTGAGCTGGTGCGAGGCCCGGTGCAGCCGCACGATCCGGTCCTGCAGCTCCACGATCGGGTTCTGGTTACGGACTGCAGGTCGGGCGACCTGCAGTTCAGCCAAAGGGCGGCCAAGTCCCCCGAGTCGGGCGAGGCCCCGAGCGGTGACAACAGCCTCCCGCAGCTGGCCGGTCACCGGGACCAGGTGCTCGACCTCGCGGACCGTGGCCCCGCCGTCCCGCAGCTGCCGGCTCAGCGCACGCGTCAAGTCGACGGAAGTGCGTCTTGGCGGGGTGCTCGCCGGTTTGTGCTGAACGGCCGCGGCTTCGTCGGAACTAGCGATCTTGTGCGTACGCGATCGGCGACGGAACGCCTGCACCCGCGGTCATTGCTACCGTCGACGAGTGGCCCACTGCTTGCCTGTCCTTCGCGCGGCCGCCGCTTCGTCCTCGGGAGTAGCGGACCGGAGAAGGTCCAACCGCACCGCGCATCGGCTGGAAGGTAGGAGTTCTCGTGTCCGGAACCACCGAGTTGCTAAAGCGTGTCTTCATTGGTCGGGCCGTCGCCAGCAACCGACTCGGCGAGACGTTACTGCCGAAGAAGATCGCGCTGCCGGTTTTCTGTTCTGACCCGATCTCCTCGGTCGCCTATGCGACTGAGCAGATCGTGCTGGTCCTTGGCACTGCCGGCGCGGCATCGCTGTTGGGTTTGGCTGCACCCATTGCTGTTGCCGTCGCCCTGCTCCTCGCCGTCGTGGTCGCGTCCTACCGACAAACTTGCTTCGCCTACCCCTCCGGTGGCGGCGCCTACATCGTGAGCAAGGAGAACCTCGGCGACCGCGCCGCCCTCACCGCCGCTGCTGCGCTGCTTGTTGACTACGTCATGACGGTCGCCGTGTCGGTGGTCTCCGGGGTAGTCGCCATCACGTCGGCTGCCACCTCGTTGGCGCCTTACGCGGTGGAGCTCAGCGTCGGCTTTGTCGTGCTGTTGGCCATCGTGAACCTTCGCGGGGTGAGGGAGTCCGGCACGGCCTTCGCGTTTCCCACCTACGCGTTCGTGGGATTGACCTTTGTGCTCATGGCCAGCGGTATCTACCGCTCGCTGACCGGCGGGATCCCTGACGCACCCAGCGCGCACCTCGCACTGCACCGCACTGCCGCCTCAGGGGGCTTCTTGACCGTGCTGCTGTGCCTTCGGGCCTTCGCAAGCGGCTGTACGGCCCTGACGGGGGTGGAGGCCATCAGCAACGGCGTCCCGTCCTTCAAGAAGCCCAAGGCCAAGAACGCCGCCACCACCCTCGTCATCATGGGAGCGCTGGCCATCAGCATGTTCGGGGGTATCACGGCTCTCGCGATCGCCACCCACGCCAGGGCCTACCCCGACGGTAACCCCTCTGTGATCAGCCAGATCGCCGACGGCATCTGGGGTCGCAGTCCACTGTTCTACGCTTTCCAAGCAGCCACCGCCGGGATCTTGGTCCTGGCGGCGAACACCGCCTTCAACGGCTTCCCGACCCTGGCGTCCATTCTGGCCCGGGACCGCTTCCTACCCCGTCAGCTCCATAATCGCGGCGACAGGCTGGCTTACAGCAACGGGATCCTGCTGCTTGCCGCGGTGTCCATTGCACTCATCATCGGTTTCAACGCCAACATCGAAAAGCTCATCCAGCTCTACATCGTCGGGGTCTTCACGTCCTTCACGCTCTCGCAGGTCGGCATGGTCAAACACTGGAACACTGAACTTGCCCGCACCACTGAGGCAGCTGCGCGACGGATCATCCGGCGTTCCCAGGCGATCAATGGCACCGGCGCTGTCGTAACCGGGCTGGTGCTGATCATCGTTGTCCGATATAAGTTCCTGGCCGGCGCCTACCTAGCAATCGCGGCGATGATCGTCATCTTTTTCCTCATGCGGGCGATCCGCGCCCACTACGACGCCTTCAGTGCCGAGCTCGCCCCGGAACCAGCTGGCGTCCCACTACCCAGCCGCAACCACGCTGTCGTGTTGGTCTCGAAGATCCACGCACCTACCCTACGGGCCCTTGCCTACGCCAAGGCCACCCGACCGCATGATCTGACCGCCCTAACCGTGTCGATCGACGACGCCGATACAGCCGCCCTGGTCGCCGAGTGGGACGACCGTAACATCGGGGTGCCGCTGACCATTGTGAACTCGCCCTACCGAGAGATCACCCGCCCGATCCTGGACTACGTCGACAGGATCCACCGCCAGAGTCCCCGCGACGTGGTCACTGTCTACATTCCCGAGTACGTCCTGGGGCGCTGGTGGGAGCAACTGTTACACAACCAAAGCGCTCTACGCCTTAAGGGACGGCTGCTCTACAAACCGGGGGTCATGGTGACCTCCGTCCCTTATCAGCTGCGCTCCTCCGAGACACACGACCCCGAGCGTGTCTGATCCGCGTAAGCGCCTCAGACGTTGATCGGGATCAGAAGTTGATCGAAGGACGACTCAAACTCACGGTGGGCAGTCCCGTGTCGTGCTCACAGCTCATCTGTAAGTCACCCCTGCCGCGGCGCCTAAGAACCTGCCAAGCAGCTTCAAGCTGTGCTCTCACATCTTTCAGCCTTTCAGTTCAGGCATCGAGGGCGTACTCAGTTCTGACCGGCCAACCCTGCGCGGTCGAGGTGCGCACAACTGGCTAGCCTTGGTGTTAGTCAAGGGTCGCACTGGCATGCGGCCTATTCCGGGCTGAAATTCGCTCCGGGGACTCTTGAGCGTGTCGGCGCTGCGGCTCGGGTGGTCGGTGCTCACGCAAACAGCACTCCGAACGCTGGCAGTTCCTGGCAGGCGCTCAGGAGGTGAGGAAGGCGGTGATTCCTGCCGCGACGCCTCGGGCGAGCCGCTGCCGACCTGCGGGTGTGGTCATGATGGCTGCGTCAGTACTGTTCTTCATGTTTCCCATCTCGATGAACACCGCCGGTCGTTTGGTGAGGTTGAGCCCTGCCAGGTCAGACCGTGCTTGCAGGGCAGTTCCACCCGCGACGTAGTTGGCGTACGGCATCGACGCCGTGTGCGCGAAGCCGGCGCGCAGCTTCAGGGCCAACCGTGTCGAGGATTGACGGAGCGCGTAGGGGGTGCTCGCCGCGCCCGGGTAGATGACGTGAAACCCGCGAGCGCCGGTCACGAAGGACCCGTCGCCGTGGAGGCTGACCACGGCGTTGGCGAGGGAGGCGTTGGCAAACTCGGCTCGGGTGTTGACGCACGGGCCGGCTCCGGTGTCGGTGCCGCGGGTCAGGACGACCTTTGCTCCCTCGGTTCTGAGGATGGCAGCGGTTCGGTTGGCCACGTCCCAGGTGAGCGCGTGTTCGCTGTACCCGGCGCGGGTAGTTGTGCCAACGGTGTCGCAGGCCTTCCAGAGCCCGTTGCCAGCGTAAATGATCCGGTTGATGAAAATGGGGTGGCTTGAGTTGCCTCCGTCATGACCCGGGTTCAGAGCCACGATCTTCCCGGCAAGGGGCAGAGCTGCTTGCGCGGGTTGGGCAACAGGGGCCAGCGCCGCGGTGATCACCAGGACCACTGTCCCCGCTGCTCGTAGGAGCGGACGCCGCGCTGTCTTGGTAACCGTGGTGATCCTCGATCGCGTTCGGCTGGGCCTTCGGGGACCTATCTGGACCTCGATATTCAGGCAGCGTCGATCGTGTGTCAAACGCCAGTACGCCTTGCTGGGTCGCGGTGACGAGATCTGGTGCCAGGTCTCTCGGAGTTAACCAAACGCGTCAGGGCCATGATCACCAGACACGATGATGCCCCAGACCTGCGGTTTTGCGTTGTAGCGGGGGCAGGATTTGCACCTGCGACCTTTGGGTTATGAGCGCGGCACGATGACCGCTCCGGACCGCTCCAGACGCTCGCGGACGCTCCTTCGAGTCAGGAACACGCTTTGCGAGTCTGTCCTGGTCCGGGCTTGTCCGCGGACGTCCCTGGCGGTCTTGTTGACAAATTCTTGACACACCACACGAGTTGCGGGTCTGTGACCGTGCATCAGGCGGTCTGGGCTTTCCCGTCCGACTCGGAGGTCAGTAGGGCTCGAAGGGTCCTGGTCTTCAGCGGGTGCATGCCTTCGGCCAGGCACTTGGCGTTGATGAGGTTCCGAAGCTCCACAGCGCTGCGGACGCGCTCTTGTTCCAGGGTGGTGCGCCAGGCTGGCGGCTGGGCGAGGGTCGCGGCGACCTCCTGAGCGCGTGCGTGCAGGTAGTGCTCGTGCGGATCGTGAGCTGGACCGTTGATGGATGCGGCGCCTCCACCTAGTCGGCATCCAAGCCTGGTCCGGATGTCGGTGTTGGCGAGCAGGGCGGGCCCCCGCGGTGCGGCCGACGAGCGCCATGGCGCCCGGAAGGTAGATGCCGGCGATCGCGCCGAACCGGGGCTTGGTCTCGTCCTGCGGCTTGGGAGGGTGCGGCTTGGCGGTTCATGACAGCGTTGTGATCGACCTGCTCGAGGAATCTGACCCCTACCGAGTAGTGGGTGGCGTGGCCTCGGGCGACCACCGCGTGGCCCAAGTTGCCACTTTGGCCGAGCGTGATCTCGATGCCTGCCGCCGTGAAGGCGCGACAGATCATGTGCACTGATTGCACCTTCCGAACGCTCTCGTCATCACCACCAACGGGCGTGAGACGGAGCTTCAGGCGCTCGATGCCGGCTGCCCGATACGCGGTGGCGATCGCCGCCGCGTTCTTCCTACAGGACCAGCTCGAGGTGGCGAAGGACGACGTCGCGCATCAGGTCTTCCTCGCCACCCTCGGGCAGTCCACCTTGGTGGTCCTGACATCGGTGGCCGGTGGTCGCCTGTCGGACAGGACAGGACGGCGCAAAACGTTCGTCCTCACCACGGCAGCGCTGTACGGCGCGTCCCTCCTTGTCGTGGCCGGGCCTCCGACGGTGGGCGTCTTCCTCATCGGCATGACTTTGAGCGGACTCGGCTTCGGCATTTACCTGGCGGTCGACCTCGCTTTGGTCGCCGACGTGCTGCCCGACCCAGACACCGTCTCGAAGGATCTGGGGTGCTCAACATCGAAGGCGCGTTGCCGTTCTTCGTGTCCCCGGCCATCGCTACCGCGGTACTCGCACTTGGTGGCGGCAGCTACAGCGTGCTGTACGCCCCGTGGCGGGTGGGTGCGCGATCGCCAGTGGCGTCGCCATCCTGCCGGTCAGGGGCGTCCGGTGACTGGCCTCGGCAGTAGTTGGAGCAGCTCTGCCTCGCGCACTGCGGCCCGACGGCTGTTCACCCCCAGCTTGCCGTAGATGCTCTTGGTGTGGCTGCGCACCGTATGGAGCGACACGACGAGCTCCTGGGCGATCTCGGGGCCGCTCAGCTCGCTGCCGAGCAGGCGGAGCACGTCGAGTTCGCGTTCGCTCAGCGGGTCGATCAGGGGCTGCTTGAGCGAGGGGATCGCTGTCCTCCCGACAGCGAGCAGCATCCGCACGTAAGACAAAGCGATGCCCTGCCGGTCCAGCTCCTGCAGCAGCGTGACTATCTGGGGCCCCTCATCGAGGAACGACCGGACATAGCCGTCGGGCTCACCGAGGACGAGCGCGCGTCGCAGGGTCTGCTGCGCCGCGACCGCCCCGCCCCGGGACTGGTGCGTGAGGGCCTGCAGGACGAGGATCTCAAGCACGCTTCCCGCCCTGCCGCCCGCCTCCGCTGCATGGAGGAGACGGTCGAGCAGACTGGCGGCCGCCGACAGCTCGCGCTGCGCCAGCAGCAGCCTTGCCAGCGTGATGTGCTCGAACTCGCGGAGGTAGCTGAGCTCGTCATCGGCCGTCAGCCCCTGCTCGCGCGCCCAGCGCGCCGCGTCCTCGGCGTTACCCTGCGCCAACCAGGTCCGCGCCCGCAGCGCGGCGACCGGCCGCACCTTGGGCGAGAAGTCGTTGTCGTACAACCGCTCCGCCTCATTCAGCAGCGCGACGGCAGCGACGTGGTCTCCCTCGCACTGCCGCAGCTGCGCCGCCACCACCCGCGAGCGGTAGGGGTGCTGGGGCAGGCCGAGGGCGCTGCCCAGCTCCTCCGCACGCGCCAAGTGCTCACGCGCGCGATCGAGGTCTCCACGCTCGAAGTGGACGCCGGCTAAGCCCACCTCCATGTCGGCGGCGCCTCGCAGCACCGAGCGACTCGCCGAGGTCGCAAGCTGCAGTCCGCGCTGGTAGATCGCCTCCGCGTCGCGCAGCCGACCTTGGGTGATGCGGATGTCGGCAAGGGTGATCGAGCACCCCACGACATCGGCGAACGAACCCTCGCTCGTGAGGTGCGCGATGCATTCGGTGTACCGCGTCAAGGCCTCCTCGAGGTCACCGGTCCCCCACGCGACAAGACCGATCAGGGCGCTGGCGCCACCTTGCGTCAGGTGGTCGTCGGCGGCGGACAGTGCGATTGCCTGCTTGGCGCGCTGCTCGCAGCCGGCGGGGTCGCCGCTCACCAGTCGGGCGCCTGCGCGCCACATGGCGATCGACCCGGGCAGTCGGCGGAAGCTGTCCTGGTCGATCACGACCATCTCGTCCTGGTCTGCTGACGGTTCCAGCCAGCGGGCTGCGTCATCGAGCCGGGACTCAACGGTCGCCATGAGGCCACTGGACATCAGCACGCCGGCATAGCTTGCGTTGAGCACCGGTCGGTTGCTGAGGACCTTCTCGGGAATGGCTTGCAGCCAGCTGAGCAGCGTCGCCTCCTGGCGGGCCTGGCTCAGCGCGGGTGCCGCAGCCTCGACGAGGTCGGCGACGCGCTCGTCGTCACCGGCTGCGAGCAGATGTCCGATGGCGTCCGGCAATGAGCCGGTGGTCTCATACCACTGAGCAGCGCGGCGGTGCAGCACAGGCAGCTGGTCGGGCAGCTCCTCAGCGAGATAGGCGCGGAGGACCTCTGCGAAAAGATGGTGGTAGCGGTACCACTGCCGACGGTCGTCGAGCGGAACGAGGAAGAAGTTGCCGCGTTCCAGTGCCTCCAGGCGGGCGCTACCGCGATCCTGTCCCGTGACGGCATCACAGAGCGGGCCGCTCAAGCGGTCCAGGATTGCGGTCTGTAGGAGAAAGGAGCGGACCTCCGCGGGTTGGCGTCCGAGGACCTCACCTACCAGGTAGTCGGCGATGAATCGGTTGTCCCCGGCGAAGCCCTCGATGAACGCGCCGACGTCCTGATGGCCGCGCAACGAGAGGGCAGCGAGCTGCAGTCCGGCGATCCATCCCTCTGTGCGACGTTCGAGGGTGGCGATGTTCTCGACGGTCAGCGCGAGCCCCATCACGGAGGTGAGGTACGTCGTGACCTCGGTAGGCGTGAAGCGCAGATCCGCCGCGCGCAGCTCGGTCAGCTGCCCCCGCGCGCGTAGCCGGGCGAGCGGCAGGTTGGGGTCCTGGCGGGTGGAGATGACCAGGTGAACCTGCGGAGGGAGATGCTCGATCAGGAAGCGCACCATGTCGTCGACCGCGGCATCGTCCACGGCGTGGTAGTCGTCGAGAACCAGGATCAGCGGCGCAGTGAGAGCGCTGAGGTCGTTCACCAGGTCGGCGAGGACCGGCTCGAGCCCCGAGGGCAGCGCCTCCTGGTATCCCTCGCCGACAGCCGGCGCGACGGTTCTTAGCGCCGTGATGACGTAGGTCAGGAAGCGGATCGGTTGGCTGTCCGTTTCGTCCAGTGAGACCCAGGCCACGGGCTGTTCGCTGGCCGCCACCCACCCGCTGAGCAGGGTCGACTTCCCGAAACCGGCTGGGGCGCAGACGACCGTCAGCCTACCGGTGAACCCGGCATCGAGGGCCTCAATCAGCCGCGGGCGAGGCACCTCTGTCTGCCGGGGAACCGGGATGAACAGCTTGGTGAGCAGGAGGGGATCGTGCGATCCGGTCATCGGCTGCCTGCGGACCCGTGCACGTGCATTCGCCCTCCCGGGCGCCCGAAGAGACTGAGCACCTCGGCAGGTTCGTCGGTCGCGCTGCCGAACCAGTGGGGCACGCTCGTGTCGAACTCGATGGCCTCCCCCACGCCCAGGACGTAGTCCTGATCGCCCAGGAGAAGGCGCATCCGGCCGGTGAGGACGTAGAGCCACTCGTAGCCGTCGTGCGTCCGGACTGTCGGGTGCTTTTCGGCGGGCAGGATGATCTTCCAGGCTTGCACCCCGACGGGTCCTCGCGTCAGGGGCACCACGGTGCGTCCGTGGACCCGGTGTGGCTTGAGCCGGATCCGCGGATCGCCTACGTCCGGGGCACCGACCAGTTCGTCGAGCGGGACGGGGTGTGCCTGCACGATCGGGAGCAGGAGCTCGAGGCTGGGTCGGCGCTGACCGGTCTCCAGCATCGACAGGGTGCTCTTGGAGATCCCCGTTCGCGCCGCCAGGCTGGTGAGGGTGAGCCCCCGCAGCTCGCGGATCTGCTGCAGCCTCGGACCGACGAGGTCCAGGGTGGCGGCGATCGCCGTCGAGTTCTCCACCCTGTGATGGAACGCCCCGTTCCCAGGAATGGCAACAAGCCTCGGAATAGCCGGTAATCGGGATCAGCCTTGATCCCATGAGCGACTGCCCGGTCATCATCATCGGAGGTGGCGCGGCCGAGCTGTCCGTGGCTCTTGTCTTGAGCCGGGCCCGTCGCAGCGTGGCCGAGCTCCCAAGCATCGCCGGCCTCTCGGAGCGTTGGGGTCGCGACGTCATCCACTGCCCTTACTGCCACGGCTACGAGGTCCGCGACCAGAAGCTTGGCGTTCTCGGTGGGTCGGCAAACTCCCCCCACCAGGCGCAGCTGGTCCGCCAGTGGACGAGCGACGTCGTCTTCTTCACTCACGGCACGCAACTCAGCGCCGACCAGCACGAACAGCTCGTCGCGAGCGCCATCGGGATCGTCGACGGCACCGTCAGCCGTGTGTTGATCGAGGACGACCACGTCCGTGGGGTGGTGCTCGACGACGGCCGAGTCGTAGCCCGCGATGCCGTGTTCATCGCACCTCGCTTCCGCCCCCAGACCGGCGTGCTCGTGGACCTCGGCGCAGACGTCGACGACGACGACTGGGTGGTCGCGGACAGAACCGGCCGCACCAGCGTTCCTGGGGTCTGGAGCGCCGGCAACGCCGCACCCAATTCCGACAAGGAGCACCATGACCGACAACCGACCGACCGACAGCCGACCCTCACCTCCGAGTCGGCATCAGCTCGCCGTCATGATCTGGCTGGCCGTCTTCCCGACCCTCACCGTCCTCAACCTGCTGCTCGGCCACTGGCTGCACACGCTGGGCACGATCCAGCGCACCTTCGTGCTCGCCACCGTCGCCGTCCCGATCGTCATGTACGGCGTGATGCCACCCTGCACCGCGCACGCGCCGAGATCTTCGCTAGCACCTGAGGCGCTTCGTCGAATCACCACCTGACTCACCACAAGTGGCGATGCCTAGTCCCCACCCGCGCTTCTAGCTTGCGACAAAGCAAGAGCTGAGGGAGCGACATGAACGACACAGACACCGACCGGTACGAGATTCGCCTTCTGGGGCACCTCGAGGACCGGTGGGCTGCCTTGTTCGACGGGCTCAGCCTCAGCCAGGAGAGCGAAGGGGTCACCCTGCTCGCCGGCCCGGTCGTCGACCAGGCCGCTCTGCACGGCCTGCTGCGCAAGGTGCGCGACCTCGGCCTGCCACTGATCTCCGTCACCCAGGTAACAACCCCACCACAGAGGAAGCCACGATGAGCACAAACCGGTCGACAACCTCCGCGCACGGCCTCCCACGTCTGGCTCACCTGATCGTCCGCCACCGCTGGCTCGTCATCGCCGTGTGGCTGGGCCTCACGGTCTTCGGGGCCTTCGCCGCGGGCAAGGTCGCGAACCGCTGGTACACCGCCACCGCCATCCCGGGACAGCCGGCGTACGAGGCGAGCCAGCGGAGCCTGCACGCCTTGGGCTTCGGCGACAAGACCCCCAACGTCGTGGTGTTCCACACCAGCGGCGACGTGACCAAGCGCGCCGACGTCGAGCAAGCCATGCAGCGTGCTGCCGACGCCGTCCCTGGTGCGTTCACCAGCTCCTACTTCTCGACCAGAGACCTCATGTACGTGTCCTCGGACCGGCAGACGGCCTTCGAGATGATCTACGCGCCAGGTCGCGCGGGCGTCGACGTGCTCAGCCGGGCGACCGACATCCGAGCCGCTGCCGCCGCTGGTCTGCCGACCGACGTCACCGTCAACGTGACCGGACGGGACGCCCTGGACGAGGCCACGAAAGACGGCAAGTCAGCGGGGACCGGCGTGCTGTTCGAGGCGCTCATCGGGGGCCTCGGCGCGCTGGTGATCCTGCTGTTCGTCTTCGGCACGCTTCCGGCAGTGCTCACGCCCATCGGCATCGCCGTCGCCGCGATCCTCAACACCTTCACGTTGGTCTGGGGGCTCACCTACATCACCGACGTATCGATCATCGTGAAGTTCCTCATCGCTCTCGTCGGCCTCGGTCTCGCCATCGACTACTCGCTTGCGATGATCTTCCGGTTTCGCGACGAGCTGCGCGAGGGTAACGACGTCGAGACTGCGCTCCAGGAGACGATCACCCACGCCGGCCGGTCGGTCATCGTCTCGGGTTCGACAGTGGCTATCGGCCTCCTGGCCCTGGTCGCGCTGCCGCTACCCCTGATCCGCTCCATGGGCATCGGCGGCATGCTCATCCCCGCCGTCTCCGTCCTCGCGTCCGTCACCCTGCTGCCCGCCGTTCTCGCTGTGCTCGGCGAGCGCATCAATAACGTGCGCGTCATGCCGCGCCGCCTGCTCGACCGAGGCCACGGAGAGGACGGCGCCTGGGGTCGTTGGGCGCGGTTCGTGCTGCGCCGCCCCGCCGCCGTCGCCACAGTCGGCCTGGTGCTCGTCGTCACGCTGGGCGGGATCGGGATACAGCTGAAGACGGGCGAGACCGCGCTCGCGCACTTCCCCGGAACCGGTACCGCCATCGCCGGTCGGCAGATGCTCACCGACGCCCACATCAGCCCCGGGGTCATGAAGCCCCTTGACGTGCTGGTCGAGCACGGCGACGACCCGCAGGTCGTCGCGGCGAAGGTGCGGAACGTCCCCGGCGTCGTCGGCGCGTCAGCTCCCGTCACCTGGCGGAAGGGCCCGGCCTCTCTGGTCGAGGTCTTCCCCGCCTTCGACAGCGCAGCCCCCGCCATCAAGGGAGTCATCGCCAAGTCGAAGATCGCACTCGCCGGCTACCACGCCACGGTGACCGGTGTCGCTGCCGTCAACCAGGACTTCCTCCACGCGCTGTTCGGCACCTTCCCCTACGTGCTCGCGATCGTCCTGCTCCTGACGCTGGTCCTGCTGACCCGCGCCTTCCGCTCGATCGTGCTGGCCGTCAAGGCTGTCGTGCTCAACCTTTTCTCGCTGGGGGCGGCTTACGGCATCGTCGTCTTCGTCTTCCAGTTCGGCCACGGCTCTCGGCTCTGGGGCGTCGGCGCGGCCGGCTCGATCACGGCATACGTGCCGTTGATGGTCTTCGCGTTCCTGTTTGGCCTGTCCATGGACTACGAGGTATTCATGCTCTCGCGCATGCGTGAGGCCTACGACGAGACCGGGTCCACCGACCGCGCCATCGAGCTGGGCCTTGCGCGGACTGGCAAGCTCGTCACTAGTGGAGCGCTCATCCTGATGTTCGCGTTCCTCGTCCTGTCCTCCAGCCCCGGCTTCGAGATCAAGTCGCTCGCCGTGGCGATCGCCGCAGGAATCATCTTCGACGCCACCGTCATCCGCGCCCTGCTGGTGCCGGCGTTGATGAAGCTGTTCGGTGCGGCCAACTGGTGGACCCCGACCTGGCTCGACCGGGTGCTGCCCAAGCAGCCGACCGACCACATGGTCGATCTCGGCGCCATTGCGCGGCAGGTTTCGGTCGCCCTCAGCAGCACCACGTCCTGACCACCCACGACACCCAGGAGAGCCCCATGAACGACTACCCCGTCCGCATCAGCGCCGCGCTCGATCCGCACCTGTCCAGATGGCGGTGGCTCGTCAAGTCGGTGCTTGTGATCCCGCACTACGTCGTGCTCTTCGCCCTGTGGGCCGGCTTCCTCGGCGTGTCCGTCGTCGCCTTCTTCGCCATCGTGTTCACCGGTCATTACCCGCGCCGGCTGTTCGACTACAACCTCGGCGTGCTGCGCTGGACGTGGCGGGTGCACTACTACGCGTACGGCGCCCTCGGCACCGACCGCTACCCGCCATTCAGCCTCGGCGAGCACCCGGCATACCCCGCCCGACTCGACATCCCGTACCCGAGCCGGCTGTCTCGCGGACTCGTACTCGTCAAGTGGTGGCTACTCGCCCTCCCCCACTACCTCATCCTCAGCCTGCTCGTCGGTGGTGGGCTGTGGGCCAGTCGGTCCGGGAACGACGCCTGGGCCGCGAGCGGTCTGCTAGGGCTGCTGGTGGGCGTCGCCGGTATCTCGCTGCTCTTCCGAGGTCGCTACCCCGACTCGCTGTACCGGCTCATTATGGGTGTCAACCGCTGGTCGCTGCGCGTCACCGCCTACGCCTCGCTCATGACCGACGCCTACCCGCCGTTCCGCCTCGACCAGGGCGGTGCGGAACCGGACAACGGCTTCGCTGCCGGACATGTCGTTGTCGCCCCCGCATGACCGCACATCTCGAGCCGACCGACGCGAGCGTCGTCCAGCTTCTGCGGCGTCGGATCACCGGACCGGTGACCATGCTCAACCTGCTCCGGTTCCGCGAGTGGGCCGACTACTCGGCGTTTCCCGACGCGGCACCTCCGCAGCCCATCAGCGGCAGTGACGCCTTCGACCGCTACCTCGCGCACACCACACCGTTCCTCACCGCGACCGGCGGCTCCGTGACGCTCCTAGGATTGGGTGGCCACTGCCTCATCGGGCCCGACACGGAACGCTGGGACCTGGTGATGGCCGTGCGCCAGGCAAGTGTCGAGAGATTCCTCGAGTTCGCGACGAACAAGGAATACCTGGCCGGCCTTAGTCACCGCACTGCCGCGCTAGAAGACTCACGCCTGCTTCCCCTCGTCGAACGTCCGGTTCCGTGAGCACGGTCTCGCGGCGCACGCGAAAACCAGCTCGCCTTGATCATCTGGGTCGCGGTCTTTCCGACCCTGACCGACCTGAACCTGCTGTTCGGCGAGTAGCGACACACCCTGTCGGCCGTCGACCGGACGCCCGTCATCGGGGCCGCCGCCGTCCCGATCGTCATCAACGACGTGATACCCCAACTGCACCGTGTATGCGGCCGGCCGCCTTGACCGGCTTGCACACCTCGCGGCTCGCTGCCGTTGGTTCGTCATCACATCGCTCACACAGCCATCAACCAGGGGAACAGCCATGACCGTTCACGCACAGCACCCCGAGGTCAACACGCCCGCAGAGCGCCCCCGTCACACTAGGCACGGTCACCGGACAGGCCCGCACGATCCTCCGCGCCAAAGGCGGGATTCTGCTGATCGCCAGCCTCCTCGCGTTCGCAGCCACTGTCGAGATGTAGTTGCTCGTTCCTGCCCTGCTGTTCCTGCCGGACCTGTTCTTGGCCGGCTATGCGCGGTCCAGCCGCGTGGGCGCTCGGCTGTGCAACCTCGCGCACTCCTACCCGCTGCCGGCCATCGTGGGCGGCATCGCCCTGTGGCAGACACCGTCCTGCGCCAAGCTGTCGCCGTCCTGTGGTTCGCGCATATCGGCATCGACCGGCTACTCGGCTACGGGCTCGAGCACGACGACAGCTTCACCCACACCCACCTCGGCATGATCGGACACTCATGACTACCCAGCCGGTCCTGACAGCGGGACCACAGACCCCCTCCCCTGACCCTGGTGCTCACGCGCCGGTCACCGCTGCTGGACTGACCAGCGCGGCCGCGCTCGCCGCCATGACCTCCGGACTGCTCTATGGCTTCATCCAATTCGTGCACCCCGTGGAGACCGTTGCCTCTGTCCAGACCACCCGGTGGCTGGTCGTGCACGTCCTCAGCATCGTCATGGCCGTTGCCGGACTCACAGGGCTCACCGGCATCTACCTACGCCACGTCCGCCGGCTCGGCATCCTTGGCCTCGTCGGCTACCTCGCCTTCGGGACCTTCTACCTGCTCACCGGCATGTACGACTTCTTCGAAGCCTTCGTCCTGCCCGAGCTCGCCCTTCCCGACCCGAGCCTCACCCACAACTTCAACAGCATCTTCGCGGGAGGCGACACCGGCAGCCTTGGCGCCATCACCTTTCTCGCACCCGCGGGTTTCGTGCTCTACCTCATCGGGGGCACGAGCTTCGGCATCGCCATCCTGCGAGCACGCGTCCTGTCCCGCTGGGCTGCGATCCTGCTCGCCTTCGGGACTGTCCTGACGTTGGGCGTGCCCGCTGTCCCGCACCAGGTCGCCCGCGGAGCGGCCCTCCCCGTCGGCCTTGCCATGGCCGCGCTCGGCTGGGCGCTCTGGACCGGGCAGCACCGCCACCAGCAGCAACCATGACTGTCCCAGCGGTCCACGTTCGGAGCTGGCCGGTGCCGGCCGCGTTGCTCGGCCTCGCCGTGATCCCGCTCACCGCCGGGACGTTCCGGCTCATCCAACTCGGCGGCGGCCCCGCCCTCCTCCCGGCGGACCCACGGTTCGGTGCGCCACTGCCAGTCGTGCTGCACATTGCCGCCGCCGCCGTCTTCGCGATCGGCGGCGCCTTCCAGATGGTCCCCGCCCTCCGCCACCACCACCTGGGCTGGCATCGCAGGGCGGGGCGCGTCACCGCGGGCGCCGGCCTCCTCGTTGCGGCGTCTGCCGTGTGGATGACCCTCGCGTTCGCCCGCAAGCCCGGTACGACGGGGCTGCTGGTCGGACTGCGCCTCACCTTCGGCACCGCCACGGCGACCTGCCTGGTCCTCGGGCTCGCTGCCATCGCCCACCGGAACATCTCCGCCCACCGCGCCTGGATGCTCCGCGGCTACGCACTCGGCCTCGGCGCCGGCACCCAGGTCTTCACCATCGGCATCGGCGCCGCCATCGCCGGTCACGCCCGCTACGCCAACGACATCTCCAGCGGCGCCGCATGGCTGCTCAACCTGGCCGTCGCCGAGTGGCTCATCCGACGGCGCCACGGCAAGCAGAAGACGCTCGCAAGAGCACCTCGAGTAGCCGCCTAGCCCGACCTAATCCACGCCTAGCCCGGCCAGCAAAATCTGCCGCCAGTCCGAAACTCAGCATCGACCACGTCGGCGAGCAACTCGTGGGCCGTAAGGACCACCGTCGCGCAACACAGCCAGAGACCTCGAAGTACGCCGCTTCTGGCATGTTGCCCTCGCGCGCACCTACAAGAGACGACGCCGAGTGGCAGCGGCCACGGGAAACTGCCCGGAGGCGGCCACGAGTTCTGCCCAGCGGATTCGGCAGCCCGCGGCTCACGCGCGTCGGTTGGCGCGCAGGGAGGGAGCCGGGCAAGAAGAGGCTTGTCGTTTCGGACGATAATCCGGCTCCTTAAGACGCCATAGCGTTTTTTTAGCCCGGCGGATACCGAGACTGGCCAAACGTCGGGCTGTGTATCGCCGACGCCGCCGCACCGATCAGCAACGCAACCACCGATACCCGCAACGACGACGCTGCAGCCCAAGGCGTCCCCGGCGTCATCGAGCTCCTCCAGCGCGCACCCGTCGCGGTGTGGGCCCGCACCGCCTACCTACTGCGCGCCGCGCAGCAGGTCGACGCGGCGGGCGCGCTCATGGACGCCGCTCCCGGCCGGCCCACCGGACCCGTCTACCTCGGCTCGCGCACGCAGGCGAGGACCTACGACGCCACCACCGGCGTGTACGACGCGTTGCTGTATCCGTCATGACCACAACGATCGCGTTGACTGTCGGGCTGGTCACGCGGCACTTCCAGAACCGAGCCAGCGGTTGGGATCCGGCGATGCTCGACATCGCCCAGGACCACGCCTTGTGTCACCTGCACGAGCAGGGCCTGTTCGACCTCGGGCTGGTGTTCAAGGGCGGCACGGCGCTGCGCAAGTGCCGCGCCGGTGCGACCGGCCGGTTTTCCACTGGCCTGGACTTTGCCGCCGCCGAGCCAGGTCTGGCCGAGCTCGTCCTCACCACTCTCGACGGACACTCGTGCCACGGCTTCGCCTTCTCCCTCACCCGCCCCGACGTGGCGGCGGGCCGAGCGGACCTGGACGTGGCCGCGCCGCTGACCCGCCGGCCGCCCCACCCGGCCGGGCCGATCGGATCGGATCGGATCGGATCGGATCGAAAATCGAACTCTCGCGACGCAGCCCGTGGCAGCGACCAGAATTGCTGCCGCTGCTGACCAGCGGCGTGCACCGCGCCCTCGGGCACACCCCGATAACCCTGCCGATCTTGACGATCACGGAGTCCGTAGCGGAGAAGCTCGCCCGGTACGCCCGAGTACCACTGTCCCGGGACCTCTACGACCTGTGTTGGTACGGCCGAAGCGTCCTCGACGAGCCCGCGATCCGTCGAATGTGGGTACAGAAGGTGTACGGCGACGTCATCGTCGAAGAACGGTGGAAACGGCCCTTCAACCCCGCCGCCATCCTTCAGCCCCGGCCTGCCGCCAGCATCGACGATGAGTCCATCGGCTTCCTCACGCACCCGGCGGACATCGTGGGGTGGGAACACGACTTCCGCACCCGCTACGCGTTCCTCAGCGACCTCGACGAGGAAGACCTCACGTGGGCCAGCTGCAGCGCACGCGACCACTACCGGTTCGAACAGCTCCACCCCGGTCCGCCACCTTGACCATCACCACGGTTCGCGACGAGCGCCGCTGCGCTGGGCGGCATGGACACAGCAGCCTTGCGAGCCCGGTCGTGACTCGGTCGTCGCAGACAGGACCGCGCAGCCAGCCCCTGTGTCCAGACGGGCTGACTACGCTCTCGACTATGGCAAAGCACAGGAAGCAGCAGAAGACAAAGACCCGTTCCGGCCGCAGCTTCGGGCGGGGCCCGACGCCGCCGCGGGGCGGTGGAGACGATCTGCTGGCGCTCGTCCGTAGGGCGTTGCGTGACGGCCCAGCCGCACTGCTCGACCTCGCCAGCTACCTGCTGGCCGGGACCGAGCAACCGACCGACCCTTTCACCCGTAACCCGACGCCGTCGGGACCGTCGACGGCGGACATGGTGGAGTCCTTCGTAGGTGTCGAGCGGATTGAGACCTCGGCGCTGCTCGCGGTGTGGCGGGTACTCGTGGCCGATGGATTGCTCCGAGCCCGGATCGATCGCGAGCTGGCACGACGTAGCAGTGCGCTGCCCGAGTGGCTGCGGGTCCTACCCGAGGTCCGCGTGCGGGCCTGCACCGCGAGCACCCACGTGCTCGGAGACGGCGACAACATCAACCTGGGCATCCAGCTCGCCACGGGTGAGGAGCTGACGGCTGTCCTCTACATCGACCACAACCTCGGCACGGCGGTGAAGGACGCGTTCGTGGTCCCCGAGTCGATCGAGCGCACCGATGCCCTATTCGCCGAGCACGCCGACGACCCCGACCTGGTCGTGCATCCTCTTGACTTAGCCGACGCGAAGCAGCGCCTGCTCGACGCACTTGAGACAGGCCAGCACTTCCACCCGCCACTGGAGTCCGAGACCTGGCCGGGCTGTCAGCCCCTCATACGATGGTGGATCGCGCTGCTCCCGGATGGCGGCCAGGAAGTCACGCACCCGGAGTGGGACCGAGCCGAGCTCGACGCCGAGCGCGACCGCTTCCTGGCGAGCCCCCAGGCGGCGGAGCTGCGCGAAGACCCCGAACACGCCGACCTCGCGGACGCCCTGTTCTGGTTCGGCAGCAGCTACAGCGGCACGGACCCGCTGCGCTGGAGCCTGGTACGCGTGGAGGTGCTGCTGCTCGACTGGCTGCCCCGCAAGGTCGTCGCCGATGCCGACTACCTCGCCAAGGCGCCACGGGTGCTGCGGGCACTCGTCCGCTACAGCCATACCGAGAGGGGAATCCGGCCCGAGCTGACCAACGCAGTGCTGGCCAGCATCGACGAGGAAGAGCCGCAGTACCAGCGAACGATCCGCAGCCCACGCCCACAGGGACCAGCTGCGCTGCTCGACCGGATGGGACTGCTCGACGACGAGGACGAACACGACGAGGACGGCGACGACCTCGTCCGGATGTCGTTCGAAGATCACCTGCGGCACTTCGCCGAGCGACGGTTGGCCGACCTTGCCGAGCAGGTCGGCGGCACGGAGGTCCTGGAAGCCCTCCCGCTCGACCCGCTGCCCCTGGAACCTTTCTCCTGGAGCGGCATCGCCGAAGCTGCCCGGCCGCGTACTCAGGAAGTCCTCGACGTCCTCGCGGCAGGACTGGCGGACGACCCGGAGCTGCTGACAGCCTGTCAGCGGCTGCTGGCCCGGGCCGTGTCGGGAGACCCCGAGTGCATGCTGAGGGTGACGAAGGCGACCCCGACGGCGGCCGCCGTCGCGTGGTCCGTCGGTCACGGCAACAGGCTCTTCGACGGTGCGACGACCACCGTCAAGGAGTTCCTGTCACGCTTTGGGGCCACTGGATCGCCGAGCCAGCGGGCAGAAGTGCTGCTCTCAGCCGCCGGTCTTACGAGGGACAACCACAACCAGGTCCACCTCCCGCTCGAGCTCATCACCTCGTCGAGGAGACGCACGATCGTGGACGAGAAGATCCGCCACAAACAGCTGCGCGACAGCCTCGCCGCCAGCGACGGCAAGAGCGGGCTCGCGGTCGTCCGATTGCAGGTCGTCCTGCGCAACGTCACGCCGGAGGTACGCCGCGTCGTGGACGTCCCCGGCGACATCGGCCTGCCGCTGCTGCACCTGGTGCTGCAGGAAGCGGTCGGTTGGGAGCGTGCGCACCTGCACCAGTTCGTCAGTGGCAGCCGCCGCTGGAGCCGGCCGGACCTCGAGGGCGTCCTCGACGAGACCACGGCCACGCTGCAGGACCTCGGGCCGCGTTTCGTGTACGCGTACGACTTCGGTGACGGCTGGGAGCACGACGTGGTGCTCGTCGGTCCTGGCGTCACACCTGGCTTGGTCGAGGGTTCGGGCGCATGTCCGCCGGAGGACTGCGGCGGTCCATGGGGCTTTGAGGAGATGCAGCAGGTGCTTGCCGACTCCCGGCATCCCGAGCATGCGGACCGAATGGAGTGGCTCGGCGGGTCGGTGCTCGACTACAACCACGACCGGCTCGCGACGCGAGTGGCGCAACTGCTCGCATAGAGCTGAACCGCCCCGGCGTGTCCGGAGACTGTCTAGCTTGAGACTCCAGCGGTCGCTGGGGTCCCGCGGTGAGCGTAATGAGCCTCCTCGGCCTCGACCGGTGTGAGGTCGTCGCAGTACTCGAAGGGGCGGCGGTGGTTCAACCAGTCAACCCACTCTGCTGTGGCGATCTCGAGGTCCTCGAAGCCCTTCCAGGGCTTGCGGGGCTTGATGAGCTCGGTCTTGTAGAGCCCGATGATCGACTCGGCCAGGGCGTTGTC
>JAYUBO010000134.1:0-7011 GCA_043740815.1 Frankiales bacterium | reverse complement strand
CCACCTGCTCCAATACGGCGGCCAGGTCGCGGCTGGCGTCGCCGGAACGGCTGTTGACCTGAAGGCCCAGGAACCGCCGGCCGTCGACGGTGACCATCCCGGGCCAGGCCATCGGCAGGACGGTCGAGAGGGTGACCGTGACCTCGCTGCCCTTCAAGGTCAGGGGCGCCGTCGCTGCCGGGACCACCTCGCGCATCGCGACCCAGTCGGTTTCGTCGGCCCGCCCGGCGAACGGTCGCGCGACGAACGCCGACAGGGTTGTCCGGTCAGCCCTGTCAACTTTGGCGAGCTTGCGTCGGGTACTGATGTCGTTCTCCTGAGTGATCTGCCGAAGGCTCGCGTTCGGCTCGCCCACGCAGCGTAGTAGGCCTGAGAATGACGGCATGCGAGTCGGCGTCATCGGAGCGGGCATCTCAGGGATCGCGTGTGCCCGGGTGCTCAATGACGCTGGCCACCAGGTCGTGGTCCTGGACCGCGGGCGGGTCCCCGGCGGGCGGATGGCGTCGCGCCGGTTCGCCAGCTCCCGGTACGTCGACCTGGGGGCGTCCTACTTCACGGTGAGCGAGCCCGCGTTCGGCGTGGTCGTCGACGCGTGGGAGGCCGCCGGACTGGCCCGGCCATGGACCCACCGCTTCGCGGTCTGGGACGGCGCCTTCGGCGTCCCCAAGGACGGGCCGGTGCGTTGGGCCTCGCCTGGCGGGCTCCGGTCCCTGGTCGCTGCGCTCGCCGAGGGGGTCGACGTACGGCAGGGGGTCCACATCGAACGCGTGTCCCGGCCGGCCGGCACCTCGGCTGACGGCTTCGAGGTGGACGGCGAGCGGTACGACGCGGTCGTCCTCGCCATGCCCGACCCGCAGGCGCTCGCCGTGCTGGACCCCGCGCTGCTTCGGGACAGCGCCCTGCCCAGGCTCGCCGACCGGGCGTGGGACCCGGTGCTCGTCCTGGCCGCCCGGTGGGACACCAAGGCCTGGGAGTTCGAGGACGGAGTGTTCGTGCACGGGTCCGACGTGCTGTCCTGGGTCGCGGACGACGGCGCGCGCCGTGGCGACGGGGCCTTCGTGCTCACCGCCCACTCGACACCGGCCTTCGCCGCCACCCGGCTCGAGGTTCCCGCCGACGCCGCCCCGGACCTCGTCGCGGGGCTGGAAGCGCTGGGGGTGCCCGAGCCCGTGGAGGTCCTACGCGTCCAGCGATGGACCTTTGCCAAGCCGATCGGTGAACGCGAGCCGGCGTTCTTCCTCAACGACGGTCTCGGGTTGTGCGGCGACGGCTGGGGACGTTCCCGCGTCGAAGGCGCGTGGCTGTCGGGCACCCTGCTGGGCGAGGCCCTCGCCTGACGTCCCCGCGGCGACGCCGCAGGGTCAGCGGGAGAGCTGCCGCAAGGCCCGGCGGGGGTGGTTGGTGATCACTGCGTCGACGCCGAGGCCGAGAACGAAGGCGATGTCCTCGGGGCCGTCGACCGTCCACACGTGCAGGCGGTTTCCGGCGGCGTGGACGCGTTCGACGTACCGGGGATGGGCTTTGACGATATCCAGGGAGGGGCCTGCGATGTCGATCTGCGAGGGCAAGGTGCCATCGCGGTAGCGCAGCGGAACGCGGGCCATCAGCAGGACGGTCGGCAGCTCGGGGGCCATCAGGTGGATCCGCCGCAGGGAGGTGGCCGCGAACGACATGACCGTGACGCGGGACACCGAGCGGGAGACAGGGGACGCCAGCCCGTAGCGCGCCAGCAGATCCAGCAGCGCACGCTCGACGAGACCGCCGTACCGGGTGGGATGCTTGGTCTCGATGTGCAGCTCGACCGGACGGTCGTAGTCGAGGGAGAGCTGGACCAGTCGCTCGAGGGTGAGGACCGAGCCGTGGTCCTGCTCCGCCTGCTCCCAGGACGCTTCGAGGAGCTGGTCGCCGCCCTTCCAGGACGCGAAGTCGAGCTCGGCGAGGTCGGCGAGCTCCAGGGTCGACACGACGCCGCGACCATCGGAGGTGCGGTCGACGCGGCGGTCGTGGACGCAGACGAGGACGCCGTCCCGGGTCAGGCGTACGTCGCACTCCAGGGCGTCGGCGCCCTCGGTGACAGCCTTTTCGTAGGCGGTGAGGGTGTGCTCGGCATGGGCGCCGGAGGAGCCCCTGTGGGCCACGACCAAGGTCACGCCGTCATCGTGCCCGAGCACGGCGCCCTGCGCCCGCACATCCGCGCCTCCCTGGTCGTTATCGCCGGCGTACGCACGGGTCCGCCCCGTTGACGACGTCCTGCACGGGCTCGCCGTCGAGCGCCCGGAGCAGATTGGCCTTGGCCTGCCCGATGATCTGCATCGCGGCCTCCTGCGTCGACCCGGCCGCGTGCGGTGACAGCAACAGCCCCGGTGCGTCGAGCAGGCCGCTCGCGGGTGGAAGCGGTTCGACGGCGTAGACGTCGGTGGCGGCCCGGATCCGGCCACCGCGCAGTGCCTCGAGCAGCGCCTGCTCGTCGACGACGTCACCGCGGGCGCCGTTGACGACCAGGGCGCCAGGCTTCAGTGTGGCGATCCGGGTCGCGTCGAGCAGGCCCCGGGTCTGCTGACCCAGGGCGATGACCAGCACGACGATGTCACTGGTCGCGAGCAGCGCGTCAAGCGGTTGGTAGGGCACGGGTGCGTCGGCGTGCTCGCTTCTGGACCAGTAGGTGACGTTGCAGCCCAGGGCCTGAAAAAGGATGCTGGTCCGGCGCCCGATCGCCCCCATGCCGACGACCCCGACATGCTGTCCGGCGAGCTCGCGGCTGCCGAGTGAGGTCTGCGGCCACTCGCCCCGGCGGACCGCCGCATCTGCTTCGACGGTCCGTTTCACCAGGGCGAAGGTCGCGCTGACGCACCACTCGGCGACGCTGGTCGCGTTGGCACCGGCGCAGTTGGCGACCGGCGTACCGCGCCGGGTGCAGGCGTCGAGGTCGATGCCGTCGACGCCTGCGCTGGGCTGCTGGATGAAGGCCACCCGTGGGCCGGGGTCCGCAAGGGTCAGCAGCGGTGACCAGTCCCCCAGCACCAGGTCGACGGTGGGCAGCAGCGTGTCGACGTGCTCCTGGGTGCGCTCAGCGGGGGTGACGAGCTCGATACGCGGATCGCCGAACAACGTCAGGAGCAGGTCGTGCGGCAGCGGTGGGAGGGCGAGCAGCCGCCAGGGCACAGCGACCAGCGGGGCGCCGGCCACCTCCGTCCCGGTGCCGCAGGGGAGGTCGAGGTTGGCCATGTCGGTCAGCGGATCCAGGCCTGCCCGGCGTCACTAACGACGGGAAGCGATTGGGCGGCCCAGGCGAGCATCCCGCCTTCGACATTGCGGGCCTCGACCCCTTGTGCGAGCAGCCACGCGGTGGCCTGAGCCGAACGGCCGCCGACCCGGCAGACCACGGACAGCGGCCGGTGTGCGGGGACCTCCGTGAGGCGGCCCGGCAGCTCGGACAGCGGGATGTGGACGGCCTGCGGCGCATGCCCGGCGTTCCACTCGTCGTGCTCACGGACGTCGAGCAGGATCTCGCCACTGGCCTGCTCAGGGGTGACGGTCGGGATCTCGTGCGGGTGCATGGCTGCAGTCTGGCAGGGAGCCCGTGCCGCGGGGAGCGGCCCTACTTCAGCAACCGCGACATCCGACGGTCGGCGAGGGGCTTGCCGCCGGTCTGGCAGGTGGGGCAGTACTGCAAGGACTTTGTCGCAAACGACACCTCGCGGATCGTGTCGCCGCAGCGCGGGCACGGGACGCCGGTGCGCGCATGTACGTGGAGGTTGGACTTCTTCTCGGCCTTGAGCTCGCCCGCGGCCATGCCCTCGGCCCGCACGACAGCCTCCCGCAGCGTCCTGACGAGCGCCTCGTGGAGCACGACCACCTCCGAGGCCGCGAGGTGGCCGGCGGGCTTGAAGGGGGACAGGCCGACCTCCCAGAGAACCTCGTCGCTGTAGGCGTTGCCGACCCCGGCGATCACCGACTGGTCGGTCAAGACCCCCTTGATCTGCGCGCGGACCCCCGCGAGCAGCTCCCCCAGCCGCTCGGCGGTGAACTCCGGCGACAGCGGGTCGATCCCCAGCCGGGCCACCCCCGGGACCTCGGAGGCGTCGGACACGACGTACACGGCAAGGCGCTTCTGGGTGCCCGCCTCCGTCAGGTCGAAGCCGGAGCCGTCGTCGAGATGGACGCGGACCCCGATCGGGCCCTTGCCCATCCTCGGCGGCGCCGGCGGCAGCGCCGCCCGCCAGTGCAGCCAGCCCGCACGGGACAGGTGCATCACCAGGTGCAGGCCGCTGACGTCGAGGTCGAGAAATTTCCCGTGCCGGCTCGCACCGGTGATCTCCAGTCCGGCAAGCGCGGTGACCGGCGGTGCGTAGGTCTTCAGGACGTGGATCCCCGGTACGTCGACGCGGGCCACCACCCGCCCGACCGCGCGCTCCCGCAGGAACGCGACCAGCGACTCGACCTCAGGCAGCTCCGGCACGCCGCCCACGCTGCCACGAGTGACAGCGAAGCAGCAACGGGCTCCGGCTGTCCGCTCAGGTCAGCAGGCACGACGGAGCGGGATGTCGCCTCACCGGGGATACTCAGGCCATGGACGGCCAGGCCGCAGCGGACGAGCGCGCCTTCCTCGCCGCCTACGACGCACGTGCCTTTCCGCCGTTTGCGGTCACGGTGGACGTCGTGCTCCTGACCGTCCGGGAGGGCGTCCTGTCGGTGCTGCTCGTCGAGCGCGAGACACACCCTTTCCGCGGGCGGCTCGCCCTGCCGGGCGGCTTCGCGCAGGTCGACGAGGACCTGGAACAGGCGGCCGTGCGGCGCCTGGAGCAAGAAACCGGGGTACGCCGGTCGGTAGCCCACGTCGAGCAACTCGGCGCCTTCGGTGACCCCCTGAGGGACCCGCGAATGCGGGTCGTGTCGGTGCCGTACCTGGTGTTCGCGCCGGACCTGCCCGCGCCGATCCCAGGCGTTCGAGTGTCCTGGCTCGCGTGGGTGCCCGTCCGCGCGGTCGAGCCGGACCGGCTGGCCTTCGACCACGCAGCGGTGCTCGCGGCCGGTGTCGAACGGGCCCGGGCCAAGCTTGAGTACTCCCCCGTCGCTACCGCGTTCTGCGGCGTGGAGTTCACGATCGCGGACCTGCGGCGGGTGTACGAGGCGGTCTGGGGGGTGCCGCTGGACCCTCGCAACTTTCACCGCAAGACGACCGGCGCCGAAGGGTTCCTCGTCCCGGCCGGTCGCGAGTCCGTCTCCGGCCCTGAAGGCGGCCGGCCGGCAGCCCTCTACCGGCGCGGTGACGCCCTCCAGCTGCACCCCGCGATGCTCCGCCCCGCCCACTGAGACTGACCGGCACCCTCGGAGCGCGCGAGGCGCTCAACACGGTCCGGCATCCGCTGAGGGCGGTCGCGTCAAGCGTCGACGCGGGAGCCCGCGGGTCGGTGATGACGTTCCCGGCGTTGGTGACGCGCACCACCACCTACCAGTTCGACCTGACCGGGGGCGCCCTCGGGATCGTCGACCTGTCCCAAGCAGGGGAGCTCGCCTCCGAGGTGCACCGCGCCCAACGAGAGGCCGACCACCGTACGGCGGAGCTGGTGGACCCGCGATGACCCTGCCGGGGGCGTCCGCGGGCGCCGAGGGAGTCCTTGATGACGCCCTTCGCCTGGACCTGCCGGTGGATTGGCAGCCGGTGGCCCTGCACTCCGATGGCGGCTCCGAGTCGCTGTTCGGGGCCGTTCAGGTGGCTGTCGACCGGCCTCGAGATGGTCCGGCGGGTGCGGTGGAGTCCGTGCGGATCGTGGCCGCCCTGGTGCTGACGCTGACCGCTGTCGGCGACGGCAACGAGCCTGACGTGGTCGCCGAGGGAGGGCTGCTGTCCCTGGGCACAGGCACTCTCGCCGGTCATCCGCAGCGCCCGGCCGTGCTCGTGCCGAGTGCGGTCGAGAGCGGTGAGCCGGACCAGACCCAGGTGCTCTGGCTGGTGGGCGACGGGACGGGCACGAACCGGAGCGGGCTGCTGGCCTGCCTCTCGGTCAGCCGGGTGGCGGCCGGCTGTGGCGGCTCGCGCACCGACGATGCTGGCCCCGCCCTGTCCGTCGCCGCGTCCCTGCGGTTGGTCCGGACGACGGCTGGTCACACCCACCAGATGTCCCTCGCGTGAACGACGCACGAACACCTGCGCTGGAGCGACCCATGCTGCCCCAGCCGCCCTAGCATCACTGTCGTGGTCACTGGGTGGGTCGTGCTCGCAGCCGGGAGTGCCCTCGCCGGGGGGGCTCTGGGTTTCGTTGTCGCCACCGCCCGCCGCCCGCACGGCGCTGCGAGCCGCCCCGTCGGGGCCGCCGGACCGAGTGCCTCTACGGTGCTCGAGGCCCTCCCGGTCGCCGTCCTCGTCGTGGACGCCAGCGAGGAGGTCCTGGTCGGCAACCGGGCTGCCCGCGACCTCGGCCTCGTGCAGGACGGCGTCCTGGCCGAGCTCCCGCAACTGCGCAAGCTCGTCAGGGACACCCGCGTGCACGGCCGGCCCTACGACGCCGAGCTCTCGTCCCCGTTGGTACGACCCGGCCGACGGCCCGCGACCTTCCGTGCCCGGCTGGCCCCGATCGCGGATGGCACCGTCGCGGTCCTGCTGGTCGACGTCACCGACGCCCGCCGGCTCGAGGAGGTGCGCCGCGACTTCGTCGCCAACGTCTCCCACGAGCTCAAAACCCCGGCGGCCGCCCTCGGCCTGCTGTCCGAGGCCATGCAGGCAGCCGCCGACGACCCGGTGGCCATCCGCAGCTTCGCCGCGCGCACCCAGCGCGAGTCCGCCCGCCTCGGCTCGCTCGTGCAGGACCTCGTGGCACTGTCCCGGCTCGAGGGCGCTGAGCGACAGCCCGAGCCGGAGCTGATCCGGCTCGACCGGGCCGTCGCCGAGGCCGTCGACCGGGTGCGGACCAGTGCGCAGGCCCGTGGCATCTCGGTGGTCCGCAGCGGCGACCACGGCGTACAGGTGCACGGCAGCGAGGCCCAGCTGACGACCGCCCTCGGCAACCTGCT
>JAYUBO010000133.1:0-3054 GCA_043740815.1 Frankiales bacterium | reverse complement strand
ACGGAGGCGCCGTTCTCGCGGGCGTGGTTGACCGCAGCCTTGAGGAGCGCGACTCCCACGCCCAAGCCGCGGCGCTCTCTACGGATCGCAAAGCAGGTGACCCACCATGCTGAATCATCCTCGTCGAGGATGCGCTGCAGCGCGCGGTTGCAAACGATCCCAGGCAGCGTGTGACGGGGCACGACACGGGTCCAGCCGGCGGGCTGGTCGTTCACGTAGGCCAAGAGTCCGACCGGGATCGTGGCTGTGTCGAGCTCGCGCTGCAATGCAGTTTGGTTGTTCGGTTCGTCGTGCTGACGAAAACGTTGGCACCAGCAAGAGTCTGGTTTCGAGCCACGTCGGCCAAAGGCTTCGACCACGTCTGGCCACCGCGGTGCGGTTGCTGGTTGGACGCTGATGTTCACTAGGACATCTTCCGGTGCTCGGAAGCTGAAGCACAGGCCTGGTAGCCGATCGGCTACCAGACAAGATCGTGAGGTCGCGTCTCGGCTTCGCCGAGTGTCCGCTGGCCGTTGATTGCTGGGACATGCTCACACCCGCTCGAGGGCGTGGTGAGGACCCGCCGGCAGCCGTACCTGGATGCCGTCGCCTGGCCGGACCGGTCCGCCGTGCACGACGATGGCCATGACGCCGGCCTTACGGACGACATTCCCGCTCTGGTCGCCCGACGACGGCCTTGAGTAAGCCTGGCCGGAAGACATCGATCTGAGCGAGGGGTTGCGCAGTCCGGTGACCTGGATGAGGGCGTGCCCTGCGAGTTGCAGGAGCGTGTCGCGAGGTAGTCCAAGCAGGTCGACACCGGCGGTGACGACGTTCTCGCCCAGCTGCCCGAGGGCGACGTCGAAGCCCTGCTTGCGAAGCTCGACGTACAGCTCGGAATGGATCAGGTGCACCTGGCGCAGGTTCAGCTGCAAAGGGTGCGCGGCCACCCGGCTGCGGTGTTGCACAGTGGACCCGGCGTGCGCATCGCCCTGCACCCCCAGGCCGGGCAGCAGGATGATCTCGCCACTGACGGTCTTGCTGAAGCGGTGCTCGCCGTCGCGGCTGACCGCCGCCACCACCGCATGATGTGTCAGCACCATGACATCTCAGAC
The DNA here is from genome assembly GCA_043740815.1 of Frankiales bacterium. GTDB lineage: Bacteria > Actinomycetota > Actinomycetes > Mycobacteriales > SCTD01 > RYN-111. The sequence goes on along the minus strand of JAYUBO010000133.1, from coordinate 1,960 downwards.
CACCCGATCTCCCTGGTCGAGACGCTGTCGGGCAAGGTCGCGTCGCACGTCCAGCAGGTGGTGTGAGATGTCGTGCGCCCCATGGCGCAGCAGTGCTGTCTCACTGAGTTCGAAGTCTCCGAGGGACACCAGTCGCGCAGCATCACCGGCATGATGTGCGAGCCGGTCTGCTCGGTTGATCGCGACCGCGATCGCGCTACAGACATCAGCGCCAAGCCCTGCTGGAGACCATGTCGAGCAGCGGTCCGGACCGTCCTGGGGATCGTTGCTCGGAGGAGCTTTAGACGCCGGCACCCGCCCCTCGATGAGATCGTCCAGCCACAGCATCGCGATGGCAATGTGCTCCGCGTACTCCAAGGCGCACCACGTCGCCTCGTCAGGCCGGCCCCTCAGCATTCCCTCCTCGGTATCAGCAAGCAGCGACCACCACGCGCCCGCGAGATCCCCGAGGTGCGGCGCGAGCTGCCCAGCTGGCAGACGTGATCCGTCAAAGCCGCAAGCAGTGCAGGCTTCGACGAATGTGCCCTCGATGAGCCGCACCCCGTACACCACCTCCCCATCCTCGCTCACGTCGTGCGCGGGCGGCGATTGCCTTGCCCACAGCACCGTGGCCACGACTCAGACTCGCGTTTGCCGCCACCGCAGGGCCCGGCGGCGGCCGAGGCCTGCCGCCTAGGAGCGTGGGTCCGAAAGGGCCAAACGGCTGAGAGTGGTGTGGGGGTGTGGCGTCGTAGCGCCATGGATCGTGAGGCGTCGTTGTCGCTGTGATGGTGGGTGCGTTGCTCTGAGCTGCTCTCAGGGCTCTGCTGGGGGTCCTAGGCTGCTTGCCCTGGGGCCTCAGGTGGCCGTTCGGAGGCTTCCCAGGCCGGTGACTCCGAGGTGGCTGTGGAGTTTGCGGAGGTTGTGGCAGGTGGCGAGCAGTTCCCATTCGCTGCGGGCGTTGTCCAGGCCGCGGAGTAGGACGTGTTTGCCTTGCAGGGTGGCGATCTGACCGAAGACCGGCTCGACGATGGCCTTGCGCCTGGCGTAGTCGGCCTTGCCCTTGTTGGTGCGGAGCTTGCGGGCCATCAACTGCTTCAACGTGAGGTGGTTGGGGATCCGGCCGCGAGGCGCAGGTTCGATCATCTCGTCGTGACCGAGCCGACCGGGGGCGATTAGGACCTCGGTGCCGTCCTGCTCGGTGAGCTTCGCGGCCGCTTCCAGGTTCGCCTGCGAGCAGTACCCCGCGTCGGCCAGGACCTGCTTCGGGGCCCGGCCGGTGTTGCGGCGGGCCAGGGCCATCATCGGGGTGAAGGTCTGGCTATCGGCGGCGCAGTTATTCAAGTCGGTCGCGAGGATCACCTGATGATCAGCATCGACGACGGCCTGGGCGCCCAAGCACTGCGCGAACGACCCATCCGCGGTCTTCATAATCTTCGAGTCCGGATCGGTGAAGTTGCGCTGGGCCCGCGGTTTCGGGACTGCCCGCTCCGCTGCCGCAGCGGCCCGCTGCCCGATGGTGATCTCGTCCTTGCCCGCGGCGCGGGCCCGCTCAGCCGCCTCCGCCGCGGCGCGTTCGGCGGCTTCTGCCTCCAACGCCACCTTCGCCTGGGTGATCTTCGCGAGCCGGCCCGCGCGGTGGGCCAACTCAGCCGGTAGCCCGTAACCCTTGTTGTCCTTGCCGAACTTCGCGTCCTCGTCCTTATCGATCCGCTCGGCCTCCGCGAGCAGGTCCGAGACCTCCGCTGCCAGGACCTTCTGCTTGTCAGTCATCCGCGCGTAACTCATCGCCTTACGACGCGACGCGTTCGCCCGGACCTTCGTCCCATCCAAAGCGACCTTGCCCAGGCTGACCATCCCAGCGGCCTGGCACAACTCCAAGGCCTGCAAGAACAAGTGCCCCAACGCCGACAGGTGCCGTTTGCGGAACTTCGCGACCGCCCGATACGCCGGCGCCTGGCCCCCAGCAAGCCAGCGGAAC
>JAYUBO010000132.1:0-5430 GCA_043740815.1 Frankiales bacterium | reverse complement strand
CCGGACGTTCGGTCGCGCTCGTCGAAGGGCTGCGCGTCGGCGGGGAGTGCCCCTTTGTCGCCTGCATGCCCAGCAAGGCCATGCTGCGGGCTGCGGAGGCCCGCACCATTGCCGGACGGCTCCGGGAGCTGGGAGGGGCCGCTGAGCGCCTCCCACTGGGAGATGCCCGGTTGGCCTATGCCGCAGCGGCCCGACGACGTGACGAAGTGGCAGTGCACCGCGACGACAGCGAGGCCGCCAAGGGCCTTGCGAGCCGTGGCGTCACCCTGGTGCGGGGGCGCGGGGTCGTCAGCGGGCAGGGCTCGGTCACAGTCTCGCTCGCTGACGGCGGAGTGCGCCGGCTTGGCTGGACCGACCTGGTCGTGGCGACCGGGTCGCAGGCCGTGCGCCCCGACCTGCCCGGTGTCGACACCGTGCCCACATGGAGCTCGGACGAGGCGCTCTCGGCCGTCGAGCGGCCCGACAGCCTGCTGGTCCTGGGTGGCGGTGCGGTCGGCTGCGAGCTGGCTCAGGTACATGCCCGCTTCGGGGTCGAGGTCACCCTGCTCGAGAGCGGCCCGCAGTTGCTCGCCAAGGAGGAGGTCAGCATCGCTGCTGCGCTTGCCGCGGTGCTTCGTGGCGACGGCGTCGACGTGCAGCTTGGCGCGGAGGTCGCCTCCTTTGCCCCCGACTCTCAGGGTCGGGCAGTCGCGACCCTCAAGAACGGAAGGACTATCACTGCCGACCGCGTCCTGCTGGCCGTCGGCCGGACGCCCGCGACCGACGGGCTCGGCGTGGAGGTACTCGGGATCACCCGCGGGGACAACGGAGCGCTGACGGTCGACGAGCACTGCCGGGTGGCACCACACGTCTACGCGGCGGGTGACGTCACGGGTGTTGCGCCGTACACGCACACCGCCAACTACCAGGCGCGGATCGTCGGAGATGCTCTGCTGGGCAAGCAGAGCAGTGCTGACTACCGGGCGATCCCGCGCGCGGTCTACACCGAGCCAGCGGTCGCGAGCGTCGGTCAGGACGAGGCCACCGCCCGCGAGGCTGGGGTCGACGCGGTGTCAGCATCCTTTGACCTTGCCGACGTGGCCAGAACCCTCACCGAAGGCAGTGGTGGTGGCCGGCTGGTGCTCACTGCCGACCGTGCGCGAGGCGTCCTGATCGGGGCGGCGGCCATCGGGCCACACGCCGATGAGTGGCTGTCCGAGGCCACCCTGGGGATCCGCGCCGAGATCCCGCTGACGATGCTGGCCCAGGTGGTCCACGCGTTTCCGACCTTCGCAGAGGCCTACGAGCCGGCCCTGCGCGAGCTCGTCAAGGTGTGCGCTTGACAGCGGGTCTGGCTCAGCTCAGCGCGCGCGTGACGGCCGTGGCGAGGCTGCCGATCAGCTCCGCTTGGCTGCTGTAGGCGTCAGGGACCTCGACCACGACGTTGACCTTTCGGCCCAAGGTGGTCCAGGTACGGGCGGCGCCGACGTCGTGCTGCGCCCAGCGCACGTCATTGAACGTGTACGGGTCGTCGCGGCTGTTGCCCTCCGGCACCCCGCAGCGCAAGGTGATCGCGGGCGTTCCCCACGCGGCGGTCGTGTCCGAGATCGGCGTGACCTGGCGCAGCTCAGCGCCGGGCGTGATCGCCTTCGGCAGCTGGGCTTTGAGGTCGTGGCAGGCGAGGAGGGCCTTGATCGGGATGCCGTTGACAGCCGCCACCGTGACGCCTTGGGAGGTGGTCGAGGAGGACGACTGCGCCGCACAGCCCGCGGCGACCAGGGCGGCGAGCGCGAGGGCTACAGGTGGACGACGGGGCACGTGAGGGTGCGGGTGATGCCGTCGACGCCCTGGATCCGGGCGACCACGAGTTTGCCGAGCTCGTCGACGCTGTGAGCCTCGGCGCGCACGATCACGTCGTAGGGGCCGGTGACGTCCTCCGCGGTCGCGACGCCGTCGAGCTTGGCGATCGCCTCGGCCACCGCGGCGGCCTTGCCGACCTCGGTCTGGATGAGGATGTAGGCCTGGACCACGACGAGGAACCCCTTTCTGGAAGGCTTGCTGGCGTGTCGGAACCTACCGCACGGTCGCTGGGCGAGTTCGGCCTCATCAGCGCAGTGACCGCCCGCCTGCCCCAGTCCGACGCCGTGCTGCTCGGTCCCGGCGACGACGCGGCGGTGGTGGCCTTCCCCGACGGGCGGGTCGTGGCCACGACCGACGTCCTCGTCGAGGGGGTCCACTTCCGCCGGGACTGGTCCACGGCGTACGACGTGGGGCGCAAAGCGGCTGCGGCGAACCTCGCCGACGTCGCAGCCATGGGCGGTACCGCCACCGCGCTGCTCGTCGGGCTGGCCGTCCCCGCAGACCTCCCGGTGGCGTGGGCCCTGGGTTTGGCCGACGGGTTGCGGGACGAGGCCGCGCTGGTCGGTGCCGTCGTCGTCGGCGGTGACACGGTCTCGGCCGCGCAGGTGGTGGTGTCCGTGACCGCCCTCGGTTGGCTGCCCGGTCGCTTCGTGCCGCGTTCCGGGGCCGTCCCCGGCGACGTCGTGGTAGCCGCGGGCCGGCTCGGCTGGTCGTCCGCGGGTCTGCGGCTGCTCCAGTCCGGTGTGCTCGAGGGCCCGCTCGTCGACGCGCATCGCCGGCCCAGGCCGCCGTACGCGCTGGGGGTCGCGTTAGCGGCAGCAGGGGCGACGGCGATGTGCGACGTCAGTGACGGGCTGGTGCAGGACCTCGGACACCTCGCCCGGGCGAGTGGCGTGCGGATCGAGATCGAGAGTGCCTTGGTTGCCGACCCGGCTGTCTCGCTGGCGGACGTGCTGACCGGTGGGGAGGACCATGCGCTGGTGGCGACGCTGTCCGGTCCCGTCCCGCCGGACTGCCGGGTGATCGGCAGGGTCGTCCAGGGCGAGGGGGTCGTCGTCGACGGCGAGGCAGTCCCCGGCGGCTGGGACCACTTCTCGTGAAGCGCGTACTGGCCGTGGGTGGCACCGATTCAGGGGGAGGGGCCGGACTGGCCGCGGACCTGCGGACCTTGGCCGCGCTGGGCGTTCACGGCGCGATGGTCGTCACGGCAGTGACCGCGCAGAGCAGCCTCGCCGTCGAGGCCCTGCATGAGGTACCCGCGGCTGTCGTACGGGCTCAGCTGGCTGCCGTGCTGGGCGAGCTCGGCGCCGACGTGGTCAAGACCGGGATGCTCGCCTCAGCGCCGGTCGTGACGGCCGTCGTCGATGCGGTCGCGGGCCGGCCACTGGTGGTTGACCCCGTCGGTGTGAGCAGCTCTGGCCAGTCGCTGCTGACCCCGCAAGGGCTGGCCCTGCTGAGGGACCAGCTCCTCCCGCTCGCCCTGGTCGTGACGCCCAACCTCGCCGAGGTGCAGGCGCTGACCGGCTTCGTGGTGGCCTCGTCGAGGGACCTGCTCGAAGCCGCGCGACGGGTCCACGCCCTCGGCCCGGCCTGGGTGCTGGTCAAGGGCGGCCACCTGCCCGGGTCGCCCATTGACCTGCTCTGGGACGGCATGACGTCCCTGGAGCTGGTCGGCGAGCGGTTGCAGACGCCGCACACCCACGGGACCGGCTGCACCCTGGCCTCAGCGTTGGCCGGCCACCTAGCCCTCGGCCTGTCAGTGCCCGATGCCGCAACCGCCGCGAAGGCGTTCGTGACGAGGGCGATCAGCCGCGGCTACCCCGTCGGAGCGGGCCCGGGTCCGCTCCGGCAGATCTGAGCGTCAGGACCGTCGGGTGGGCAGCGACGAGCACGCACGTCAGGAGGTGCCGGCATCCCACTCGCGGTCCTCGGCGTCCTGCTGCTCGTTGCGCTCCTGCACCGTCCTGAGCGCTCGCTCAGCACCCCCACGGGTCGGGAAAGGCCCGAGGCGCACTTCCGCCCGGCAGCCGGATTCCTCTTCGACGGTGTGGTGGTCGGTGCACCAGAAGTAGGCCATGGCCAGAGCGTGCCACGATCATGCCCGGAACAACGGCCAAGGAGTGAGCTGATGGCGATCTACGCCCTCGGGGACCGCGTCCCCGACATCGATGAGGACGCCTACGTCCACCCGGACGCCACCGTGATCGGCGACGTCCGGATCGGGGCCGGCAGCACCGTCTGGCCGGGTGCCGTGCTTCGTGGCGACTACGGCACGATCACGGTGGGGGAGCGGACGTCGATCCAGGACGGGACGGTCGTGCACGCTACCTCCGACAAACCGACGTCGATTGGCAGCGACTGCGTGGTCGGCCACCTCGCGCACCTGGAGGGCTGCACCATCGAGAACGGCTCCCTGGTCGGGTCCGGCTCGGTCGTGCTGCATGACGCCGTGGTCCGGTCCGGCGCGCTGGTGGGTGCTGGTGCGGTCGTCAGCAACGGCCAGGAGGTCCCCTCGAAGGCGATGGCGCTCGGGATCCCGGCCAAGATGCGCCTGGACGCCGTCCCTGACGACCTCATCGCCCTCGCCGCAGACTTGTACGTCGAGAACGGTCGGACGTACAAGGCCCAGCTCCGCAGACTCGACTGAGACCCCCGCCCGGACACCCAACGACCCGGCCCCTGCGGGAGGACCGGGTCGTCACGTCGGACGTGGGTGGCTAGATGGGGCGCACCGCGTCGGCCTGCGGGCCCTTCTGGCCCTGGGTGATCTCGAACTCGACGCGCTGTCCCTCGTCGAGCGAGCGGTAGCCGTCCGACTGGATGGCGGAGTAGTGGACGAACACGTCCGCGCCCCCACCGTCAACGGCGATGAAGCCGAAGCCCTTCTCGGCGTTGAACCACTTCACTGCGCCCTGTGCCATGTGCCTGTTCTCTCTCTTGCTGGACGGTCCCGCACTTTTGCGGAACCGAGTCGTGCTGACCAGCGCCGAGGCACGGGCCCGCAGTACGTTCGCGCGGGCGGGGGAACGCGTGCAGGAACGAGCGACCGACGCGGACATTACACAGCGGGCACCGTCTGCAACAGGGGTCGAAAGGGGTCAACATCGCCCGGGTCGAAATATTTAGGTCGAGCCCGGACATCGGGAGCTAGCGAGCGGCTGGGGTGACCTTTTGCGCCTTGATGCACGAGGTGCAGGCGTTGACCTTTTTGGTGTTGCCGCCACCGGCAGCGACCCGGACGGTCTGGATGTTGGGGTTCCAGCGGCGACGGGTGCGCCGGTGGGAGTGGCTGACCGACATGCCGAAGCCCGGCCCCTTGCCACACACGTCGCAGTTGGCAGCCACGGAACACTCCAGGTGATGATCGATCGCAAGGCCCGACACCGCCGGGCAACCCAGCGAGCGTAGCAGCCGAGATAGCCTCGTCCCCCTCCGACGACAGGGACCTCCGTGCTGGCCGAGCTTGACGCCGCCGCCTTGCGCCGCTGGTGCGCGACCGGCCTCGAGGCCATCACGGCAGCGCGGCAGGAGCTCGACGACCTCAATGTCTACCCGGTGCCCGACGGCGACACCGGCAGCAACCTGCAGCTC
>JAYUBO010000131.1:0-3154 GCA_043740815.1 Frankiales bacterium | reverse complement strand
TCTGTAGGGCCAAACGGGTGAACATCGTGGTGTTGGTGGGACGTATGTCCGGATTATCCTTAATCGCATACTGGCGCTTTCCTAAACGGGTCACCTAGTCTAAATGGCGTTACGCCAGTCGGTCGAATTGGAACTAGGCCATATGCGGGGGTGAAGGTCATGCGCGGCGTCATCTGGGGCTAGGAATGTTCGGCGACACCGTCGCCGACCCGACCCTTCAGGGGTTGGGACTGGGTGGTGCTACACCCGGTCCCAACCCCTGAATCATGTCCGGCTCCCATGAGGCGCAGGCTGGGCGACGGAGGTCGACTGGGCTTACCGGGTGGGGCTCTGCTCCCGCCGGCGTAGCCACTGCCCCATGGCCAGGCCTGCCATCGGGCGGGCGTGCAGATAGCCCTGGGCCTCATCGACGCCGAGTTGGGCGAGCAGGGTGTGCTGCTCCTCCTGCTCGACCCCCTCGGCCACCACTCGGAGCCCGAGCGTGTGCGCGATGTCCACGACGGCCCGAACCACGGCCCGGTCGCCGGCGTCGTGGACGATGCCGTCCACGAAGCCCTTGTCGATCTTGACCTCGTCGACCGGCAGACCCTTGAGGTAGGTGAGGGAGGAGTAGCCAGTCCCGAAGTCGTCGACCGACAGCTTCACGCCGAGGGCGCGGAGCTCAGACATCCTCACGACAGCGAGCTCGGGGTCGTCGACGACGATCCCCTCGGTCAGCTCGAGGGTGAGCAGGTCTGGCGAGATGTCGATCGAGGTGAGGATGGCCGCCACCTCGGTGACGAACAGGGGGTCGAGCAGCGTGTGTGCGCTGACGTTGACGGCGACACCGATGCGGCCCGCACGTCGCTGCCAGCCCTTGCAGGCGGTGAGGGACTGTCGGAGCACGGTGCTGGTCAGCGGCCCCATCAGACCAGCAGCCTCAGCCAAGGGGATGAACTCCGCAGGCGAGATGGCGCCCAAGGCCGGGTGCGTCCACCGGGCCAGCGCCTCCACGCCGCTGACGGAGCCGTCGCTGGTCCCGACCTTCGGCTGGAAGGCCACACCGATGGCGCCGGACGACAGTGCTTCGCGCAAGGCCATCACGACGGCGAGGCGACGCTGTCCCTCGACCTCGTAGGCCGGTTCCCAGACGACCGGACCACCGTGGGAGTAGCGGGCGCTGTACATGGCGGTTTCGGCGCGCCGGATCAGGGTCGCCGCGTCGTCACCGTGCTCGGGACCGCGCACGCAGCCGACTGAAAGCCGGATGTGGGTGCCAACCGGGCCGAGCTGCGCCCCGCCCTCGACCTGCGAACGCAGGTCCAGGCCGAACATCGACGGGTCGTTGCCGAGGCTGTCCGACGCGGCGGCGACGACGAACCGGCCGCCACCGATTCGGCCGACAAGCGCATCGGGGTAGGCCAGGCACAGGCGACGGGTCACCTCGAGGAGCAGCTCGTCGCCCACCTCGTGCCCGAGCGTGTCGTTGACCTCGCGGAAGGAGTCGACGGCGACGGCGACGATCAGCAGGCCCCCCTGGTGCCGCCGGAGCAGAGCATCGAGCTGCCGGCTGGATTCGTTGAGGTTGGGAAGCTGGGTCAACGGGTCGGTCGTCGCCGCTCGGGCCAGGTCCCGCTGCAGGCTGCCCCGCTCGATGGCGCCACCGAGCTCTGCCGCAACCGCCTCCAACAGCCGGAGGTCGCGCAGCTCGAAGGCCCGGATCGTCCCGAGACGCTGCCGGACCGTGAGGACTCCGACGAGGTCATGCATCCCAGCCAGCGGGGCGGACATGTGGTCCTCTGGGCTTGCTCCGGTCACTGGCTGAGACCGGGCGACCGAGGCGTCGCCCAACTCGCATACATCGACCTGGTGCACTGCGCCTGACGCGCCGTCTGTGACGACGTGACGCTCATGCCTGCCGTGCCGCTGCAGCGTGAGCTCGAGCTCCTCAGCGAGCAGAAGCAGCCGCACGCGGTCGAGGACGGGGATGCTGGCCTCGTCCTCGAGGTCGATCGGCCCCAGCGCCTGGACGAACTGGTGCAGCTCGACCGCTTGCTGCTGCTGCGCGGCGAGCCGCCTATTGGCCCGGTAGGCCAGGATCAGGCCGGCGATGGTGGCGGTGATCACGACGCTCGTCCAGAGGTCGGTGAACATCGCGGCGACGGCGATGACCCCCAGCGCTCCGAAGACCGCCGACGCGGACAGGCAGCTGACCAGGTTGCTGAGGAAGGTCCGGCGATCCTGTCCGGAGCCGACCAGCCGTAGGACAAGCGCCGTCGTGAGCGAGCTGATCACATCGGTGACGGCAAAGGCGAGCAGGAGCGCTCCCCAGACCCGGGGGCCGGGCGTCAGCGAGCCCAGGACGAGGGAAGCGATCGCCGAGGCCACCGCTACCTCCATCGCCCCGCTCGCGACGTTGTAGAACGCCTTCACAGGCGATTGCCGCCGCAGCACACAGTTCACCAAGCCGGCGGCGGTGCGGGCCGCCAGGTGCAGCCACGGCGCAACGAAGACGAGCCCGATCGCGAGGGGTACCTGCGAGAGCGTGACCGAGAACGCCTCCGAGCGGAACTCGAAGTCGAGGGTGAACTTCAGCGTGGCGACGTAGGCGGGGATGAGCGTCCACCAGGGGATGGTTTGCATGCCTGGGTGAAGCGGCCAGTGCTGAGAGCTGACACGGAGCAGCCCCAGCGCGAGCAGGAGCAGGGCGAGCGAGAGCCCGTGCACGGCGACGCGCCGGGCACCGCTCGACACCCCTGTAGTGGTCATCGTGTCTCGTATCGGAGCAGTTCGCTGTTTTCTTGAGCGGGCGCCTCGGGATCGAGCAGCCGGCTCCGCCTCGCGGCGCCGAGCGAGACCAAGGCGACAGCCGCGACGGTCGCGACCGCGCTGCGGGCGCCGACGAGGGTGGCGAGTCCCCCTGCGCCGAGCAGCACCAACCCCTGCACGGCGTTGAGGCCGGTGACGGCCACGCCGAAGGCACGGGAGCGGAACTCGCGGGGCGTTGCCTGGACGTACGTGGCGGACGAGATCAGGTTGAGGGCCCCTCCGACGCCGGCCAGGAACCACAGCCCCGCGATCGCTCCCAGGTGATCGGTCAGCGGGCTGCCCAGCAACGGAACGCAGCACAGCAGGGCCAGCGGCGTCATGAGGGCCTGGCGCCGCGGCTCGGAAA
>JAYUBO010000130.1:0-1666 GCA_043740815.1 Frankiales bacterium | reverse complement strand
ACGGTGGACCCACGCTTGATCTTCTTGCCGTGTTCCGGGTCGGTCGTGTAGACGACGCTGCCCGTGCCGAAGGGCGCGTCGACCCGCTTGCCGACCAGGCCGGCGGCGGTGAGCTTGCGCAGCGCCGTGTCGGGGGTGTCGCCGCGCACGTCTGGCACCTCGACCAGATCTGGGCCCTTGCTGACCGTGAGGGAGACCGTCGAGCCCTTGACGGCGGTACCCGAGGCCGGCGACTGGTCCAGGACCAGGTCCTTCGCGACGGTGTCGCTGAAGACCTGCGCCACGGACACCTGGAAGCCCAGCGCGCGAAGCGCCTGCACGGCCTTGTCCTGTTGCTGCCCGACGACGTGGGGGACGGGGAGGGGTTGCTTCCCCTCGGACAGCACGAGCCGTACGGCCGTGCCGGGTCGTAGGCGGGTGCCGGACGGTGGGTCGGAGCTGATGACCTGTCCGGTGGCAACCGTGTCGCTGAACGCCTGCGCAGGTCCGGGCGCGTCCATGAGCCCAGCGGCCTGCAAGGCTGCCTTGGCGCCCGCCAAGTCCTTGCCCACCAGCCCCGGTACGGCGCGCCGGTCGGCGCCCTTGGACACAAGCACGGTGACGGCGCCACCTTTGCGGACCCGACCGCCCGGCTTGGGGGTCTGCTGGAGCACGAGGCCGGCCTTGACCGCCTCGCTGAACGCGTCTGGTCCGCGCTTCACCACGAGGTCTGCCCGATGAAGGGTGGCTTGCGCCTGGCTCACGGTCAGGCTCAGCACGGACGGCGCCTGCGTGTAGCGGTAGCTGCCCAGGTAGTAGCCACCGCCGAGGGCCAGCAGACCCAGCACGAGCACCGCAACCAGCGCGATGAGCCCGCGGCGCCTCCGCCGCGGGGGTCGTCCGGCAGCGGCCGGGACAGGCGGCGGCGGGGTCCGCGGCACCACCAGCGTCTGGTGGACCGCGGCCGGCGTGGCCGCGCCCGCAAGCTCGGGCTTGAGGGCGAGCAGGCCGGCCAGGAACGCAGCGCCATCGCGCAGCCGCGCCGCTGGGTCGCGGCGGGTCGCCGCCACGACGAGGGCGTCGAGCGCGGGAGGGATCCCCGCGACGACGGTCGACGGCGGCGGCACGTCGTCGGTGACGTGCTTGTGGGCGAGCATGTAGTCGGTGGTGCCGGAGTGCGGGGGGGAGCCGGTCAGGAGCTCAAAGAGCAGGACGCCCGCGGCGTAGACGTCGGAACGCTCGTCGGACAGCCCCTTCTCGACCTGCTCGGGCGAGAAGTAGGCCGCGGTACCGATCAGCAGCCCGGTGGTCTGGCCGTTGGACTCGACTGCCCTCGCCAGCCCGAAGTCGGCGACCTTGACCCGGCCGTCGTCGGCCAGCAGGACGTTCTCGGGCTTGATGTCGCGGTGCACGATGCCGGCCGCGTGCGCGGCGGCCAGGGCACGCAGGATCGGTTCCATCAGGGAGACGGCCCGTGGGGGGGACAGCGCACCGTTCTCGAGCAACAGCTGGCGCAGGTTGAGACCTCGCACGTGCTCCATCACCAGGTAGGCCAGCCCGGTCGAAGGGTCCGTGCCGGTGTCGTGGATTGCGACGACCTCGGGCGTGGACAGCTTGGCCGAAGACTGCGCCTCCCGGGTGAACCTGCGCACGAATCCGGGGTCCTCGGCCTTGTCACGGTGCATGA
>JAYUBO010000129.1:0-4567 GCA_043740815.1 Frankiales bacterium | reverse complement strand
GTTTGCAGAACTCGTTGCGACCACCCCTTGAATCCGCCCATCCTTCCAGCGAGGAAGATCCTCACAGGTCAGGCGTCAACCAAAGTCTGGGCAGTCCCTAACAGGCCTGTCGATGGGTGGCGCGATCACAGCGGTCGAGATCGAGCGGTACAGACACCAGTTCGTCGGCGCGATGCCGTACTGCGGGGTGCTCGGCGGTAACCACCTGTTCGACTACCTCCTCGGTGCGAACGCCACCGCTGCTGCCCTCACCCAGGCTCCGCTGCAGTATCCGCAGACACAGGCGGCCGGCACGGCCTACATCCCGACGTTCGACTCCCTGATCAAGACCACGGTGATGCCCGGGCTGGGGGTCACCACCGTGGCGCCAGGGCAGTTCACGACCACACCGACCGCCGCCGGGACGCAGTGGATTGACGCTGTCGAGCAGCTGTCCGGCGGTTCCCGGCCCGGTTTCCCGGGCGCCCTGCAGTACTACTGGAACAGCTTCGGATTTGCGCCGCTGACCGACGTTACGTTCCTGTTCGGCGTGTACCCGGGGCTGACCGGTGGCACGATCGGGTATGCCGCCGGCAACGTGGCCGACAACACCAAGACCGTTTACCAGCTCGACGGACAGCCAGCACTGACCGCAACGGAGAAAGCACTCAACGCGAGCGTGCTGCGGGTAGCGGCGACGAACACTCCCACCACGAACCCAGCCCGCACCGAGCTGCCGGACATCGCGGCCAAGCCTGGGATCCCCGTTATGTCGTTGCACGACCTAGGTGATCTGTTCGTCCCGCTCAAGATGGACCAGATTTACGCACAGCAGGCCGCCGCGAACGGTCAGGGATCGCTGTTTGTGGACCGGGCGATCCGCGGGACGGCACTGCGAGTTCAACACCCCCGAGCTCAGCAAGGCCTTTACCGACCTCGTGACATGGGTTCACACCGGCACGCCTGCTCGCGGCGATGCGATCACCGATCCTGTCGCCGTCGCGGACGCTGACTTCGGCTGTCGATACACCCTCGGTGCCCACGTGTTCTTCAGGCCGGCCTGCAGCACCACCCAGCCGTAGCCGCAGCGTTCGTACGGCTGGATACCAGCTGATGCCGCGAGGGCGGAGTCGGCCCAGCGGCCATGTCGTCGGGGCTGGGTGGGGTTAGTGGCCGGTGATGAGCGCGTCCCAGATGACTGTCGTGACGATCCCCGTCATCGGTAGCCGCTTGGACTGCTGGTAGGCCATGACCGCCGCCCGGGTAAGTGGCCCGAACTGCCCGTCCGTGCCGATCCGCAACGCATGCTGCAACGCGGCTACCGCGGGCCCGGTCGCGCCCACCTTCAGGACTGTCGTGCGGTAACGGGTGAACGGGTTGACGGGCTTCGGTGCCGGTGTAGCTGCTGACGGTGCGAGCTGCGCCCAGGTCCGGGTGTCGGTCACGCCTGTTTGCGGGAGCCGGTGCGCCTGCTGCCAGCGCAGCAGCGCGGCCCGGGTTAGTGGCCCGAACTGCCCGTCCACGTCCACCCGTAGCGCCCGCTGCAAAGTGATCACTGCCGGGCCGGTGGACCCGACCCGCAGGAGTTGGCCCTTGTAGTGCGCCAGCGGGGAGACGACCGGCTTGGGCGCCGGCTTGGGGGCTGGCGCGGGCGCGGGCTTCGGGGCTAGTGCTGGCACGGGTGCCGGTGTCGGTGTCGGTGTCGGTACTGGCACGGGTGCTGGTGTGGGCTGGGGGGCGGGCGCTGCTGCGGGCGCTGGTGCCAGGACCGCCCAGGTCGCGGTGTCGGTGACTCCGGTCGCTGGGAGGCCGTGCGCTGTTTGGAAAGTTCGTAGCGCTGCTGCGGTGAGTTGACCGAACGCACCGTCGGGGTCCGCGCCGATCGCTCGCTGAACTGCTGTGACTGCCGGGCCGACGGACCCGATGGTCAGGAGCTGTCCGGTGTACGCGGAAAGCGGTAGGGTCGGAACGATGCCCGGGGAGGGCATGGTGTGGCCCCATGTCGCGTCGGTGACCGACACCCCGCTGAACCGGTCCATGTCGACGGGCCCGGAGACGCCCGGGACCTGCCCGGTGTCGCTGTACTGCCAGAACGTCCACGTCGTCCAGCCGCCAGGCATCCCGGGCAGTGGGGCGGTCGTGCCCGTGAGGTCGTGGTAGTCCGCCAGGAACAGCGGGTAGCCGGTGAAGGCGTGGCTGTCGCCCATCGCGGTCCGCCAGAAGTAGGCGTACGTGTAGATGACCGGGCGTCGTCCGGTGAGGGCCTGGACGGTGTCGAGCCAGGTCTGCGACCAGGCGATGAGCTGCGTGGGCGTGAGCCCCCCGGTCTCTTCCAGGTCGAACATCGGCGCGAGCGCCCCTGGCTGCTGCATCCGGCCGGTCACCGACACGAAGTACCGGGCCTGGGCGGCGGCGGAGCCAGGGGTGAAGCTCGGGCGGGCGAAGTGATAGGCCCCACGGGCCATCCCGGCGGCCCCGAGCCCGGTCCAGTCCGCCGCGAAATACGGGTTGGTGTATCCGCTGTCTTCGGTGGCCTTCACGAACGCGAAGTCCTGGCCGGCGGCCTTGACCTTGGTCCAGTCCAGGCTGGTGGAGTGCTGATAGCTGGACACGTCGACCCCGGTGAGCCGCAACCGCTCCGATCCGATGGCGGCCCCAGCGGCTCCACCGGACAGGGCGACGGCGCACGCCAGGGATAGGGCGGTCGGGGCGAGACCGATACGCATGCGGGCACCTTCACGAGACGAGTCAGGTGGCTCAGCTGCCACTCGGCCGGATCACAGATAGGTCGACCCGTCCGGCCCGCGACTGAACCCGAAGCAGCAAACTTCCGCCTGCGATGGCATTCCGGCTGCACGCGCTTCAGAGCCCGAGCGAGGGCGAGGCCGTGAGCGACGCCCATCGAGCGCATGACGTGGTGGCCACCAACCTCGTCGGCCTAGTAGACGTGCTGGTCCCGCTGGGTGAGGCCCTACGCGAGCAGCGGCACGGCACACTGGTGGTGCTGTCCTCGGTCGCCAGTCTGAGGGCACGCAAGTCCAACTACCTCTACGGTGCGAGCAAGGCGGGGCTCGATGCCTTTGCCGACGTAGCGTGGGCCCACCCGCCCTGCGCCTCGTCGCGCCGATCTTGCAGCTGGCCCACGCCGGATCTGGCGGCGCCTGCAACTCTGAGACCGCTCGCGTGCCCCCACACCGACGCGTTACCGGGACCTGCGCGCTGCGACCTCGGCAGGGCCGGTGCTGCAGTCGGCATCGCTCTGACCCTTCGGCGACCAGCCTGCCGAGCGGGATCCGGGAGGACCGGAGCCAGGTGGATCGGCACCGTCGGGTGGGCGACCTCGCCAGATCCGCAGCATCACAGCCAGCCTTGGCCCGCAAGCCCAGGACCGGCACCGAAAGCGAAAGCAGTCCCTGGCATCAGAGTGATCCAGGGACTGAGCCGCACTCGAACGTCCGTCGCCTGGGCGAGGATGCCCGTGCCTGGCGTGGCCGCGTATGACAACGGTTACAGGGACAGCAGACCGAAGGGACCTGATGGGTTAGGTTGACCGCGTCCCTGTGTTGACGGTCCGCCGCTCTGGGCGGGCGGACGCGCGGACACCGCTAAATCACGTCTGCGAAAGACACGAACCGGGGAACCACTCCTTGGGGCGAATCCACACCCGGGCCTTGGCCCGGTCGTGGTAGGGCATCCTTCTGGCCCGAGCCCGTCAGCTAACTCGGTAAGCGGTTAAGACGAAGGGCCTTACCGCCGTGCGTTCTGTGCGCCACCGATCGTCGTTTCGCACCCTGGCCCTTACCGCCGTTTCCGTGGCGGTCACCGGCGGCCTGTTGACAGTGTCGGCGCCCGTGGCCTCCGCCGACATCGTTGCCCAGATCCGCGACGAGCACGGCCGCCTCGACGCCCTCAACAGCCAAGCAGAGGCGGCTGCGGAGCGTTACAACGCCGGACGCATCACCCTGGTCAGGTCCCAGGCCGTGGCGAGCGCAGCGCAGCGACGGCTCAGCCGTGACCAGGCGGCTCTGGACCAGATCAAGATCCAGGTGTCGGGTTTTGTCGCACAAGCTTACCGCTCCGGCGGCCCCGACCAGTTCGTCCAGCTCATCACCACGAGCAACCCCCAGACGTTCCTGGATGAGGCCGCCGCCCTCAACCAGATCGCGGCAGGTCAGGCCGGCGCCATGCAGAAGCTGGCCACGGCACGTCATCGGCAGGAGCAGGCCAAGGCCGAGGCGACCGCTGCGGGCGAAGCCGCCGCATCGACCCTTCAGGGCATCGAGCGGGACAAGGCGCAGGTGCTGGCCGCGGCCAGCACCGTCCAAGCCATCTTGCACGACCTGCAGGTCAAGCAGGCGCAGCTGATCAAGGCTGCCAAGGACGTCGCCGCCCGACGGGTGGCGCAAGCTCAGGCAGATTCCCTCAAGGCGCAGGCCCGTGCCACGGCGCTGGCTGTCGCGGCCTTTGCAGCCGCGCAGAGCGCGGCGACGGTACCGACACCGCCGCAGGCGACACCCGTCCGCACCATCAACCCGGTTGCCCCCCCAGTCGCCCCCGTCGCACCCGTCAACACCACCAACTCTGTTGC
>JAYUBO010000128.1:0-2978 GCA_043740815.1 Frankiales bacterium | reverse complement strand
ACGGTGGAGGGGAGCAGGAAGGACTCCAGGACCTGCTCGGCGTGCAGGTCATAGACCACCGCACCGTTGGCGCAGATCGCGATGCCGTGATGGCCGGTCTGGTCGGCCACGGCCTTCATCCATCGCGTCGGCCGACCGGTCACCATGACGAACGGGACGCCGGCGGCCTCCACGGACGAGATGGCGGCCTTGGTCCGGTCCGAGATCGTCCCGTCGGAGCGGACGATCGTGCCGTCGAGGTCGGACGCGACCAGCCGCGGGCTCACGGCGTGAGCTCGGTGACGCCACCGAGGAAGGGCCGCAGCGCGACGGGGACGTGTACCGAACCGTCCGCCCGCTGATGGACCTCGAGCAGGACAGCGATGGTGCGGCCCACCGCGACCAGCGTCCCGTTGAGGGTGGCGACCACGCGGGGGCCTTGCGGCGTACGACCTCGCACGTGGAGACGGCGGGCCTGGAAGTCGGTGCAGTTGGACGTGGACGTGAGCTCCAGCCAGCGCTCCTGCGACGGCAGCCAGGCCTCGTTGTCGAACTTGCGGCAGGCGCTGGAGCCGAGGTCACCAGCAGCCACATCGATGGTGCGGAACGTCAGCTCGAGGTCAGTGAGGAAGGCCTTCTCCTGCTCGAGCAGGCGCGCGTGCTCGGCCTCCGCGTCGGCGAGCTCGACGTAGGAGAACATCTCGACCTTGTCGAACTGGTGCACCCGGATGATGCCGCGGGTGTCCTTGCCGTGGCTGCCCGCCTCCCGCCGGAAGCAGGACGAGAAACCGGCGTAGCGCAGGGGAAGGGTGTCCAGGACCTCACCGGAGTGGTACGCCGCCAGGGGCACCTCGGAGGTGCCGACGAGGTACAGGTCGTCGGCCTCCAGCTTGTAGACCTCCGCCGCGTGGGCGCCCAGAAAGCCGGTGCCCTCCATGGCCTCGGACCGGACCAGCGCCGGGGCGATCACCGGGATGAAGCCGGCAGCGACGGCCCTACTCATCGCCATGTTCACCAGGGCCAGCTCCAGCAGCGCGCCCGGGCCGGTGAGGAAGGCGAAACGGGAGCCGGACACCTTCGCGCCGCGCTCGGTGTCGATGGCCTTGAGGATCTCCCCGACAGCCAGATGGTCACGGACCTGGAAGTCGTAGACGGGCACCTCACCGGTCTGCTGAAGCACCACGAAGTCGGCTTCGCCACCCGGTGGCGTCGAGGCGTGCACGACGTTCGGGATCGCCAGGTGGGCAAGGCGCAGGGCCTCGTCAGCGGCGGTCTGCCCGGCCTCGGCGTCCTTCACCTCGGCAGCCAGGGCCTTCGCGCGCTGCAGAACAGCAGGGCGCTCCTCGGTCGTCGCGGTCCGCACCGACTGGCTGACAGCCTTCTGCTCACCGCGCAGGTTGTCGGCACGACTGACCGCGGAGCGACGCTCCTCATCGGCTTTGAGCAGGGTGTCGACGAGGGAGGGGTCGTCGCCCCGGGCGGTCTGGGAGGCGCGGACCCGGTCGGGGTCCTCGCGAAGCAGCTTGAGATCGATCACGGTCTCAGGCTATCGGGGTGGCGCGACGCGGTTCAGCGCCGGGAGAAGCGCCCGCGGCGCTGGGGCGTGCGCTCCATGACCTCACGCGGCTGTACGGCGGTGCGGGTCGCGTAACCGATCGCCTGCAGCTCCTCGGGACTGAGCGAGTGGTCGCTTTCCCCCGCCTTGACACCCTTGGCGTAGGTGCGGGTCTCGGACCGCCCGTTGATCGAGGTGAGCACGAGCCCGTCGCCGGCATCGTCGAGCATCGCGGCGCTGAACGACAGGCGCCCGCCCATGTCGCCAAAGGCGTCGTACCGCACGACCGCGACGTGCCGAAGCGCATCGGACAGGTCGGCGCGGGCAGCGGACAGGTCGTCGCGCAGTCGGCCGACCTCGGTGCGCAGGGCCTGGGACTCACGGTGTTGGCGAGTGACCGCTTCGACGAAGGTCGCGTCGTTGTCGCCGCCGGTCAGGTCGCGGTGCGCGCGGCTGAGCTTGTTGAACCGCACCAGCAGGGCCACCGCGAGGCCGAAGGACAGGACCGCCACCCCGGCCGCGGCGAGGGCGACGACCTCGAGGGTCTGGCGGTCGAGGAGCACCGGCAGAGACTACCTACCCGGCCGGTGGTCACGGCCTGACCGCCGTGACGCTTGCCTGACCGGGCGTGGACCCTGACTAAGGTGCGCAGGGTGGACCGGGACCAGGCGTCGCAGCTGCTCGAGCAAGTCGCTTCGGGCGCCCTCACGCCCGCGGACGCCCTCGACCGCTTCGCGACGGCGCCGTACGACGCCCTCGCGCACTCCCTGGTCGACACCCACCGCGCGCTGCGCACCGGCGACCCGGAGGTCGTCTACGCCGAAGGCAAGACCACCGAGCAGGTACTCGACAACGTCGCCCAGCTCCGCAACAGCTCCGACCGGGTCCTTGTCACCCGCTGCACTCCCGAGGTCGCGGCGGCGCTGGGCGGGTCGGGTCGGACCGTCCTGGTCGGCTCCCCGCCCACTCCCCGCGGCCTGGTGGCAGTCCTGGCAGCCGGTACGTCCGACGGCCCCGTCGCCCAAGAGGCGGCGCTCACGGCGAGGGCGTTCGGGGCCACTGTCGAGCGGGTGGACGACGTGGGGGTCGCCGGACTGCACCGGCTGCTCGCGGCCCGCCCCGTCTTGGACCGGGCCGACATGATCATTGTCGTGGCGGGGATGGAGGGCGCGCTGCCCTCGGTCGTGGGCGGCCTGGTTGGGACGCCGATGGTCGCTGTGCCGACCTCGATCGGCTACGGCGCCGCCTTCGGGGGGTTGGCGGCACTGCTGGCGATGCTGAACTCCTGCGCCCCGGGCGTCACCGTCGTCAACATCGACAACGGGTTCGGCGCGGGGGTGTTCGCTGCCCGGGTGGCGCGTCGGGTCGCGGCAGGCGGGTCCTCCACGGGGACCAGTCCTTCGTCAGGGGGCAGGTCCTTGTCAGGAGGAAGTTCCTCGTCAGG
>JAYUBO010000127.1:0-20530 GCA_043740815.1 Frankiales bacterium | reverse complement strand
GAGTGCTTTCGGGAGCACAGGTGCCCGCCCGGCCGGGGGCGGTTGGTAGCGGCGCAGCCGGCTGGCGTTGCCGACCACCGACAGGGAGCTGAGCGCCATCGCGGCGGCGGCGATCATCGGCGACAGTCGCCAGCCGAACGCCGGGTACAACGCCCCTGCGGCGATCGGGATACCAACGCCGTTGTAGACCAGTGCGAAGAACAGGTTCTGCCGGATGTTGCGCATCGTGGCTCGGCTCAGTGAGATCGCCGTGACGACGCCGGACAGGGCTCCGGAGATCAGCGTGATATCGGCGGACTCGATCGCCACGTCGGTCCCGGTCCCGATGGCGAGCCCGACGTCGGCGGCGGCCAGCGCTGGGGCGTCGTTGATGCCATCGCCCACCATCCCGACCCGGTGCCCAGCCGCTTGGAGTCGTTGGACCTCGGCGGCCTTGTGCTCCGGCAGGACCTCGGCCAGAACCTGGTCGATCCCGGCCTGCTTCGCGATCGCGGCGGCGGTCCGCGGGTTGTCACCGGTCAGCATGTGCACCGAAAGACCCATCGCCCGCAGCGCCGCGACGGCTGCGGGCGCTTCGGGCTTGAGGGTGTCAGCGACCGCCACGACGCCGGCGGCTGCTCCGTCGACAGCGACGAACATGGCTGTCTTGCCCTCGCCCGCGAGGCGGTCGGCGGCTGCCTGAACATCGCTGGTGTCGATCTGGTGCTCGGCGAGCAGCCGTGCCGTGCCGACCAGGATTCGCTGACCGCCGATACGGGCTTGCACCCCACGTCCGGTGACCGAGGTGAACTCCTCCACCTCTTCGAGCAACAGCTCCCGCTGCAGGGCGGCCTTGACCATGGCCCCGGCGAGTGGGTGCTCGGAACGCGACTCGGCCGCGGCCACGAGCGCGAGCAGCTGCGTCGCTGTCCGCGGTGGCAGCACCAGAACGTCCGTCAGCGTGGGCGCGCCGACGGTGAGGGTGCCGGTCTTGTCCAGCACGATCGTGTCGAGCTTGTGTGCGGTCTCCAGCGCCGCAGCAGAGCGGATCAGGATGCCGGCCTGGGCTCCCTTGCCGGTGCCGACCATGATGGACAGCGGCGTCGCCAGCCCGAGGGCGCAGGGGCAGGCGATGATCAGGACCGCGACAGCCGAGACGAGGGCGAGGGTGAACGCCGGGGCAGGCCCCAGGACGTACCAGGCAGCGAACGTGCCGAACGCGACCACGATGACAGCGGGTACGAAGTAGCCGGCCGCGGCGTCGGCGAGGCGCTGGATCGGTGCCCGGGAGGCCTGAGCCTGCTGGACCATCCGGACGATCTGCGAAAGCACGGTGTCGCGCCCGACCCGACTAGCGGTCATCCGGAACGCGCCGGTCTGGTTCACGGTCGCGCCGATAACCTCATCACCCGACTGCTTGCTGACAGGCATCGACTCCCCGGTGACCATCGACTCGTCGACGGCGGAGCTACCGTCGAGCAGTTGACCGTCTACCGGGATCTTTTCCCCCGGCCGGACTACGAGCACATCTCCGACTTGGACGTCTGCGACGGGGATCTCGACCTCGATTCCAGCGCGTTGTACGTGCGCAGTGCGTGGCTGCAAACCGATGAGCTCGCGGATGGCCGCACCCGTGCCGGCCTTGGCTCGGGCTTCGAGCAGCCGGCCGAGCAGGATCAGGGTGAGGATCACTCCGACGGCCTCGAAGTACACCTCGCGGACATCCGCCGGCAGCAGCCAAGGGGCGATCGTGACCAGCAGGCTGTAGCCAAACGCCGCCATCGTGCCCAACGTGATGAGAGTGTTCATGTCCGCGGCACGGTGGCGCAGGGCAAGCCAGCCGGTGCGGTGGATCGGCGCTCCCGTGTAGATCATCACCGGGGCGATCAGGGCGAGTTGCCACCATTGGTTCAGCAGCAGCCCCGGCACCCAGCCGGCACCGAAGACCTCGTGGGCCATGACGGCGAACAGCACCGGCGCCGTCAGGACCGCACCGACACTGACGCGCCGACTCAGGTCCTGCAGCTCCTGCCGACGGGAGAGCGCTTCCCTGGCCTCCTCCACCGCGGCGTCCGCCGGGTCGACACCCACAGCCGTTGCCGCGGCCGCACGGGGTGCGGACCCTGATACAGCAGGGGTGACGGTGAGGCTGCCGTGGATCATGTTCATCGCGCACGAGAACGTGAACTCCCCTGGGCGGTCCAGCAGAACCCTGACGACCGTCTTCTCGTAGGCCGGTAACGCTGCGCTGACCGCGAAGTCGGGGAACACCACCCGGCTCGTGCAGTCCCCAGATTCCTGACGGTCGAAAGTGATCTCCAGCGGTACGCCGGCGACTGCCTCGAGGCGCTGCGGGGTGTAGCCGCCCTTGAGCAGCACATCGAGCCGCTGTACCTGGTCATCCGCTGCGTCATCCACGGCGGCCCGGTGGGCCTCTGGCCGGCTGCCGAAGAAGAACCAGAGCAACCCGGACGACAGCATTGCTGCGGCGATGAGGACGAGGACTTCACTGGTGCTCATGCGACTTCCGTTCAGAGGCTGGTTCAGGGATGACTAGTGATGGCTGCTGTGGTCGACGGTGGGCAGCGAAGGCCCCGAGTCGCCGGCGCCGCTGATGGCCGGCCCGATGACCCAGGTCGACAGGGCGAACATCGCCGTGAAGACGGCGAGTCCGATCACCGGGGCCGTCCAGTTGCCGAACCTGCGGTGCAGGCGAAGCAGCATGGGTATCGACAGCACCAGGCCAAGGGCTCCAAACAGGGCAGTGCCGCCCGAGCCAGCCACGAGCGCCGTACCGGCGAGCACACCGACGTGGTGCAGCACGTGGGGGGCCAGGCCGAGCAGGACGCCGATCGCGCCCGTCGCGGCGTTCCAGCGCCCGCGCAACCAGGACGGCGCGCTCGCGGTGGATGCCGTTGTCGGGGTCCTGAGGTGGGTAGTCATCGATTTCGGACGTAGCGTCGGACCGCGGTAATGAGCTCCGCTACATGTTCTTCGGTGTCGCCGGTATCCATCGCGGCCCGGACGCAGGCGTTGATGTGGTCGGTGAGGATGAGAACAGCGACCGCGTCGACCGCTGCGGTGACAGCCGACAACTGGTCCAGCACGTCGATGCAGTACCGGCCTTCGTCATACATCGACGTGACGCCGACGAGCTGGCCCGTTGCCTTGCGAAGCCTTGACAGGACCTCCGCCTCCTGGCGTCGGGAGGCGACGCGCTGTCGGGTCGTCGGCAAGGTCGCGGTGCTCATCGCCGTCTCGCGGCACTGTCGGTGACGCCGCGCTCGGCACGCAGCTCGGCGACCTGGCGCTCCAGGTCGATGATCCGCTGGTCAGCTGGCAGATCGAAAGCTCCTACATTCTTTTCGTGACGCGGGTCCTTGTCCTCAGCGCCCATGTCATGACCGCCATGCATCCCGCGCATCATGAAAACCATCATCAGTGGGCAGGCCAAGAAGAGGAGAAGCAGCGGCAGGTAGTTGCCCATCGTGCTCACCGCCCACTGTGCGACAGCGAAGAGCCGCCGCTGCGCAACAGCTCACGGCTGCGGGTGAACTGCTCGGCGTCGATCTCGCCACGAGCAAAACGCTCCGCCAGCAGCGTGTCGGCGCGATCAGTTGGTGCCTGGCCGCGGTCGGACCGCGCGCCGCGAACGACCCACAGGACCAGCGCGACCAGCACACCCCAAAACATGATCATCAAGGCGCTCACTGCGACCCAGTCGCCAGCGCCCCATCCGTTGTTGCCCCAATCCATCATGAGAGAGATACCTCCTCGCGAACCCGGGACCTTCCCGAGCCTCACAAGAAGCACCGTGCCCCTGCGATACCCCCGAGGGGCAGGGCCGAAAGTCCTCTCCGACACCACCAAGGGACCCAACCTGATACCCCGATGGATGCTCCGTCCAGGACGGGTCTTTCGGCCCTAGCGCTGACGCAATCCGCAGGTCGATTTTGGTGACATGCCTCCAAAGGTGACCCCGTTCATCCGTCTGGCTCCCGGTCGGACGAGCCCTGCTGTCCGGCGACTGGGACAGTCGCTCGTCGTCGTGGCGATGGTGCTGCTCGGGGTGTCGGCAGCGGCGATGCCCGCTGCGGCGCACGGCACCGATGAGTCCAAGGAGGGGTACGTCCTGGTCCAGCAGGCCCTCGGTCACCTGGCCCACGACGGCGGCCACGTGGGTATGTCCCTCGCGATGGAGAAGGTCAACGACGCTCTGGCCGCGAAGGACCACGACGGCGTGAACGTTGCCGAGGTGCAGCAGGGGAAGCAGGCCCTGGAGGCCGAGAACATCGACCGGGCGCGCTCCTTTCTTCAGGATTCCATCAAGGTGGCCCTCGCCGACACGTCTGCCGCCACCGGCGAAATGACAGGCACGAAGCTCGTGCTGCTACCGATGCCAGGACGCGACGGGCTGGCAGGCCGCGACTGGTTCTTCCTCAGCGCCTCCGTAGCGCTGCTCCTGCTGGGGTTCGGGCTGGCCGGCCGGTACCGGCCTGCGGACACGATCGGGGACCTGCGCCGCCTCTTGGTCGGGCCCACCGCTCCGCAGCGGGCACGGCAGCCATGACCGTCACCTCGCGGCCCGCCGCGACCACGACCGGGCCGCCGCCCAGCCGCACCCGCCGGGTGGTCGACGCCTGCGACGAACGCCTGGGCATCAAAGCGCTCGAGTACCCGGTGCCCGAACATGCCAACAACCTGGCATGGAGCCTCGGAGGGATCACCGCCGGCGCCTTCATCATCCTCATCATCACCGGTGTGCTGCTCGTCCAGTTCTACGCACCGGTACCCGAGACGGCGAACCAGACCGTCCGCGAGATGGTCACCGACGTGTGGGGAATGCGCTTCGTGCGCGCGCTGCACTTCTGGGCAGCCCAGGCGATGTACGTCACGGCGGCCCTGCACCTGCTCAGGGTCTTCTTCACCGGTTCCTACAAGCGCCCCCGCGAGGGCAACTGGCTGATCGGCGTCGCGATGTTCGCGCTCGTCATCGTGGCACTGTTCACCGGTACGGTCTTGAAGTGGGACCAAGAAGGTTTCGAGGCCCTCGGGCACAACCTCGAAATCGGCAAGCTCCTCGGCGGGGCCGGGATCTTTTTCTCACCGACGTTCAGCGGTCGCATCTCCATCCTGGTCCGCATCTACGGCGCCCACGTCGTCATCATCCCCGGCCTCATCATCGTGCTCCTGACGCTGCACGGGCTGCTCGTCAAGCGCCACAAGATCTCCCCGCACCCCTCACTTCCCACCGACCCCTCCGGCGAACAGGCGTCAGCCGGCGAACCGACGGAGCCGTTCACCCACCACCTGCGCCGCATCGGAGCCTTCACCCTCGGACTCGCAGGAGTGCTCGGCGTCCTGGCGGTGGTGTGGCCACCAGGTGTTGGCCAGTCACCGATCGCCGGACTGGAAGTAACCAAGCCGCCCTGGAACTTCTGGTGGATGTTCACCCTGGAGAACTGGCTCGGACTGTCCGGAATCCTCTACGGGGGCGGTGCACTGTTCCTGCTCCTCGCTGCTGTGCCGTTCATCGACCGCAACCCCAACCGGCTATGGCGTCGACGCCCCGTTGCCATGCTGCTAGGCCTGTTCGTCTTGGTGATCCTCACGGCACTCACCATCCTGATGGCCTTTACCAAGCAGAAGACCCACCTGGACATGGCCGGATAACCCCCATGAAGGCTTCCTCTCTGACCTGGCGACGAGCTCACCGCACGTTCTGGCTCCTGGTGGCAGTCGCAGTTGTGGCCGCAGGCTCCTTGAGCTCCGCCGCTCACGCACAAGCTGGGCCACTCACCGCAGTGCGTGTTGCCATCAGCGGAACAGCACTGATTCTTTCACTCGCCCTGGCCGGACGAGTTTTCGTGCACCTTGAACGTGCTCGCCGCGCAGGACATCCAGCGACGGGCAAGACGACCACGCCAACGAAGGCACCCAACAGGCGCAGCGTGTGACAGCCGACGGAGCCGCGGCCACGGGGGTTCGCGCCCGTCGATGAACGGCGGCTAGGCCGTCGTGGTGAAGGCAAGAGGGTCGGACCGTCCACCGACGGCGTCGGGACGTTCGCTTTTCCGCACCCGAAAGCTGGGTCCGATGGTTGTGACCGACACCCGGGCAGTGGCCAAAGGTCCCTAGCCGCTGGCTGAGCCTTCTGGGCAAAGCGGTGGGACGGGACGTTGTGCTCTGTTCCAAGAGCCAGCACACCGACACCGTTCGGCTATGACGTCGACGTGCCCAGGTGGATTCGCCATCAGTCGTGTTCCCCGGCGGTTATGCACTACGTGGCTAGCAGCCTGCACGCTTGTGTTCTCAGCTCTGTACTTCACCTCTGACGTCATCGAGCTCGTGCAGAACGGCTTCTCCACCAGTCAGCTGTGGTTGACGTTTGTCGCCGAGGCGGCTGTCCCGGTTGTTGTTGTTGGCCTCGGGCGGGCGCAGCGACCACGCTTGGGCCAGTTCGGCGTGTTGAGCGCCTGGGCGTACGCCGCCAGCTACGTCGCCTTCACCGGAACGGTGATCTACGCACTCGTCGAGCACAGCCCGGACTACACCGCTCTGAGCGCGGAGCTGGGTCCGCTGTTGTACCTGCCGGGAGCAGTCATGGTCGTCGCAGGGATCGGCTTCGGTGCGGCGACCTGGAGGGCCGGAGTGCTGCCCCGATGGACCGGACTCCTGCTGCTCGTCGGCGTCGTGCTCGTCGCCGCCTTTCAAAGCGCTCCAGGTGGGCTGCTGCTGGTTGCGGCCGGAATCCGGGACCTGGGACTTGCCGGCATGGGCGCCGCGCTCCTGTCCGCGCCCGGATCCCGGCGGTCACTGTGACTGCCGAGGCACCGACCGCGCCGCAGCGCGAAGCCAACCTCGAAGGGGTCAGGCGCGCCGCCGGTCGTTCGTGCGCTGAGGTCTTGGACGACCTCGGGGTGCGAGCCGAGGTCGGTCTATCGGCGCAAGAGGTCGCTCAGCGACAGTCGGTGTGGGGACCCAACGCCGTCTCGTCACACCAAGCAAGACTGCTCCCCGTCCTGTTGCGTCAGCTGCGCTCGCCGCTGCTTGCTCTGCTCCTCGCGGCTGCAACGGTTTCGTTTTTGGTGGGAGAGCGCAGCAGTGCCCTGATCATCGCGGGCATCGTCGCGCTGTCGGTCGGGCTGGGCTTCGTGAACGAGGCCCGAGCAGAGAAAGCCGCCGAAGCGCTCCACTCCCAGATTCACCACATGGCCATCGTCGTGCGCGCCGGAACGCCTGCCTCGGTGGACGTCACCCAACTCGTCCCCGGTGACATCGTGCGACTACGTCTCGGCGACGTTATCCCAGCCGACCTGCGCCTGCTCCACGTCAGCGGCCTGGAGTGTGTCGAGGGGGTCCTGACCGGCGAGTCGCTGCCGGTGGAGAAGAACGCAGAGCAGGTCCGGCGCGGGAGCCCGCTGGCAGAGCTGACGAGCTGCGCGCTGATGGGGACTGTCGTCCACACAGGCGAGGCCACCGGAGTCGTGGTGTCCACGGGGCCAAGAACTGAGTTCGGCACCATCGCCGCAGGTCTTGCGACCCGCCTACTCGAGACCGAGTTCCAGATCGGCCTGCGTCGGTTCTCACTTCTCCTGGTCTACGTGGCCGGCAGCCTCACCACCGCGATCTTCGTCATCAACGTTGCCCTGAACAAGCCGATCCTGGACGCGCTGCTGTTCTCGCTCGCCATCGCCGTCGGCATCACCCCCCAGCTGCTCCCGGCGGTGGTCTCCACCAGCCTCGCCGCGGGTTCCCGTCGCATGAGCCGCAAGAAGGTCCTGGTCAAGCGACTGGTCTGCATCGAGGACCTCGGCGACATCGAGGTGCTGTTCACCGACAAGACCGGCACACTCACCGAGGGCACCACCGCGTACTCCCGTGCCATTCCCGTCGGGCTCTCCACCTCGGAGGAAGTACTACGCGACGGCCTGCTATGCACCGAGAGCACCTCCCCCGTCGTAGGTGCCGATGCGTTGGACCTCGCACTATGGAACGCCCCCGACACGACCCGGATGCGCGACCAGATCACGGCTGAGAAACGGCTGGCCACTCTTCCCTTTGACCACGACAGGCGCATGGTCAGCGTGCTGGTCGAGGACCGGGACGGCACACGACGGCTCATCACCAAGGGTGCGCCAGAGAGCGTCCTGCCCCGATGCGTCGGGGTGTCCACCCAAGCGACCTCTGCACTGCAGGCGGAGTTCACGGCCGGCAACCGGGTCGTGGCTGTCGCCACCCGGACCACCAGCTCCCATGCACCCCCAACGCCTGCCGACGAGGCTGGCCTCACGCTTCTGGGCCTGCTCGTGTTCCTCGACCCTGCCAAGTCTGACGCCGCGCAGGCCCTCTCGCGCCTCGCTGCCCTGGGCATCACGGTCAAGGTCGTCACCGGAGACAACGCCGCCGTCGCCGCCAAGGTCTGCAACGACCTCGGCCTGCACGGCCACCAGTCCCTGACCGGCGTCCAGATCGAGGCGATGGACGATCTCGAACTGGCCAAAGCCATCACGGCGACCACCGTCTTCGCCCGAGTGAGCCCACAAGACAAGGCCCGGATCGTCAAGGTCCAGCGCCTAAGTGGCCGCGGTGTCGCGTTCCTCGGCGACGGCGTGAACGACGCGCTCGCCCTGCACGCCGCCGATGTCGGCATCTCCGTCGACTCGGCCACCGACGTCGCCAAGGACGCTGCCGACGTGATCCTCCTGGAGAAGAACCTCGACGTGCTGGCTGACGGCGTCGCCGAGGGAAGAAGGATCTTCGCCAACACCATCAAGTACGTGCTGATGGGTACCTCCAGCAACTTCGGCAACATGTTCTCCGCCGCTGGAGCGTCGCTGTTCCTGTCGTTTCTGCCAATGCTCCCCTCGCAGATCCTGCTCAACAACTTGCTCTACGACACCAGCCAGCTCGCCATCCCCACCGACAACGTCGACGAAGAGCAGCTACGCCGCCCCTCGCACTGGGACCTCGCCTTCATTCGCCGCTTCATGTTCTTCTTCGGCCCGCTCAGCTCGGTCTTCGACTTCGTCACTTTCGGCGTCATGATTTGGGTCTTTCACTCCGGACCAGCCCAGTTCCGCTCCGGCTGGTTCGTCGAGTCCCTCGCCACCCAGACCCTGGTGATCTTCGCGATCCGCACCCGAAGAGTGCCCTTCTTCCGCAGCCACCCCAGCCTGCCGATCACCGTCAGCGCCCTCGGGGTCGTCGCGATCGGGGCCGTCCTGCCGTCCACCCCGGTCGCCCACGCCCTGGGCTTCCAGCCCCTGCCCTCCGCGTTCTTCGCAGCGCTGATAGGGATGGTGCTCGCCTATCTCGTCCTCATCGAAGTAGGAAAGACCTACTTCTACCGAGCAGCCGCTACCGCGACCGACCCAAACCCCCAACCCCGCGACCGCAGGCACCACCACCTCCGTCGACGAGCGGCGTACTTCAGCACGAAAGAACCCTCGGGCCCTTAGACCCCTTCACCGCTGACGTTCTGCCCTGGTGAGCAGATGTGATCGGGTGGCTCCTGCTCGACCTGCTCCTCGAGACCGTGGCTTGGGTCAGCAATGCGGCAGCGCTCAAGGTGCTGCTCCATCACCACGTCCGATTTTTCCGCCTGCTCAGACTGGTCCTCGTCACGACAGCCCTCTCCCACATCCTCCAGGTGGCGCGGCCGGAAGGACCGACTGAGGCCTCCAACCGCTCACCGCCGAGGGCTCCCCCACGCCGAGGCTGGCATCGTCCTGGCGATCGAGTCCATCAGCTAAGCCACCGCCCTGAATGCGCTGCTGATCGGCGCACTCGTCATCACCATTCCCCTTGCCGGCCTGCACCCTGTCTACGTCGTCATGGCGCATCTTGCCCAGGTGGGATCCCTCCGCTCCGAGTTAGGTCACGTGCGCGCCTTGGTCTTGGGCGACGACTCAAACGCGCATCGGGTCCGGGTGGAGGCCTTCTCGAAGACCAGCGCGATGGTCTGTCTTCAGCGGGATGGCGCGGTCAAGCAGCGCGAGGAAATGCTCGTTAGTGAGGTCGAGCTCCCTGAGCAGGAACCGGGATAACGGTTCATGGTCAGATTCAAGGCTGTGGTCACGGTCACGGGGTTAGATCCCTTCACGTTCGATGGGTGTGCACATCGCTCGGCGCCACCTCATGGTTGACCAAACCACAACAGGCACGAGCGGATGAGGCGCCGGTCGCGCCACATCTGGCGACAGCCGCAGGCGCCGCGCCGCGCCGCGCCGCTAGGCAGTGATCCGGATCATCTTCCTGTTCACGAATTCGTCGGCGCCGAGACGGCCGAGCTCGCGGCCGAACCCGGATCGCTTCACCCCACCGAACGGAAGTTCCGGAGCATCGGCTCCCACGACGTTGATCCAGACCATGCCGGCCTCGATCTGGTCAGCGACGCGAAGAGCTTGCTCAGCGTCGGTGCTGAACACGTACGCGCCAAGGCCGAACGGGGTGTCGTTGGCGATCTCAACGGCCTCCTGTTCAGAGCTCACCCGGTAGACCACCGCGACGGGACCGAAGAACTCTTCACGGTGTGCATCGTTGTCGGGGCGGACGTCGGTCAGGACAGTGCCGGGAAAGTAGTTCCCGTCACGTGCCCCGCCTGTGGCCAGGGTTGCCCCCTGCTCGACGGCCCGCCGGATCTGGTCTTCCAGACGGTCACCAGCTGCGGCGGAGGACAAGGGGCCCATGGCGCTCTGCGGCGAGGTGGGATCCCCCGGCTTGACAGCTGCGAGGGCCGCGGTGAGCTTGTTGAGGAAGGCCTCGTACAGGTCATCGATGACGACGAACCGCTTGGCGGCGTTGCACGCCTGGCCGGTGTTCTCAATCCGGGCCGCTACCGCCGCTTCGACGGCTCCGTCCAGGTTGTCGGTGCTGAGAAGGATGAAGGGATCAGACCCTCCCATCTCGAGCACCACCTTCTTCAGGTTGCGGCCCGCGATTTCGGCGACGGCGGCGCCGGCTCGTTCGGAGCCCGTGACCGAAACGCCCTGGACGCGCGGGTCGCCGATGACGGTCTCCACCTGCTTGTTGGTCGCGTAGATGCTGCTGTACGCGCCGGCTGGAAAGCCCGCTTCGTGATAGATGGCTTCGATGGCAGCGGCCGACTCCGGGCACTGAGGAGCGGGCTTGAGCAGGATGGTGTTCCCGACCACCAGATTGGGGCCGGCGAAGCGGGAGACCTGATAGAAGGGGTAATTCCATGGCATGATCCCGAGCAGCACCCCAACCGAACTGCGCCGTATCAGCGCGGAGCCGTCCCCTTCGGACAGCGCAATCGGCTCGTCGGCCATGAGCGAGCCGGCGTTGTCGGCGTAGTAGGAGTAGATGGCGGCGCAGAAGTCAATCTCGCCCAGCGCCTGCCCGATCGGCTTACCCATCTCCCGCACGAGGATCTCGCTGAGCCGTTGGCGGTGCTCGGTGTGCAGCTCGCCGACCCGCCGGACCAGGCCGGCTCGCTGCTCGGCGGTTGTCGACCTCGACCATTCACGGTGCGCGCGGTCAGCACCGGCCACTGCGGCGTCCAGTGCCTCGTCGGTGATGGTCGGAAAGCTCTGGACGTGCTCACCGGTGGCAGGATTTACGACGGCGTACTCGGTCATCTGGCTCCTCATCCATGCTTCTGATTTAACGCACTGCCTGGAAACGCTGTCGACGCACTGTCCGACGAAAACGCCGCCACGGGGTGGTCACCACGCGGCCCGTCCTAGTATCACGCGGCCGGACCGTGCGGGCACCCGCGCATCACTGCAAGGTTCGGCAGGTCACGGCGCTGCGCGGCCCAAGGGGGCCTGGATATCACTTGCGCGGTGGTGCATCGACCTCATGGCTGGAGCCTAGGCACGACCCCCGTGGACGGACAAGGTTGACATGACCAGCGCTCCCCATAGTTTTGCCCTGTGACGCTCAACCAACTACGTGCGTTCCTCAGCGCGGCGCGGACGGGATCGTTCACGGCGGCGGCTTTGGAGATGAACGTGGCCCAGGCCTCGGTGTCTGAACTGATCCGCCGACTGGAGGAAGAGCACCGGGTCACCCTGTTCACCCGCGGCAACCGAAGAAGGGAGCTGACCCCGGCCGGCGTGGAGTTACTGGAGTTCGCGGAGCAATCTGTTGCTGCGGCCGATAACGGGAGTCAGGCGCTGCGGTCATTGCAGGAGCTCACTGGTGGGGTAGCGACCTTCGGGGTTTTACGGAACGCTGATCTCTACCTGTTGTCTGGGCTGGTAGAGCGGTTCCACCAAGCGCATCCCGGCGTCCGCGTGCGGCTGGTGGGGCTGAACTCGGTTCACGTTGCCGAAGCCGTGGCGCAAGGCACGTTGGAGGCCGGCCTTGTTGTGCTTCCCATCGACGACGCAGGGCTGAAGGTGACACCCCTATCTCGGGACGAGGTGCTGTACGCAAGCGCCGATCCGACCAGGCTCGTAAACCCCGTCACGATCGAGGACCTCGCCGCAGCCAGGTTGATCTTGTATGACGCGCACGCGGGCTGGCGGGACCCCACCCGCAGGCAGCTGGCGGACAGGGCACAGTTGGCAGGCTTGAAGCTCGATCCGTGGATCGAACTGGAATACGTGGAGGCTGCCCTCAACCTCGTGGCCCGCGGCGCTGGTGACACGATCGTGTCGCGGGCAGTCGCGGCGAGTACTTCCTGCCCATCGCAGATCGGAACTGTTGCTTTTGCTGAACCTCTGTATGACACGATCGCGTTCATCAGGCGAGAAGCCGCCCCGCTGAGTCCGGCCACCCGTGAGCTGGCGCGACTTGCCAGAGACATGCTCCAAACGTCATCTCCAGCACGCCAGCTCCCGCGAACCAAAGCGCCAGCCCGCCGCGGAAGGTGAAGGGTTACCCTTTGGGACCGGGAGGAAAAGACCTTCTTGCCCTGCAGTTGCGGCGTTCTCTACGGTGCAGGCATGCTCTTTAGCCCGGCGCTGCTTGCAGACCTCGAAGGCACGTTCACTCAGCTGAAGAGGCCGGGCGTCGATGCGCCAGCCGCGCAACGCGACCCGGCGGTGGAGACGCGTGTCTCGGAGATGCTGCTGGAGATCCAAGCCGACGGCTTCGACGCGGTTCTGCGATACGCCAAAGAGCTCGACGGCTGGCAAGGGGGCGACGTTGAGCTGACGGCGAAGCAGGTCGCCCTGACCGGCAGCGGACTTCCAGCAGATTTGCGGGAGGCCATCGAGCTAGGTTCGGAACGCACGACTGCGTTCGCCGCAGAGCAACGATCGCGCCTGGTGGACTTCGAGGTGGAACTGGCGCCAGGGCTGGTCACCGGTCAGCGGTACGTACCGGTGCGAAGGGTCGGTGCCTATCTGCCGGCTGGCCGCTTCCCGCTGACGGCCAGCGCCTTTATGACTGTGGGTGTCGCGAAGGTCGCCGGCGTGTCCACGGTGCTGGCCTGCACTCCCCCCTCTCCAGAGGGGCGAGCGAACGACGCGGTCGTGTACGCGGCCTACCTGTCAGGGGCGGATCGCGTCTTCGTCCTCGGCGGCGTGCAGGCCCTCGCCGCGTTGGCCTACGGCCTGCTCGGCGACCTGCCTGTCGACATGCTGGTCGGCGCGGGTAACGCCTTCGTCGCCGAGGCCAAGCGTCAGCTGTTCGGAACCGTTGCGATCGACCTGCTCGCCGGGCCGTCGGAGGTGGCGGTCCTCGCCGATGACACAGCTGACGCCCGGATAGTCGCTGCTGATCTGCTCGGGCAGGCCGAGCACGGCACGAACTCGCCGGCTGCGCTGGTCACCACCTCGAGACGGCTGGCACAGCAGGTCCTCGCCGAAGTAGACCGGCAGCTGCAAACCCTGGAGACCAAGGACATCGCCGGCCCGGCCTGGCGCGACTTCGGTTCAGTGACAATAGCCAAGGACATGGCGACCGCGATCACCCTCATGGACGACCTGGCGCCCGAGCACCTGGAGATTCACACTGCCGACGACGACGACTGCCTCAAGCGGCTTTCGAACTACGGCTCCGCGTTCCTCGGGCACTGGAGCACCGTCGCCTACTCCGACAAGGGCATGGCCGGCACCAACCACGTGCTGCCGACCGCAGGCGGCGCCAAGCACAGCGCGGGGCTGTCCGTCTCCCGCTACCTCAAGCCGCTGACCTACCAGCGCGTTACCCGCGAGGCCACGCCTTTGCTGGCCACCGCCGTCGACGTGATCTCAGCATCGGAAGGAATGGCCGCGCACCGGGCCACCGCCACGATGCGGCTGGCGACCTTTCAGGACTAGCAACTGCGGTGCACCCTGCGCGTGGACGCTACAGCGGTTCCTGCGTCGCACGGGACCTCTCTCGGCGACGACGTCCTGGCCACCGCCATCCTGGACCGCCTCCTGCACCACTGCGACGTCCTGGCCATCAACGGACCCAGCTACCGCCTCAAAGACCGCCTCGCCCTGGTCCCAGCAGCTGACCCCATGCCATGATCCACACGCCGAAGACCAACACGTCAGGTCGAATCCCCAACGGCACGTCAGGTCGTACGCCGACACCATGTCCCGCTCGAACGAGGGCTGTGCGTCTGAGGGCCACCGCTGGTCGCCGTGGGGGGTGAAGCGATCCGTGGGCGCGTGATGGATGAAGACCTCGGGCGTGTCAAAGTCGTCGGCCATGGGGTGCCTCTCGTTCGGCAGCAGCGCTCGTTTGCCGCGTCAGGTCACGATCCACGCCCGGCGCCGTTTACGGACGCCTCGGGGCAAACACTGTGGACAAACTCGGCGGGTGTCCTCAGCGGCAGTTTGCTGGCCCCTTCCGCCTCAAGGGGCTTTGTCCGCGCAGCCGCCGTCATCTGACGAAGGTGCGGCGGCACTGCGTCCGTGACATTCATGAACGGAGGAGTCGTGGATCAGCCAGCCAGAGGCAAGGCAGGACCGCCGGGGCAGAGCCGAGCGAACAAGCTCGGAAACTGATCCAGACTCAACTTTGGTGAGTGCGCAGCAGGTCGACGAAGACACGTAGCTGGGGCCCGGAACCTTCGCTCACGGCGGTACTGACGCAGTAGCCCCGCCTCGACGAAATCCGCCCAGGTGGCGGCAGCGCCGGCCCCCTGGGGCTCCTGCCGGATCACGGGAAGGTGGTCCTTGCCGGCTCGTCCAGCCTTGCCTTCGAGCCAGTAGCGCAAGGTGCTGGGTGCCACGTTCAGCAGCCGGGCCGCTTCGGCGGCGGCGTACATCTCGCGCTTGAGAAGAGTCGGGTCAGTGCTCGCCGCGTGAGCCTCGCACCGAAGCCCGACAGTACCCACTTCGAGGGCGTGTCCCAGCCGTCCGACGACCCGTTTCAAGATCGCCTAGGCCGTCTCTGGGCGGTGACAGATCGGCGACAGGGGGGCAACAGCGATGGCTACCGGTCAGTCACTGACCGTGATAACCGCAGGTCAAACGGCGTGTCGGACACGAACGGCGACCTGTGGATAAGTGGGCGGGACGAGTCGACCTATAAGCCGGGTTCTGTCCCTCCGCCGGAGCGGAGAGGACGGTCATCCATCTAGGGCCGCTGTTGCCAACGGCCTCGTGCGGTCTACCCACAGGCTCGGGCGGGCCGCCCTCAATCGCCTGCGCCGGTCCCCCGAGAGGGACCTTCTTGACCTTGCTCCGGGTGGGGTTTGCCGAGCCGCCCGGGTCACCCCGGGCGCTGGTGGGCTCTTACCCCACCGTTTCACCCTTACCTCCCCTCGGAAGGGGAGGCGGTCTGCTTTCTGTGGCACTTTCCCGCGGGTCACCCCGGGTCGCTGTTAACGACCACCCTGCCCTGTGGAGCCCGGACTTTCCTCGACGACATCCCTTCGTAAGAAGGGACGGCACCGCGACCGTCCGACCGACTCGTCCCACACACAGACTATCGGTCGTTGAAACTGACCTCGATCTTCTCGAAGCCCTTGGCCTGCTGCGTCGTCGCCAGCGAGGTGTAAGCCAGCTCATCCGCCCTGGTGAGCACTACGTCGTCGGTGAAGGGCGTGAGCAGCGAACGAGGCCACAACTGCCGGCAACGGACGGCGTTGACCTCCGCGCAGATCAGGGTCGTGAAGGCCGCAAGGTAGAGCCACCCCACTAGCCCCAAGACGATCGCGAACAGCCCGTAGACCTCTGAGGCGCGCTTGATCTGATGCGCCACCAGCACGCTGCCGATCGCCTGCAGGATCTGCCACGCCACAGACGCTGCCAGCGCACCCGGCCACAGGTCGCGCAAATGGACATGCCCGGAAGTAAGGAAGCGGAAGATCCCCAAGAACAGCAAGACATTGCCGCCCAAGGCCACGAGTACGGCGACCAACGTTCCCACGGTGCCCAGTTCCTTGCCGAACGCGCCACCGGAGGTGAACAACCCCGACAGCACCGTCGTCGCTACGCTGCCGGTGCCGAGGACGGCGACGACCCGCAGGCTGCGGACGCGGCTGCGGATCGGGTTGAGACGGCGGTGGCGAGGGACGCCCCAGATCGCGTTCATGGCGTTCTGCCCGGCCTGGGCAATGCCGATCGCGCCGTACAGGGAGCCGAGGACACCGACGACCAGCGCCGGCGTGGAACCTCTGAGGGCCCCGACATTGGACCGCAGTTGGTCCCCGATGATCGGGAACTGGGCCAACGTCGAACCCAGGACCTGCGCCTGCAGATGCGGGTCGTGGGCCAGGACGAAGCCCAGGATCGTGACCAGGAGCAGCAGCAGCGGAAACAAGCTGAGGAAGCCGTAGTACGCCAGCAGCGCGGCAAGGTAGCCCCCCTGGTCGTCGAGGAACTTGTAGACCACGGCAAGCGGGAAGCCGGCCCAGCGGTGGTTGCGCTGGTAGGCGTCGAGCCGGTCAATCACGAGTGCTCGGCGACGTAGTCGTCCGGTGCCTTGTCGCTGGTGTCGAGCCTGGTCCTGCGCGCGGAGGTCTTGGCCGCCTCGAACGCCAGTCCCAAGTCGGTGCGTAGGGCGATTGCGGCCCGGCGGCGCAGGTGCGGCAGCACCTCGTCCTCCTCCTCCCCCATGTGCTCGGTGTTCGCGGCACGGGCCGCCCCGACGGCCTTCCACCAGGCGTCCGACCCGACGTCCTCCGACGTGGCGCGCTTGATCGCGTCGCGGATGTCGTTATGGTCGCCGATGGCGTCCTTGGTTTCGGAGGCATCCGGGTCCGACAGCTCGAGCACTCGTGGGTAGAGCACGGCCTCCTCGGCGGCGGCGTGCGTCTCGAGGAACTCGGCGAGGTCGCCCCAGATCGCGGCAAGGCGAGGATGGTTGGCAGGGTCGGTCTCGTCGAGCAAGGCGAACGCCTTGCGCTGGCGGTGGTGGTCCTCGAGCACGAGGTCAGCGATGTCCATAAGAGAGCCCTACCCGCGCACGAGGCGCCCAGCACCTGACGTTGGTCTCACCTCGATCACGTGTGGTCCTAGGCGTCGCTCACGACCGTGCCGTGGGCCGAGCGCTACCGCGCCAGGGACAGCACGATCACATGGGTCCGCCTCAGCCTCGGCGGGCTGCTGCTCGTCCCGCTGCTGCTGGTGAGCACGGTCCCGCTGCTTAAGGGCCTGCGACCTGGAGCCTGGGAGGGTCAGCCCTCGGCGAGGCCGTCCAGGTGGTGGGTGTCGTTGAGGGAGCGGACGACGGCCGGACCGTCGGCGAACCACTGCACCTCCGACAGGCAGGCCAGGTCCAGGTGCATCCGGTATAGCGACGTGGGCGGCGCGTCGAGGGCGAGCCGCAACATGGTCTTGATGGGCGACACGTGGCTGACGACGACGACCTTCTTGCCA
Organism: Frankiales bacterium; assembly: GCA_043740815.1. Classification (GTDB taxonomy): domain Bacteria; phylum Actinomycetota; class Actinomycetes; order Mycobacteriales; family SCTD01; genus RYN-111. Next base: position 2,816 of record JAYUBO010000127.1, on the reverse strand, counting down.
CCGTGTCTGACCAGGACCCGGTCGCGGGCCTGCCTGACCCGGGTGGTCGTCGCGTCGAAGCTCTCCCCAAACGGTGGCGCCACCGCGGAGGAGGCCAGCCAGGCGTCGAGCTCCCGTGGCCACTTTTGGCGGATGTCGGCGAAGGTGTAACCCTCCCAGTCGCCGAAGTCGGTTTCCCGAAAGCCCTCCTCGACCTCGACATCGAGGTTGAGCGCGGCGCCGACGGCCTCGGCGGTCTGCCGGGCGCGCGACAGCGGCGAGCTGACGACGACCTCAGCGCCCGAGGAGGCGAGCCGCGCCGCGGCGGCAGCCGCCTGGGCCTTGCCGACGTCGGTCAGCTGCGGGTCGCCGGTCCCAGAGAAGCGCTTCTGGACCGACAGCGCTGTCTGGCCGTGCCGAAGCAGGAGCATCGTGGTCGCTCCGACGTACGTTCCCGACCAGCCGGTACCGGTCGCCCGTGGTGTCTGCGCGGGCGGAGCAGCCACGCTCGTCGCCTCCCGCTCGGCCAGCCAAGCCTGCGCAGCGTCAGGCTTGCTGCTATCACCACCGGCCCGCCACACCAGACCCTTGGCGGCGGCGTCCATCGCCTCGTTCGCGAGCCGGTCGGCGTGCTTGTTCTGCTCACGCGGGATCCAGGTGAAGCGGACCCGCGACAGCCGCGCAACGAGGGAGGCGGCCTCACGGGCGAGCGGCTTCATGTCGGGGTGCTTGACCTGCCAGCGCCCGGACATTTGTTCCACGACCAGCTTGGAGTCCATCCGGACCTCGACCTCGGTGGCCCCGACGTCGAGAGCCGCGGTGAGCCCCGCGATCAGCCCGGAGTACTCGGCGACGTTGTTGGTGGCGCGACCCAGACCCGCTGCCCGCTCCGCGAGCACCTCCCCGGTGACGGCGTCCAGGACGACAGCTCCGTACCCGGCGGGGCCAGGGTTTCCGCGCGAGCCACCGTCGGCCTCGATGAGGACTCGCGTCACGCGGTCCTGCTCACAGGCCCGACTCGGCTGTGCGCACGATGATGCGCCGGCACTCGTGCCGCAGGACCTCGTCGACGGGGGCCGAGCGGAACTCCGCCTTCTCGTTCTGCATCAGGTCCAGCCGGCAGGCCGAGCAGGCACCGCGGGCGACCATGCCCACACCGATCCCGCCCTCGGAGGCACGGATCTTCTCGTAGAGCGCAAGCAGGTCAGGGAGGATCTCGGTCGCCATGGCAGACCGCTCGACCGCCGTGGCCGCGAGGTCGGCGTCGATCGTGACCCACGTCGCGTCCCGCGTCTTGACAGCTTCGCTGCGCGCGCTCTCGTGCTCTGACCGCTCGGCAAGCAGGCCGTCGAGGGCCGACTGCGCGAGCTCCATCCGCTCCATGACCTCGAGCTCGGCATCCTCGAGGTCGGACTGCCGCCGGGCCAGCGTGCCGATCTCGTGCTCGAGCTCCTGCAGCTGCTTGGGCGCGGTGATCGCCCCAGAAGCGAGCCGCTCGGCGTCGCGAGCCTTGCGGGCGCGGACCTGCTCGATATCGGCCTCGGCCTTGTCGAGATCGCGTTGCAGGTCGCTGACGGTGGTGTGAGCGAGCACCACATCGTCGCGTCGGGCCGCGACCAGCCCGTCCAGGCGAGCCATCTCGGCGGTCGCCGGCAGCGTCCTGCGCTTGTGGGCGAGCTGGTCGAGCGAGGTGTCACGGGCTTGCAGCTCGAGCAGCCGGAGCTGGACGAAGGGGTCGGCCTTCACGCGTGGGGGCTCCTCGTGGCAGTGGTCCAGGGATCCGTGCACAGCATCGAGACCACGGCCTCGACGTCCACGACCCTAGTCAGCGCAGCCGCGGCTGCCGTGAGCCACGGCCACTCGGTCGCCCAATGCGCGGCGTCGACCAAGGCCAGGCCCTCGGGGGCCTCGCTCGCGCGGTGGTGCCGCAGGTCCGCTGTCAGGTACGCCTGCGCTCCCGCCGCGGCTGCCGCGCCGAGCAGCGAGTCCCCGGAGCCACCGCAGACGGCTAGCCGCGAGACAACTCTTGCCGGGTCCCCCGCTGCCCGCACACCTCCCACCGTGGCAGGAAGCACGCTCGCCGCCAGGGCCACGAGCTCGCCAAGCGGCATCGCCGCGCTCAGGTCGCCCACCCGGCCGAGTCCCATGCCGGACGGCTGATCGGCCAGCGGGACCACGTCGTACGCCGGGCTTTCGTAGGGGTGCGAGGCCAGTAGCGCAGCGACGACGGTAGGACGATGCCGTCGAGGCACCACGGTCTCAAGGCGAACCTCCTCGACCTCCTCGAAGCGTCCGACCTGGCCAATGGCCGGTCGCGCCCCCGCCAGCGGGCGGAAAGTCCCCACCCCCGCTACCGACCACGTGCACGAGTCGTAATCGCCGACGGCGCCTGCGCCAGCCGCCGTCATGGCCAGCCGCACCCTGTCGGCGTCGGCAAGGGGAACGAACACCACCAGCTTGTCGAGCTGCTCCGGGACGGGTTCGAGCGCTGTCGTTTCCTGCAGGGCAAACAGGGCAGCAAGCGCATCGTTGACGCCGCCAGGCGCCTTGTCTGCATTGGTGTGCGCGACGAACAGCCCACAGCCGCCACGGACCAGGGCGTGGACCACCTTGCCCTTGGGGTCGTCGGCGGCGACCGACGTCGTCCCGTGCAGGTACAGCGGATGGTGGGTGACGAGCAGCTGGCAGTGGGTCGTGAGGGCCTCCTCCACGACGTCCTGCACCGGGTCGACGGCCAGCAGCACCTTGCTCACCGGCGCGTCCGGGTCGCCGCACACCATGCCGATGGCATCCCAGGGCTCGGCCAGCGCAGGCGGGTAGAGCGCGTCGAGGGCCGC
>JAYUBO010000126.1:0-6954 GCA_043740815.1 Frankiales bacterium | reverse complement strand
AGGCCGGGCAGGGCGAAGACCCGCTCGACGATGACGGTGGCCCCGACCAGGTAGGCGATGTTGACGCCGAGGACGGTGACGGAGGAGACGGCTGCATTGCGCAGCGCGTGCCGGACCAGCAGCCGGCTGCGGCTGATGCCCTTGGCGCGTGCCGTCAGGACGTAGTCGCTGTCCAAGACCTCGAGCAGGCTGGTACGCAGGCTCCGGACCAGGATCGGCGCGAGAGCGACCGCGACGGTGGCGGCCGGCAGCATGATCGACTGGACGTGCTCGACGAAGGTTGTGCCGAACCCGCTGACCGGGAACCACCCGAGCCGCAGGGCGAAGAACAGCTGGAGCATCAGCCCTACCCATACGGTCGGCATCCCGAGGCCGATCAGGGGGACGACGCGGACCGCCTGGTCCCGGGCGCCGCCCTTGCGGCTGGCAGCCAGCACGGCCAGCGGCACGCTGAGCAGCAGCGAGAACAAGGCACCGACGCCCAACAACCACAGGGTGGCAGAGATGCGCCCCTGCACCAGGTCGCGCACGGGGCTCTTGTAGACAAACGAGGATCCGAGGTCGCCGTGCACCACCCGGCCCAGGAAGCCGAGGTACTGGCGGTACAGGGGCTCGTCGAGGCCGAACTGCGACCGCAACGCGGCCACCGCCTGGGGCGTCGAACGGTTCCCGAGCAGCGTCGACGCCGGGTCCCCGGGGATCAGATGGATCATGAAGAAGACCACCAGGGTGATCCCGAACAGCACGGGCAGCAGCTGCCACAGTCGTCTGCCGATGAAGGCGAGATACGCCATCTGCTCCCTCTCGTGCCTGCTGTCCGGGATCCCTGGGGTTCGGCTACTTGCTGAGCGTCACGTCCTCGAGGTGGTAGTTGCCGGTCGGGTAGGGCAGGAAGCCCTGGACCTTCTTGGAGTACGACCACTGGTAGGGCGAGTAGTAGAGGAAGGCCATGAACGCGTCATCGGCAGCCTGCTGCTGAATAAAGGTGTAACTGGCCTGCCGCGCAGCCGGGTCGAAGGCCTTCTGCGCGGCGTGGGTGGCGGCGATGACGGCCTTGTTGCTGTAGCCCGTGTAGAACGACTTGGCGCCGGTCGTCGGGTCGACGGCGAAACTGACGAGCTCGTCCGGGTCGGCGATGTCCATCGTCCACGACGAGTGGGTGATCTGGTAGTCGAGCTTGTCCTGCCGGGCGCGGGCCGTAGCCGGGTCGACGTTCTCGATCTTGATCTTGATGCCGAGCGGTTGCACAGCCCCCTGGAGGATCTGGGCGATGGCGGCGTCCTGCACGTCTCCGGCTGCTGAGAGGTAGGTCGCCGTGAAGCCGTTGGGGGTAGAGGACTGGGCGAGCTCGGCCTTGGCCGCGGTGAGGTCGTACTGAAGTCCCCTGGTCGCGGCGTCGTAGTAGGGCACCTGCGGCGGCATGAAGGAGTTGGCCGGCTTGCCATTGCCGAACAGCACCGACTTGATGATGGCCGCCCGGTCGATGGCCAGGGAGATGGCTCGCCGTGCGTGCACATCGTTGAAGGGCGCCGTGGTGTGGTTGAACAGCAGGTAGTCGGTCTTGGTCGAGTCGAACAGGGTCGCCTGAGTCGTGCTGCTGTTCTTAAGCTGGCCGAGGGAGGAGAACGGTGGGAACTCGTTGATCTGGGCCTGTCCACCCTGCAGCTGCAGGGTGCGCGTGTTGTCATCGGGGACCGTCTTCCACGTCACGCTGTCCAGGCTCGGCTTGCCGCTCTGCCAGTACTTGTCGTTCTTGACGAGCTTGAGCTCACTGCCCTTGGTCCAGTGGTCCCACTTGAAGGGCCCTGTGCCGATCGGGTGGTCGTAGAACGCCTTGGACGTCATGCCGGCGTAGTCCTTGGGCACGATGCCGTTGTTGAAGTTCGACAGGTCGGCGACGAGCGGCGCCCAGGGGTACTTGGTGGTCACAATCACCGTGTCCGGTGTCGGGGCAGCAACGCTCTTGATGGCGGTGTTGATGAACTCCCAACCGCCCTTGGTGGCACCCGCCCGGTCCAGGGAGAACTTCACGTCCGCCGAGGTCATCGGCATCCCGTTGGTGAACGTCACTCCCGGGCGCAGCTTGAAGGTGTAGTTCAGCTTGTCTGGCGACAGCGTGTAACTGGTGGCAAGCCACGGCTTCACGCCCTTGCCGTCCTCGGTGACCGTGTAGAGCGGCTCCATCATCTGCTCGAAGATCCAGATGGAGTCGTTGTCGAAGGTCGTGGTGTTATCCATGGACTTGGAGTCCAAGGCCTTCACGATGATGAGGTCGCCGCCCTTGACGGGCGTGTCCTTTGCGGGCGCACTGGAGGTCTTGGTGCCTCCGCAGGCCGAAACGGTCAGTACGAGAGCGACGAGAGTGCCAAGGGCACGACGCATGCGAGGTCCTCCGGTGCAGTGGTGCGCGAAGCGGGTGGAGCGTACTTTCCCCACTGACATCTCAGGTGTCAATCAGTTGAACACAGATTTAACATTTGAGGGGGGGACATGAGGTTCACGGTGATCGGCAGCGGCGCCGTCGGTGGCACGGTCGGCGCCTACCTCGTGCGCTCCGGCCATGACGTGTTGTTCTGTGACAGCGACGCAGACCACGTCGCAGCCGTCAATACCCACGGCCTGCGGCTCGAGGGTCCGGTCGCTGCCTTCACGGTCCCGGCGACGGCGGTGTTGCCTTCCGACCTGCCGCCCGATCTCGGCATCGTGCTGCTCGCGGTGAAGTCCCACGACACCCGGCAGGCCCTGTCGGTGGTGACCGGACGGTTGGGTGCGGACGGCTACGTCGTGTCGCTGCAGAACGGCCATACGGCGGCCCTCATCACCGAGGCCGTCGGCGCCGACCGGCTCGTCATCGGCTTCGTGAACTTCGGCGCCGACGTCCTGGGGCCCGGGCGCGTCCTGCAGGGAAACGTGGCGACGTTCCGGGTAGGCGAGCCGGTGGGACCGGTGAGCCAGCGGGTTCGCGACCTTGTCGCAGCCCTGCCGTGGGCTGAGGCGACCGACAACATCGCCGGTTACCTGTGGTCCAAACAGGCGTACGGGGCGATGCTGGCCGCCACCGCCGTCTCCGACCTCTCGATCGCGCAGGCCCTGGCCGACCCGGCGTACCGCAGGCTGTTCACGGCGCTGGCGCGCGAGGTGCTGGCGCAGTCGGTGGCCACCCCCGAGGCCTTCGACGGCTTCGACCCTGCCGATGTCGAGGGCTCGATCGACCGGCTGGTGGTCTTCAACCTGGCCAGCGGCAAGACCCACAGCGGCATCTACCGGGACCTGGCCGTCCGGCACCGGCCGACCGAGGTAGGAGCGCTGCTGGCCGACCTCAGCGGTCCCTTGACGACCTATGTGGCGCAGTTGGTCACGGCGATCGAGCAGGGAGAGCGCCGGTGCGAGCGGGCCAACCTGGACCTGCTCGCGACCTATGAGGTGGCCGAGCGACGGGGGCGGCCGCTGAACGCCGTCGTCCGCCTGCTCCCGGCCCCGGCCCGCGCTCAGCATGGCCCGCTGCTCGGCCTGGCGGTGGCCGTCAAGGACATGATCGATGTGGCGGGACAGCCTCGCGGCAACGGCAACCCCACCTCGATGGCCAGCCGGCCACGGCCGGCCGACGCCCCTGTCGTGGCCCGCCTGCGCGCAGCCGGGGCCGACGTGTTCGCCCTCAGCAGCCTGCTCGAGTTCGCTGCCGGTGCCCAGCACCCTAGCCTCGGGGAGGCACGAAACCCGGTAGACCCGAGCCGGACGGCAGGCGGGTCCAGCGGGGGATCTGCGGCGCTCGTCGGGGCAGGGGTCTGCCCGGCAGCTCTCGGCACCGACACCGGCGGCTCCGTGCGCATCCCGGCGGCCTTCTGCGGGGTCGTCGGCTTCAAGCCAACGTACGGGTTGCTCCCGACAACGGGTGTGGAGGCGCTGTCCCCTACCTGCGACCACGTGGGCCTGCTGGGCCGGGACGTCGAAACGACCCGCCGGCTGCTCGCCGCCCTCACCAGCAGCACCCCGGGCACAGGACCCGCAGGCCCGATCCGGCTGGGGGTCCTGCGCGGTCAGCTCGACCACCCGCAGGTCGAGCCGGAGGTGGCCCGGGCCGTCCGCCAGGCACTGGCGGCGCTGGTCGCAGCCGGCCACCTGCTCGTGGACGTGACCGTCAGTGACGTGGGTGTGCTGACAGAGCTCAACGAAACGCTCGGCCCGATCGTGCTGTACGAAGCGTGGGGGGCACACCGCACTCGCTTCGCGAAGGACCCGGCCGCCTACGGACCACAGACCCGGCACCTCCTGGAGACCGCTGCCACCGTGGACCGCACGGCGTACGAGCTCGCCCTGGACCGGCGGGCGGCACTGCTCCCAGCCGCCGCCCAGCTGCTCGACGGGATGGACGCGCTGGTCGGTCCCTGCGTGCCGTTCGTGGCGCCCGCCACCACCCCGCCTTTCGACACCGCCGAGGGCGACCTCGAGGGGCTGTTCACCGGCGCCTACAACGTGACCGGGCAGCCAGCGGTCACCGTGCCCTGCGACACCGACGGGCTGCCCGTCGGGCTGCAGCTGGCCGGCCCGATCGGCGGTGACGACCGGCTGCTGGCCGTCGCCCAGGAGGTCGAGCGCTGCCTCAGAACAGGTCCTGGAGCCCCGACTTCGCGGTCGTGACCAGCTCGTGGATGGCTGCCTGCGCCGCCTCGGGGTCACGGCGCAGCACCGCGTCGACCAACCCGGTGTGCGGCTGGACGTGGCCGTCGGCCACGACCCGGTTGTGGTGGCAGTAGCGCCAGAACCGCAGGTTGTGCAGCAGCAACGTCTCGGCGAGCGGGAACAGGTAGGGGTTGCGCACCAGCTCCGAGAGCCGGACGTGCGCCCGGTGGTCGACCTCCAGGAACTTCAGGTAGTCACCCGAGGCGCCCGCCGTGTCAACGTCCTGGAACATCTGTTGCAGCTCGGTGAGCTCGGCGTCGGAAGCCTTGCCGCACACCTCACGCACCACGCCGATCTCGAGGATCTCCCGGGCCTCCAGCATGCTGAGCACCTCGGTGAGGTTCATGCTCGCCACGACCATGCCGCGGCGGGGGACGACAGCGAGAAACCCTTCGCGGGCCAGCCTTGCCACGGCCTCCCGCACCGGCATCCGGCCAAGCTCGACATCGCGCGACAACTGGAGCTCATTCACCAGCGTGCCAGGAAGGTAGGACAGGTCCACGACCTTGTCGCGAAGTAGCCGGTAGGCGGCATCACTGGCCCTGGCCGGCAGCTCGATCTCCATGCTCCAAGCCTCCCGAAGTGGGGTCAGCCGGCCTCATCCGGGCTAGTGAAATCGTATTGATATCACAGCCGTGCCACGATGCTGCCTATGAAAGCAACCGTGCTGCGCGCCCCTGGCCAGATCGTCCTCGACGAGGTGGCCGACCCCAGGATCGAGCGGACCACCGACGCCGTGGTGCGCGTTGTCGCTTCTTGTATCTGCGGGTCCGACCTCTGGCCCTACCGGGGCATCGCGGAGAGCACGGGCCCGGAGCGCATCGGACACGAGTTCGTCGGCATCGTGGAGGAAGTGGGCGCTGACGTGAGGAAGGTGCGGGTCGGCGACTTCGTGATCGCGCCGTTCTGCATCAGCGACGGCACCTGCCCGAACTGCCTCAACGGCGTGCACACCTCCTGCCTGTACGGCGGCTGGTGGGGAAGCCTCGACAGCCCGGCCGCCACCGCGGACGCCGGTCAGGGCGAGGCCGTTCGGGTCCCGCTCGCCGACGGCACCCTGGTCCCCCTGCCGGAGCAGCCCGGCGCCGGCCTCATACCAGGCCTGCTCAGCCTGTCCGACGTCATGGGCACCGGGCATCACGCTGCGCGCAGCGCGGGCGTCGGACCTGGTTCCACCGTCGTCGTCGTCGGCGACGGCGCCGTCGGGCTGTGTGGCGTCATCGCCGCCAAGCGCCTGGGTGCCGAGCAGATCGTGGCGATGTCACGGCACCCCGACCGCCAAGCGTTGGCCCGGGTCTTCGGGGCCACCGACGTCGTCGCCGAGCGCGGTGAGGAGGGCGTGGCCCGCGTGAAGGAGCTGTTCGGTGGCATCGGGCCCGACGCGGTGATGGAGTGTGTCGGCACCAAGGAGTCGATGCAGCAGGCCCTCGACAGCGTGCGCCACGGCGGACTCGTCGGCTATGTCGGCGTTCCCTACGGTGCCGAGCTGCCGATCGTCCAGATGTTCAGCGAGAACAAGGGCGTGCGCGGCGGGGTTGCCTCCGTCCGCGGCTACATCGAGCAGTTGCTGCCCGACGTGCTCGCCGGAACGATCGAGCCGGGCCTGGTCTTCGACCTGACTCTCCCCCTGGACCAGGTGGCAGAGGGCTACCGAGCGATGGACGAGCGCACGGCCATCAAGGTGCTGCTCCAACCCTGACAGCGTCGCCGACCGCTCACCCTGACGCGCAGGGAGGCAGTCCACCATTAGGTTGACGTCGTGCTCGAAACGACTGCCGCCCGCTTGCTCGCCCGTACCGCGCGTGCCCAGCGAGACGGCCGCGCGCCCTCGCTCGTCGCCGGCGTCGTCCGCGCCGGGGGACTGGCCTGGTCGACTGGCCGCGGAGACGTGCCCGATCCGCACACGGACGTGCAGTACCGGCTGGGCTCGATCAGCAAGACGGTCTGCGCGGTGGCCGTGCTCCGGCTGCGCGACGAGGGGCTGCTCGACCTCGACGACCCCCTCGAGCGGCACCTGCCCGGCACTCCCTTCGATCACCGCACCCTCGGCCAGCTGTTGTCCCACATGGCCGGTGCCGGGGCTGAGACCAACGGTCCTTGGTGGGAGCGGACTCCGGGCACCAGCCTGGCCGGGCTCAGCCTGACAGCGGCGAACCGGCCACATGCCGCCGGCCGCCGCTTCCACTACTCCAACCTGGGTTTCGGCGTCCTCGGCGAGCTGGTGGCCGGACTGCGCGGTCGCCCCTGGGCCGACGTCGTACGCGACGAGGTGCT
>JAYUBO010000125.1:0-2950 GCA_043740815.1 Frankiales bacterium | reverse complement strand
CCCGTGGTCGGTGCTGGGCCAGCCGGCTCCCGCAACGACCCGCAACGAGCCCGAGCCGGACCAGGACCAGACTGACCTGCACGCGCTCGTCGAAGCCATCCGGGAAGCCGCCGCCGACCTGCCGCCGCAGCGTGGACCGTGGCTCGAGCCGCTGCCGGCAATGGTGCGGCTGTCGACGCTGTTCCGCGGGGACGCGTCGGCCTTGGGTGAGGGTCCGGCGACGACGCCGGCAGGGCCGCCGGCGGCCCTGCCGCTGCGGCCCGTGCCCTACGGCCTTGCCGATCTGCCGGAGCGACAGGTCCAACAACCCGCCGTTCTGGACCTCGAACACGGCAGCCATCTGCTGGTCGTCGGCGCCCCCCGGTCCGGCCGGTCCACCATGCTGCGCACCGTCGCCGGCGCGATCGCGCTGCGATGTCAGCCTCAGGACGTGCACCTGTATGCCCTCGACTGCGGCAACGGGGCCCTCCTCCCGGTCGCGGGCCTCCCACACTGCGGCACCGTCGTCCAGCGCAGCCAGGTCGGGCGTGCCGACCGGCTGTTGACCCGGCTGACAATCGAGCTCGCCCGACGACAGGACCTGCTGGCCGCCGGCGGTTTCGCCGACGTCGCCGAGCAACGCGCCGCGGCGGTCGCGGACCGGTTGCCCTTCCTGGTGCTGCTGGTGGACCGGTGGGAGGGCTTTCTGTCCGCCTTCGACGACATCGACGCAGGGCGGCTGACCGACACGTTCCTGCGCCTGCTGCGGGAGGGGCCCGGGGCCGGACTGCGGGTGGTCGTGGCCGGCGATCGGAGCGCGCTGCTCAGCAAGATCTCCAGCTCGATCGAGGACACGCTCGTCCTGCGGCTCGCGGACCGCAGCGACTACGCGCTCGCCGGCTTGTCCCCGCGCCTGCTGCCGAGCCACATCGAGAGTGGGCGGGCCTTCCGGGGCGACAGCGGGGTTGAGGTGCAGATCGCGCTGCTCGGGACCGACGGCAGCGGCGTGGCCCAGGCGGCCGAGCTCGGGACCATCGTCAGCACCTGGGCGACCGCACCGGCGTTGCCGCGGGACCGCCGCCCGTTCCGGGTCGAGGTGCTCCCAGCTCGCCTGACGTACGGCGAGATCGAGCCGCTGCCCAGCAAGGAGCGGGGGCCGTTGGTGATCACCATCGGGGTCGGTGGGGACGAGCTCGCTGCCGTCACGGTCGACCTGGCGCTACTCGGACCGGGCTTCACGATCGCTGGGCCGGCCCGCTCCGGCCGCTCCACCGCGTTGCTCGCCGCCGCTGGATCGCTGCTGGCCGCTGGCACCCAGCTGTGCATCCTCGCGCCGAGACCCTCGCCGCTTCGCGACCTGGCCGGAGCGGCCGGAGTCCTGCGTGTCGTCACGGACAGCGACCCGCGTCCGGAGGACCTGGTCAGCACCTTCAACGAGGCGAACGGCGCCTTCGCGGTGCTCATCGATGACGCGGAGCTGTTGCACGCGAGCGATGTACAGCCGCTGCTGCAGCAAGTCCTCCGGGACGGCCGGGACCTCGGGCATTGCCTAATCGTCGCCGGGACGACCGATGAGCTCGCAGGAGCATTCCGGGGGTTCACGGCCGACGTCCGCAAGAGCCGGTCCGGACTGCTGCTGAGCCCCCAGTCGCACCTGGAGGGCGAGTTGCTGGGGGCGCGTCTGGCTCGGTCGGCCGCGTTCAACGGGCCACCTGGCCGCGGGCTGCTGATCACCCCCGGTCAAGTCTTGCTGGTCCAGGTGCCGGTGCCCTAGACGGTATGCGGGTCGTGGCTGGCCGACGAACCCCGGCACCCCCTCGCCATCGCCACCGTGACCTCGCACGTCACCAACACGGGGGAGATGACCGTCACGGGGCCAGCCGTGGAAAACTCGCCTGCTCGCGTGCGGGCCAGGTGGCGAAAGCTGCGCCCTGGCAGCACAGGGAGCGGCACGCTCATCACGATGGCGGTCGTCCCCACCTAAGGCCGGGGCTCAGGTCGAACCACGACCAGGCCACCGACACCGGGCCCGGGTAGCCACCGGCAACCCGGGCCCGGAACACGCCAGGCGGACCTACCCGAACTGGCTGGTGAGGCGCTGCTCCAGCGAGTCGTAGTCCTGGCCGGCACCGTGCAGGCTCCGGCCGATGCCGCCGAGGGCGTCCTTCATGGACCGGGCTGCCTTGTCCCACTGGCCAAACAGGTCCTGAAACGAACTCGACGCCGCACCGGTCCAGGATCCCGCCAGGGCGGCCATCTGCGACGTGAGCTGGCTCAACCGGGCCTCGATCTCGGCGGCTTCGCGCTGGATCGTGCTCGCCTTGGACTGCACGTCTCCGGTGGAGACCTTCACCTCATACGCCATCGTTGAACTCCCGTCGTCGTGGTCCGGACCCCGACCAGCCGGTCGAGATTCTGAAATCGACGCTAGTGGCGCACACCTCGTGAAAACGCGAAGCGAATCGATCTGTGGACAACACCAAGCGTGACGCAGATGCCCAACGCCTCAGTCTTTCTGGTCCGCCAACTTGCCGCGGAGCTGCAGGACCGCCTTGGTGTGCATCTGGCAGATCCGACTCTCCGTCACGCCAAGCACCTGGCCGATCTCGGCCAGCGTGAGGCCTTCGTAGTAGTAGAGCGTCACGACGATCTTCTCGCGCTCGGGCAACGTGTTGATCGCCTTCGCCAACAGGTACTTCGTCTCCTCGGTCTCGAACGCGGCGACCGGGTCCTCAGCCTTGGTGTCCTCAAGGGTGTCGACCAGCGACAGTTTGTCGCCCTTCTCGCCACCGGCTGTCAGCAGCTCGTCGAGCGCGACCACATTGACGAAGGAGACCTGACCGAAGATCGTGTGCAGATCGTCCAGGGCAATCCCGAGTTCGCCGGCGACTTCAGCCTCGGTGGGGGTCCGGTGCAGGCGTGCTTCGAGAGCGGCGTAGGCCTTCTCCACCTCGCGGGCCTTATAGCGGAC
>JAYUBO010000124.1:0-8067 GCA_043740815.1 Frankiales bacterium | reverse complement strand
CGACGCCGGAACTCCGGCGGTTTCGCAGCAGGCATAAAAGGACTCCTCTCTGAGACGAGTCTGGCCTCAGAACAGGTGTCCGGGAAAGCGGGTCAGGCTTCGACTGCGCCACGACACCGTCGACCGCAACGGCAAACTCACCCTGCGGCACGCCAGCCGGCAACACCACATCGGCCTCGGACACCGCCCACGCCGGCACCCGCGTCCTGATGCTCATCCAAGACCTACACATCCGCATCATCCGCGACGGCACCGGCGAACTCCTACGCGAACTCACCCTCGACCCCGCCAAGGACTACCAACCCCAGCCCAAACAGTGAACGATGTCCCGAGACACCTGTGAACGATGTCCCGAGAGATCACAGGGGTGGAGCTGAGGGGATTCGAACCCCTGACCCCCTCGATGCGAACGAGGTGCGCTACCGGACTGCGCCACAGCCCCGCTGCCGAACATGCGGGTTAATGAGGCCAGAGGTTACCAGTCGCCAGCGGCCCGGCGGCGTTCCAGGATGTCGTCGAGCTCGGTCCCGTCGTCGAAGATGTCCATGCCCACGTCGTCCCCTTCGAGGGTCGCGGTCCAGGCTCCCGGCTTGGTCAAGTCGAGCACCCGCGGCTGGCGGCGGGGTGCTACGGCCTTGCCGACGTACATGGGCGTGGGGACGGGGACCGGGCTCCATGACGTGTCGGGGAGCGGGCGGTCCTCGTAGCGGGCGGCGGGCGCCGGCAGCGGGACGGTGAGCGGGGCCGGGCGGGTGGGCATCCGGTCCGGGACGCCGGCGATCCTGGGCGCCTGCCGAACAGGACGATCGGCGCGGGCGGGGGCACCCTGGGCGGAAGCGGCGCGGGCGCGACGGGCCGATCGCTGCGCCTTCAGGACCGCCTGCCTGCGAAGGTGTACGACGAACAGCACGATCACCAGGTCGCCGACGACGTGGGCCGCCAGCATGAGCCGAACGCCGTACAGGCTGAGGCCGAGGGTGACCAGCGCGAACCCGACCAGGACGAGCAGCGAGCGAAGGCGGCGCTCGGCGGGGGTCCTGCGGGTCTTGACCGCCGGCAGGTCCGCCTCGAAGGGGCCAGCCGCGGTGGCGGCGCGGATCGACTTGGTCGCCGAGACCACCATCGAGGTGTAGCCCCGGCGGGGGACGAGTACGTCGCGGGCGCCGCGCCGCGACAGCACCCGCATCGCGTCGCTGAACGTGTCGGCGGACTTCAGAGCGGTGCTGGAGTCGTGGCTCTTGAGCGCCATCGGCACCAGAACGGCAAGCCACGCACCCACGATTACGAAGACAAGGAGGCCGGCCACGGCTGCTGACGCTAGTCAGCGCAAGCGCTACCGGCGTGGAGGTCGCCCGGTGTGTCGCCTTGTGAATCAGGCATTCTCACGAGAAGTCCAGCGCCGCAGCAGCCCCTCGGGCACGTCGTCGACGGTGACCGCGAAGCCGAGGTGGTCCCGCCAGGCATTGTCGATGAACAGGAACCTCTCGTGCAGCGCTTCCTGCCGGAAGCCCAGCTTTTCCACGACGCGCCGGGACGGAATGTTCTCAGGTCGGACATTGGCCTCGACCCGGTGCAGCCCCACGGTCGCGAAGCAGTGGTCGACGACCATCGCGAGCGCGGTCGGGATCACGCCCCGGCCAGCGAGCCGCCCGTCGACCCAGTAGCCGACGTTGGCGCTCTGGGAGGCTCCGCGCACGATGCTGGCGACGGTGACCTGGCCGGCGAGCTCGTCGTCGTAGGTGACGGCAAAGGGCAGGCAGCGGCCTTCCTTGGCCTCCCGGCGAAGAACCCGCAGCATCCCGGAGTACGACTGGGTGCTGTGCCGCTCGCGCCAGAGCACCTCGGGCCCGGTCGGCTGGCGGCCCTCCCACGGCGACAGCCACTGCTCGTTGCGGATCCGCGACTCGCTCCACGCGCCACTGTCCCGTAGCCGGAGCGGCCGGATGCCGACGCGGTCGTGGGTCGCGCTGTACGGCCAGCCGGGTGGAGCCACGTCAGTGGTCCCCGCCGCGAAGCTGAGCCAGGGCATGACCGACAACCGGAGCGAGTACGGCGACCCCGTCGCGGACCCCACCCGTCGAGCCGGGCAGGGTCACCACCAGGGTGCGGTCGATCGTTCCGGCCACCCCCCGCGACAGGACCGACGTCGGGACTGCCCCCCGGTTGTCCAGCCGCAACGCCTCCGCGAGCCCCGGCACGAGTCGCTCGAGCAGCGGACCGACGGCCTCCGGGGTGACGTCGCGCGGCGACAGCCCGGTTCCCCCGGTCGTCACGACCAGGTCGGCGTCGGCCGCGAGAACAGCGGCGGCGATGGCGGCAACCTCATCCGGGACCAGGACGACGGGAGCGACGGCGAAGCCGAGTTCCGCGAGCAGCGACGCGAGCAGCGGCCCGGACGTGTCGGGGCGCACCCCGGCGTGGGAGCGGTCGGACACCGTGATCACCGTCGCGCGGGACCCGGCCGGAAGGTCGCTCAGCGCTCCCACGTGCCGGTCTTCCCGCCGGTCTTAGTCAGCACCACGATCCCGCCGATGGTGCTGCGCGGGTCGACGGCCTTGGTCATGTCGACGATGGTGAGGCAGGCAACGGTGACGGCGGTGAGGGCCTCCATCTCGACGCCGGTCCGGTCAGCCGTGCGCGCTGTGGCCGTGACCGCGACGCCGGCGTCGTCGACGACCAGGTCGACGCTCACGCCATGCAGGGCGATCGGGTGGCACAGCGGCACCAGGTCCGGGGTCCGCTTGGCACCCATGATCCCTGCGACCCGCGCCACAGCGAGGACGTCACCTTTCGGGACACCCTCGCCGCGCAGCAGGGCCACGCACTCGGCCGACAGGTCGACCCGGCCTACCGCTGTCGCACTACGGACCGAGACGTCCTTGGCGGAGACGTCCACCATCCGGGCCGCGCCCTGCTCGTCCACGTGCGAGAACGAGCCTCCCCCGGCCGTCATTGACCTCGGCGCTCGAGCAGCATGGCCTGCACCGGGGAGCCGGCCGGGATGTGGGTGACGTCCTCCCCGATGACAGCGAAGGCGTTGGCGCGGGCCAGGCCCGCCACCAGGTGCGAGCCACTGCCGGAGACGGGCGAGACGACGTACCTTCCCTCCTGGACCGACAGGGCGACGCGCAGGTAGGACCGCTTGCCCGCCGGCGACGTGAGGTCGGCCGTGGCCACGGCGGAGACGACCGGCCGGTGGACCTGCTCGGCGCCGAGCATCCGGCGTAGGGCCGGACGGACGAAGGCCTCGAAGGACACCATCGCGCTGACCGGGTTGCCGGGGAGGCCGAAGACAGGAGTGCTGTCGGGGCCGATCGTGCCGAAGCCCTGCGGCATCCCGGGCTGCATCGCCACCTTGTGGAAGCCCACGGTCCCGAGCCGGGACAGGACCTCCTTGACGACGTCGTAGGCACCGACCGACACGCCACCACTGGTGAGCAGGACGTCGGCCCGGACCAGCTGGTCCTCGAGCGTGGCGAGCAAGGTGCTCGAGTCGTCGGGGACGATGCCGACTCGATAAGCGATCGCGCCGGCCTCCAGGCAGGCGGTCGTCAGCGCGAAACTGTTGCTGTCGGGGATCTGCCCGGGCGCCAGCGGCGCGCCGGGCTCGACGAGCTCGCTGCCGGTCGACACCACGACGACCCGAGGGCGAGGACGCACGAACAGCCGGGAGCGGCCGACCGCCGCGGCCAGGCCGATCTGCGAGGAGCCAAGGTGGGTGCCGACCCGGAGCACGACCTCGCCGGCGCGGACGTCCTCACCTGCGCGCCGGATGAAGGCCCCCTCCTCCGGCGCGCGGTCGATGCGCACGCGGGCGACGCCGCCGTCGGTCCACTCGACCGGCACGACGGTGTCCGCGCCGACGGGGAGGGCGGCCCCGGTCATGATCCGGACACAGAGCCCCGGCTGCACCCTCAGCGCCGACGCAGGTCCGGCGGCGACGTCCCCCACTACGGGGAGCACGGCGGGCAGCGTCACGAGGTCGGCGGCCCGCACGGCGTAGCCGTCCATGGCGCTGTTGTCGAAGGCGGGCAGGGGGAAGGTCGTCGCGACGTCCTCGGCCAGGATGCAGCCGTGGGAGTCGAGCAGGCCCATCTCGATGGGGTGCAGGGGACCGATCAGCCCCAGGACCTCACCGAGGTGCTCGTCGACGGATCTCATGGCTGCTCCGGGAGCCACGCGCGCAGCCAGGCCAGGAGCGGCGGGCCGAGGTCGTCGCGCTCCGATGCCAGGCACACCAGGGTCTTGAGGTAGTCCAGGCGGTCACCGGTGTCGTAGCGGCGGCCACGGAACACCACGCCGTGCAGCGGCTCCATCCCGATCATCAGCTGCATGGCGTCGGTGATCTGGATCTCCCCACCACGGCCGGGCGGGGTACGGCGGAGCACGTCGAACACGGTCGGGGACAGGACATAGCGACCGATGATCGCCAGGTTGCTCGGCGCCTGTTCGACGGGGGGCTTCTCCACCAGGGCGGTGATCTGGACGACGTCACCCTCCCCCGAGACCGCGGCGCAGCCATACATGCAGATCTGGTCCCGGGGGACTTCCATGAGGGCCACGACGTTGCCACCCTCGCGCTCCTGGACCTTGATCATCAGCTCGAGCAGCGAGTCGCGGGGGTCGATGAGGTCATCGCCGAGCAGCACCGCGAACGGCTCGTCGCCGACGTGTTCGGCCGCCACCAAGATGGCGTGCCCGAGACCTCTCGGGTCGCCCTGGCGGACGAAATGCATGTCCCCGAGGTGCGTGGAGGCCTGGACGACAGCGAGCTTGGCGAAGTCGCCCTTGGCCTCGAGTGCCTGCTCGAGCTCGATGTTGCGGTCAAAGTGGTCCTCAAGTGCCCGCTTGCTGCGACCGGTGATCATCAGCACGTCGGTGAGGCCGGCGCGGACGGCCTCCTCGACGACGTACTGGATGGCGGGGGTGTCGACGACCGGCAGCATCTCCTTCGGGACCGCCTTGGTGGCGGGCAGAAAGCGGGTGCCCAGGCCGGCCGCGGGGATGACGGCCTTGCGGATCGGCATGACCGTCACCCTAGTGGGGCGCGCGCACACGAGGTGCTGGATGGGTCAGTCCGGCAGCTGTACGGCGGCCGAGGTGCCCGTCGACACCCGCCAGGTGTCGCGACCTGAGCGCTTGGCCACGTAGAGGGCCTCGTCGGCGCGCGCGAGCAGGGCGCTCGCGACGAGACCGTGTGTCGGGAAGACCGCCACGCCGCCGGAGACGGTGACGTGGACCGGTGGCTCACCGGGCTCCCCGAAAGGCTTGCGCCGGATCGCCTCGCAGATCCGCTCGACGAGCTGGGCAGCACCCGACTTGTCGGTCTCGGGGAGCACGACCACGATCTCCTCCCCTCCGTAGCGGGCGACGGTGTCGACGTCGCGGACCTCCCCCCTGATGCGGGCGGCGAGCTCGACGAGCACGGCGTCGCCGCGCTGGTGGCCGAAGCTGTCGTTGACGGCCTTGAAGTGGTCCAGGTCGAGCATGAGCAGCGCGAGCGGACGGCTGAAGCGGGCCGCGCGCTCGATCTCCTTGGCGACCGTCATCGTGAAGTAGCGGTAGTTCCACAGCCCGGTCAGGCCGTCGGTGATGGACAGCCGCTGCGCCTCCTCGTGCAGCAGCACGTTGTCGACGGCCACGGTGGCCTGCGACGCGAAGGTCCGGATGGTGGCGAGGTCGTTGTCGTCGAACCCCTCGGGCAACGAGGAGTCGTAGAGGTCGAGCACGCCGATGACCGTGCCCGAGGACTTCAGCGGGACCGCGATGAGCGAGTGGTTCCCGGGCTCACCTGAGGCGGGGCGCAGCTCACCAGGGCCGTCACCCACATGGCCGCGCACCGGGTCACCCGACAGGGCCACCTGCCCGGAGACGCCCTCACCCACCCTGAGCCGGAGGTCCAGCGGTACGTCGAGCCCGGCCGAGACGGCCAGGACCAGCTCGTCGCGGTTGGGTGAGAGCAGCAGGACCATGCCGCCACTGGCCCTCGTCGAGGCCATCGCCGACTCGAGGACGACGTGCAGGATCCGGTCGAGGTCGTGGGTGCTGGACAGGGTGTCGCCCAGTCTGGCCAGGCCAGCCTGGAGCTCGTCGCGGCTGGCCTCGAGCTGGCCGACGTAGCCCCGCAGCTCCTCGGTCATCGTGTTGAAGGCGGAAGCGAGCCGACCCACCTCGTCTCGGGACTTCACGACGATGACCGTTGACAGGTCGCCGCTGGCAATCCTGGCCGCCGCGTCACCGAGCTCCTCCAGCGGTTGCGTGGTGGCCCGCGCGGAGATCACCGCGATAGCGACCGCCAGCAGGATGGACAGCGCGATCACAGCGCCCGCGTCCACCAGCAGCGCGGGACCTTCAGCGGCCCGTTGGAGCACGACAGCGCCGTACGCCTGACTGCGCGCCGCCGGGACGAAGGCGCTCACATAGCCGTAGGACCGCGTCCCCGGCGGGTCGCTGAAGGAGTCGCGGACGAGCTCCGGCGAAAAGGCGCGGGTCGCGGCGACGACCTTGCCGGTGGTGCCGACGAGCACCACCTCACCAGTACCGACAGCCTGCTGGAGCCGCCGCAGCAGGACGCCGCTGACGTCGAACGTCGCCACCGCCGAGCCGGCCGGCGCGCCCGCGGCGGTCATCAGCGGGACCACCGCCGAGAGCCAGGGACCACCGGCACCGGTGGAGGGGTCGCCACCGCAGTCCTCGGGTTGCGCGGGGAGCGTGCCGGTCCCTGCGACGACCGTCCCCGTAGGACCGGTGACACGGATCCCGTCGGCCAGGCCCCGGCTCACCAGCGAGACAGCGGCCGCTCGCGCCCCCGCAGGGCCGGTGGTCGTGGCCGCTCGCCCGGCGGCCTCAGCGGCGGCCTTGGCCCGGTCGCAGTAGTCCTGCAGGACGGTCCCGACCAGGCGGCTGGCCGAGACGACCCCTGCCTTCTGCTGCGACTGCACGGCCTGGGGGAGGGCCCTTCCCACCACCGCCAGCCCGACGAGCAGCGGCACCAGGACGACGAGGACGAAGCACAGTGTGAGTCGCCAACGCAGCGTCACCGCACCTCTCCCTCCGTTACCGCAAGCTCCATGGTCAGACCTGCGATTCTCCCACCATGGTGAGCAAAGCCGCACTGCGCCAAACGGCTGACGCCGGCCGGCGACTCCAGCCCGCAGGTGTGGACCTGACTGCGTCGCTAGCGCCCCTTCTCGCTACGGCTACCCGCGTCGCGGCGTACCTGCCGCACGGGACCGAGCCCGGCGTTGCTCCCCGACCTGGCTGGCTGCTCCCGGTGCTGCTCGAGGACGGCGACCTCGACTGGGCACTGTACGACGGTCACCTGACCGTGGGCCGGCACGGCCTGCGCGAGCCGGCCGGGACCCGCCTGGGCGTCGAGGCAGTCGCGGCCTGCGACCTGGTCCTGGTCCCAGCGCTGCTCGTCGCCCGGGACGGCACCCGGCTCGGTAGAGGCGGCGGCTCCTACGACCGTGCGCTGGCTCGGTCGACAGGGCTGACGGTGGCGCTGGTGCACGACGGCGAGCTCGTCGACCACCTGCCGGTGGAGCCCCACGACATCCCGGTGTGGGCTGCGGCGACCCCCTTGCTCGGGCTCGTGCGGCTTACGCGATCCTGATCTCATGGGTTCTTTCGACGACGTGCTCGCTGCCAACGAGGCCTACGCCGCCGCCTTCGTGGACGCCGGCTTGCCCGGACAGGCCGGTAAGGGCCTCGCGGTGGTCACCTGCATGGACTCCCGCATCAACCCGCTCGGCATGCTGGGGCTGGTCAAGGGCGACGCCAAGATCTTGCGCAACGCGGGCGGGAGGGTCACCGAGGACGTCCTGCGGACCCTGGTCCTGGCCGTGCACCTGCTGGGGGTCGAGCGCATCCTGATCGTCGAGCACACCGAGTGCAAGATGGCGTCCGCGACCGTCGAGGAGGTCCACGAGGGAATCTTCGAGGCCTCCGGACTCGACACCCGCAGCCTGGACTTCCAGCTGATGGACGACCAGCTCGCGGCTCTCGCGGTCGACGTCCAGAAGGTGCGCAGCTCGCCGTACCTGCCGGCAGAGCTCGTGGTCGGCG
>JAYUBO010000123.1:0-5234 GCA_043740815.1 Frankiales bacterium | reverse complement strand
CGCTCCCGCCAGCGGGTGCTCCACCTTCTTGTCGAGCATCGCGGCGAGGCTGTCGGGCGCCGCCCACATGCCCTTGCCGATCTGCGCGCGACCCTGCAGCCCGCAGGCCAGGCCAACGTCCACATTATTGTCTTCGTAGGCGCGCATCCAGGCCTGGCCGCGCATGTCGGCCTTGCGTACCACCGGCCCGACGCGCATCGACGTGTGGATCTCATCACCCGTGCGGTCCAGGAAACCGGTGTTGATGAAAGCCACCCGGTCACGGGCCGCGTGGAGACAGGCCTTCAGGTTGACCGAGGTGCGGCGCTCTTCGTCCATGATGCCGATCTTCAGGGTCAGCAGCGGCAGGCCAAGCGCCCGCTCGACCCGGCCGAAGAGCTCATCGATGAACGCGACTTCGTCAGGGCCGTGCATCTTGGGCTTGACGAAGTCGACGGATCCCGAACGCGAGTTGCGCAGCTCGCCGTGACCCCGCAGGTCGTGCAGCGAGCCGAGGCCGGTCATCAGGGCGTCCACGATGCCCTCGGGAACCTGGTTGCCGTGACGGTCCAGGATGGCGTCCGTGGTCAGGAGCTGACCCACCTGGCGGACGAACATCAGTGCTCGGCCGTGCAGCGTGACGGGCTCCCCGGACGGCGACGTGTACGCACGGTCGGGGCTCATCCGGCGTACGAAGGTCTCGTCCTGCTTGTGAACGACCTCGGTGAGCGTGCCCTGCATGAGCCGAAGCCAGTTGCGGTAGCCCAGGACCTTGTCCTCAGGGTCGACCGCCGAGACGGAGTCCTCCAGGTCCATGATCGTGCTGACGGCAGCCTCCAGCAGGAGGTCCTTCACGCCGGCGCCATCCGCGGCCCCCACACGGTCCGCGCGATCGAAGAGCACCTCGACGTGGAGCCCGTGGTGCACCATGACGAGCGCGGTCGGGTCATCGCGGCCGCCGCGGTAGCCGACCAGCTGAGCCGGGTCGGCGAGGTGCGTGACGCCGTCGCTCACCGTGACGGCGAGGCCGTCGATGTCGAGCGCGTACCTCGAGGCGTCCGCGTGCGACCCTGCCAGCAGTGGGAAGTGTGCGTCGAGCAGCGCCCGCCCGTGGGCGACCACCGCGGCGCCCCGCACGGGGTTGTAGGCCGTCCCTCGAACCAGCTCGCCCTCGTCGGGGATGACGTCGGTCCCGTAGAGCGCGTCGTAGAGCGAGCCCCATCGCGCGTTCGCGGCGTTGATGGCGAAGCGGGCGTTGAGCAGCGGGACGACCAGCTGGGGTCCTGCCTGTGAGGCGACTTCTACGTCGACACCGGCAGTGCCGATGGTGAAGTCCTCCGGTTCCTCGACCAGGTAGCCGATCTCGCGCAGGAAGGCCTCGTAGGCGGCTGGTTCGACGGGGGCGGCGTGCTGTTCGTGGTAGGCGTCGATCAACGACTGAAGTGCGTCGCGTCGGGCAAGCAGGGCCTGATTGCGGGGGGAAAGGTCGGTGAGGATCGCCTCCACCTGCGCCCAGAAGCGCTCGGGGTCGACGCCCGAACCTGGCAGTGCCTCGTCCTGAACGAAGCGGTGCAGGACGTGAGCGACGTTCAGGCCGCCCACCTGCACGCGCTCGGACATCCCCTTGCCTCTCCTGCCATGATTCCGTATGGTGGAAAAAATCGCTTACCATGCGGAAGATAGGTGGGGGTTGTGAGCGTTGTCAACCAGACCGCGCCCCGCGAGGGGGTGCAGTCGGTGCAGCGCGCGCTGGACCTCATGGAGACGGTGGCCCGCTTGGGTGGCCAGTTGGCGATCGGGGAGATCGCCGCCGCCTCGCAGCTGCCCCTGCCGACGATCCACCGACTGCTACGGACGCTGGTGGATCGCGGATACATGCGGCAGCTGCCGGACCGGCGCTACGCCCTCGGGTTCCGCCTCGTCCCGCTCGGGCTAGCCAGTAGTGCCCTGGTCGGCGCGCACGTCCGTCCGGTTCTCGAGGACCTCGTTGACCGGCTTGGGGAAAGTGCCAACGTCGCGATCCTTTCAGGAGACCAGGCGGAGTACGTCGCGCAGGTGCCGTCCAGGCACACGATGCGGATGTTCACCGAGGTGGGCCGGCGCGTCGACCTGCACTGCACCGGTGTCGGCAAGGCGCTGCTCAGCCAGCTCGCCGATGCGCGGGTGGCAGAGGTGGTCGCCAGGCGGGGCCTGACGGCGCGCACCGAGCACAGCCTCACGACCGAGCGGGATCTGCTGGCGGCCCTCTCACGCGTGCGGGCAAGAGGGTACGCCGTCGACGAGCAGGAGCAGGAGATCGGCGTCAGGTGTGTGGCGGTCCCCGTACCCACCGGGCCGGCCGGGTCGATGGCCCTGTCCCTCTCGGGCCCGGTGACGCGGATGACCGAGGACCTTGTGCGCCGGGCTGTCCCTCTGCTGCTCGCCGGCGCCAAGATGCTCGCGCACGATCACCCCCGTAACAATCTCCCTGAAGGCGTACCGTCCCTGCCCCGCGATACGAAAGTGACCCGACAATGACCTCGACCCTCCAGTGACCGCCGACGTCACTGCTGCCCTCGATCTCGGACCGCTCGTCGCGGCACTGCCCGCGGGCAGCGTCCTGGTCGACCCGGACCACATGGGCTCCTACCGCTGGGACCGGGCCAACGACTCGGGCGCCGGAATGCCCCTCGCCGTCGTGCGCGCCAACAGCACCGAGGACGTCCAGGTCGCGGTCCGCTTCGCCATGGCGCACGGCATCGCCGTCGTCCCCCGTGGAGCGGGTACCGGCTTGTCCGGAGGGGCGTCGGCCCAGGATGGGTGCATGGTCCTGGCGCTGGAGCGGATGCGGGCGATCGAGGTCGACCCGGTGACCCGCACCGCAGTCGTCGAGCCGGGTGCGTTCAACGCCGAGGTCAAGGCTGCGGCCGCGGAGCACGGACTGTGGTATCCACCTGACCCCTCGTCGTATGAGATCTGTTCCATCGGCGGCAACGTCGCCACCAATGCCGGTGGCCTGTGCTGCGTGAAGTACGGCGTCACCACCGACTACGTCCTCGGCCTCACCGTCGTTCTGGCCGACGGGACAGCCGTCGTGCTGGGAGGTCCGCGGCTCAAGGACGTCGCTGGGCTGTCCCTGGTGAAGTTGTTCGTCGGAAGCGAGGGGACGCTCGGCATTGTCACCCGCATCACCCTGCGCCTGCTGCCGGCGCAGCGGACACCGTCGACGCTCGTGGCGTCCTTCGCCTCGCTCGACGACTCGACCCAGGCGGTTCTTGACATGACCCGTCGGATGCGGCCCTCGATGCTCGAGTTCATGGACCGGGCCACCATCAACGCCGTCGAGGACCTCACGAGAATGGGCCTTGACCGCACCTCCGAGGCCATGCTGATCGTGCAGTCCGACGAACCGGGGGACTACGCCGCGGCAGAGATCGCCGAGATCACCGCGATCTGCGAGGCACATCACGCCACCGAGGTGTTCTCCACCAGCGACGTCGAACAGGGTGAGGCCTTCGTCGTCGCCCGACGGATGGCCATCCCGGCCGTGGAACAGAAGGGGTCCCTGCTTCTGGAGGACGTCGGAGTCCCGATACCTCAGCTCGGGGCACTCGTCAGTGGGATCGCGGCGATCTCGGCGGCCCGCGGCGTGACCATCGCCGTTGTCGCCCACGCCGGCGACGGCAACACCCACCCGCTCATCGTCTTCAACCCCTCCGACGAGGACGAAAGCTCGCGGGCCCGGCTGGCCTACGGCGAGGTGATGGATCTCGCGCTCTCGCTGGGCGGCACCATTACCGGGGAGCACGGCGTTGGCCGCCTGAAGAAGCCGTGGCTCGAGAACTACCTCGGCCCTGACGTGCTCGGCCTCAACCGGCGGATCAAGGCGGCGCTGGACCCACAAGGCATCCTCAACCCTGGAGCCATGCTGTAGCCCCCTGGTGTCGTACCCGTCCGCTGTGGACGCTTTTCCTGCCCTCGGTGTCAGGGCTGACCCAGCTGGAGTATGCGCCGATTGCCGAGCTGTCGGGGTGCAGTTACGACCTCGCCGCCGAGGCGAGCAACGGCCAGGTGCCGGCCACCGCCAACATGGAGCTGCTGCACCTACCGGGGCGCTCGAGGGTCTCCGGGCGGCATGGGGAGCGCACGCCTGGCTACCTCGAGTCTCAGACCGGCTGGGCTTTCAGCAGGGCAAGGGCGGCTGCTTTGCCTGAACTGCCGGCGATCCCACCGACCGGTGCGGTGGAAGCGCCGCAGGTGTACAGGCTGTGGACACCCGGCACGGTGTGCCCGGCGAGCTTGCGGGTGGGGCGCAGAAACGCCAACTGGTCCAGGCTGATGTCCAGGTGCATCGGGTGCGCCCCGGGCCAGCGAAGCTCCTCGGCCATGAGCGTGGGCGTGCGGACGGTGCGGGCCAGGATGCTGTCGGTGAAGCCGGGGGCGTGCGCCTCGACCTGGGCGACCATCGCGTCGGCGAAAGCCTCTTTCTGGTCCTCCCACCCGCCGTCGACCTGCGACGGCGCGCACGGGCACGCGAGGTAGACGGTGTGCTGTCCGGCGGGCGCGAGGCTGTCGTCGTACACGCTGGGGGTGAAGCAGTAGGTCGAGACCGGATCCGGCAGCCGGTGCGCCTCGGCGGCAACGAAGCCGCGGCGGAGCTCCTCCAGGGTGTCGACGTGGGACTGCAGTCCGTTCCAGTCCCCCGATCGGGCCCCCGGGTAGGGCGGGAGCTTGTCGGTCGCGAGGTGCACCACCAGTTGGACCGCGTTGCCGCGGTGCGCGGCTGCCAGGTCCACCCCTGCCTGACCGGCAAGGGGCGGGTTGAGCAGCCGCAGCAGCGCCGTCTGCACGTCCACCGCGGTGATGACCGCCGAGGCTGCGATCCGCTCCCCCGTCTCCAGGGTGACCGCGCGGGCCGTTCCGCCGCGTGCCTCGATGGTCTCCACCACCGAGCCCGTGCGGATCTCCCCGCCCCACTCCTCCAGCCGCTTCACCAGCGCCGTGGTCAGCGACTGCGAGCCGCCCTTCGGGTGCCATTGCCCGTTGAGGTGGTAGGCCGCCTGCCAGAAGACGTAGAACGACCCGCCCGGCTGGTGCGGACCGGCCGAGGAGTGGCTCGCGAACGAGCTGATCGGCGCCCGCGTGAGATCGCTTGGCAGCGCCGTCTGCAGCAACGCGCCGTACGGCGTCACCAAGTCGTGGGCCAGACCCACTGGCCCCCCAGCCCTGCGGATTCCCTGAGCGAGGGCCTTGAGCTGGCTGCCGACCGCTCCCGC
>JAYUBO010000122.1:0-5448 GCA_043740815.1 Frankiales bacterium | reverse complement strand
GACCCACGACCGCTACGGCAACCGCATCGACGAGGTCGACTTCCACCCCTCCTGGCACCGTCTCATGGAGGTCGCGGTCGGTGAGGGTCTGGCCGGCGCGCCCTGGGCCTGCTCGCAGACCGGGGCACACGTGGCCCGGGCCGCGGGCTTTTACACCTGGAGCCAGGCCGAGGGTGGCCACGGCTGCCCGATCTCCATGACCTGCGCCGTCGTACCCGCCCTGCGCATGCAGCCCGACCTCGCGGCGGTCTACGAGCCGTTGTTGACGAGCCTGTCCTACGACCCCGGCCTGCGGGCACCCACGTCCAAGTCCGGGCTGCTGGCCGGGATGGGGATGACCGAGAAGCAGGGCGGGTCGGACGTCCGCGCCAACACCACGACCGCCACACCTGGCGCAGACGGCACCTTCGTCCTGCGTGGCCACAAGTGGTTCACCAGCGCGCCGATGTGCGACCTGTTCCTTATCCTCGCCCAGGCCCCCGCGGGGCTGTCGTGCTTTCTGGTCCCCCGGGTGCTGCCCGACGGAACCCGCAACCCCTTCAAGATCCAGCGGCTGAAGGACAAGCTCGGTAACCGCTCGAACGCCTCCTCCGAGCCCGAGTTCGACGGGACCGTCGCGTGGCTCGTCGGCGAGCAGGGTCGGGGCGTCAGGACGATCATCGAGATGGTGTCGATGACACGCCTGGACTGCGTGATCGGTTCGGCTGCGCTGATGCGCCAGGCGACCGTGCAGGCCATTCACCACGCCACCCATCGCAGCGCTTTCGGAGGTCGGCTGCTCGACAAGCCGCTGATGCAGAACGTCCTGGCAGATCTGGCGCTGGAGTCCGAGGCCGCGACGACCCTGATGATGCGCCTCGCGGGCGCCGTAGACCGGGCGCACCGGGGCGACCACCAGGAGCAGGCCTTCAAACGGCTCGCCGTCGCCGTCGGGAAGTACTGGGTCACCAAGCGCACACCAAACGTTGCGGCTGAGGCACTGGAGTGCCTGGGGGGCAACGGCTACGTCGAGGAGTCCGGCATGCCGCGGCTCTACCGCGAGGCCCCCCTGAACTCGATCTGGGAGGGCAGTGGCAACGTCAGCGCCCTGGACGTACTTCGAGCGATGGCGCGTGAGCCCGAGTCCGTCGAGGCATTCTTCGCCGAGGTCGCGCTCGCTGATGACGCCCGCATCACCGGTGCCGTCGCCGACCTGCAGAAGGACCTAGGCGAGGCCGACGAGGTGACCGCTCGTCGCCTCGTGGAGCGACTCGCCATGGTGCTGCAAGGAAGTCTGCTCGTCCGGCATGCGCCCGCCCCGGTGGCAGACGCTTTCGTCGCCTCCCGGATCCAGGGTGACTGGGGGTCCGCCTTCGGGACCCTGCCCCGTGGTCTGGACCTGAAGGAGGTCGTGGACCGGGCTGCTGCCCGCTGACGGCGGACCGTGCTCGTTCCACGAGGGCGACTGGATCGACGTCGCCTGCGGCCGTTCGAGCTCTCGGGATGCGCCGTCGCGGGTTGTCCACGATCGTTGTCCCATCGAGCCCACCACAAGGAGCCCCCATGACCGCCCCCAAGGACATCAAAGACAAGCAGATCCTGGACTGGACCGACCTCGGCAAGGAGATGTGGTCCTATCTCACCGGCAAGGACGCGGCGATCGACTACACGTTCGTCGACATGACCGTTGAGGTGCCACGCGACACCGGCCCTGACGCCGCCCGGGCCACCTGGAAGCTCGACGGCACGTTGCGCATCACGACCAGCGACCGTGACAACACGCGAGCTGCCAAGGCATGACGAGCCCGCTGCGGGTCGACGGGCAGGTCTCGTTCTCTGTTTCCGAGGGGCAGACGCTCACCGCCGGCACGATCAGCGGACACGGCAGCCAGGTCCGGGTGCACGCGGAGGACCCGCCGGCGCTGATGACAGCAGTGCTGCAAAGTCACGGAGATCGCGCGCTCCCGGTCCTGGCCAGGCAGCTCCATGAGCACGACCTGCAGGTGCTGGTCACCGGCCCGCGCGGAGCGGTCGTCACCGTCGGAGCTGGTGTCGACAACAATCTGGCCGGGCGTTTCCTGCTCGGCAGCCGGCATGTGCGTCCCGGCAGGCCGCGAGCGCTCGCGCCCGTCGCGCGAGCCGTGGCCCCGGGTGTGGTCACGGCCGTGGCGAGCGCGGTAGGCGCACTCGTCGTGCTCGCCATCGCCCGGGCCTACGCCTTCACCCGCCAGCGAACACGACAGGCCCAGTCGCCGTGACGGTGGGCCGTTAGCGGTTCACCGTGCTCATGTCCGGATAGCGAAGACCCACCACGTCGGCGGCAAGCTCCTCGAGGCGGGTGAGCTCCTCGTCGGAGAGCTCGACGAAGGTCGCCTCGGCGTTCTGCCCCAGATACGTACGCCGCTTGGTCCCCGGGATGGCAACGATGTCGGCTCCCTTGGCCAAGACCCACGCGAGCGCAACCTGGCCCGCGGTGAGGCCCTTCTCGGTGGCGACCTCCGTTACCTTGTCGACGAGCCGAAGGTTGACGGCGAGCGCCTGCTCGGCGAAGCGGGGCGACGCCCGGCGGAAGTCCTTCGCGCCGAGGTCCTCCACCTTCGTGATGGCTCCCGTCAGGAAGCCGCGACCCAACGGCGAGTACGCCACCAGCCCCACTCCGAGCTCGCGCATGGCGGGCAGGATCTCCTGCTCGAGGTCCCTGGTGAACAGGCTGTACTCGCTCTGGACGGCGGCGATCGGATGGACCGCGACGGCCTTACGCAAGGACTCGGCGGAGCACTCCGACAGACCGAGGTGTTTGACCTTTCCGGCCGTGACGAGCTCCGCCATCGCGCCGACGGTCTCCTCGATCGGAATCGCTGTGTCGACGCGGTGCTGGTAGTAGAGATCGATGACCTCGACCCCGAGCCGGTCCAGGGATGCGTCGCAGCACTGTCGGACGTAGTCCGCGTCGCCGCGGATCCCGAGCCGGCCACCCTCGGGGGTGCGGACGATCCCGAACTTGGTCGCCAACTGCACCTCGTGCCGCCGGTCCTTGATGGCCTTTCCCACCAGCACCTCGTTCGTGAACGGCCCGTACATGTCGCTGGTGTCGAGGAAGCTCACGCCGAGGTCGAGCGCCCGGTGGATCGTGGCGAGGGACTCGGTCTCGTCGCCCTCACCGTAGAACTCGCTCATGCCCATGCAACCGAGTCCCTGGGCGGACACGACGAGTCCGTCGCCGAGGGTTCGGGTGGGTTGCGTCCGGATGGGGTCTGTCATGGGGTCCTCCGTCAGCTGTCGATGTTGCTCTCAGCAAACCATCCGGCTAGCTGGGTCGATGCGCCGTGGGAGCTCGGCGTCATACTTGTCCGAGTGCCCTGCTGCAGGCAGGACCAGAATCGAATGGATCCACGGTGGCTGCTCAAACGAGAGATATCACTGGCACGGTTGTCGCTGTCACAGGGGCGAGTGCTGGCATAGGTGCCGCGACGGCACGCCTACTGGTCGAAGCAGGGGCGAAGGTCGTCGTGCAAGCGCGGCGCAAGGATCGCCTGGACGCCCTGGTCGCCGAATTCGGCGCCGATCAGGTGGTGGCGGTGGTGGGAGACGTGCGCGAACCGAGCGCGTCCGCCGCGTTGGTGACGGCTGCCGAGCAGGCGTTCGGGCGGCTGGACAGCATCGTGGTCAATGCGGGCATCGGCATGTATGGGGGCATCTTGGATCGGTCCGATGAGGACCTCCAGAGCATGATGCGGACCAACGTTGAGGGCACCGTGTGGGCCGTCCGGGCTGCTGTCCGTTCCTTCCGTCAAGCGGGCGGAGGGGACGTGGTGATCGTGGCTTCGGTGGCCGGTTTGCGTGGCGGTGCAGATGAGGCCGTGTACGCCGCCACCAAGTTTGCCCAGGTCGGGCTGGCCGGAGCTCTGGACCGCGAGGTGCGGCCGGACGGCATTCGCGTCACGGCGCTGTGCCCCGCAGGGGTCGAAACCGAGTTCGCGATCGGTGCCGGTCGCACTGAAGGAGACCCGTCCCTGGCGGACTACCTACGGCCGGAGGATGTCGCGTTCGCAGTGGTGACGGTCCTTCAGCAACCTCGCCGCCTACGCACCACGCAGTGGCAGATGTGGAGCATGGACCAGGGCAGCTGACCTAGACCCGGCACGCAGCGAGGCCGAGTGGCCCACGTGAGCAAAGGCCATCAGTTCCTTCGCGCGGTCCCCTCAGGCCTGTCGTACTAGCGTCAGGTCGTGCCGACCCGAGCCCCTGCCCCGACCTTCCACCTCTCCTACGCCGTCGAGCGGGCCCAGCTCGCCAACGGCCTGCGGCTGGTGATGCTTCCGGACAAGACCAGCTCGGTCGTTGCGGTAGCCGTCTACTACGACGTGGGCATGCGCTCGGAGCCCGCGGGCCGCACCGGCTTCGCGCACCTGTTCGAGCACCTGATGTTCCAGGGGTCGGCCAGCCTGGGCAAGACCGAGCACTTCACCTACGTGCAGGGCTCCGGTGGCGTCCTCAACGGGTCGACCCACGTGGACTACACCAACTACTACGAGGTGCTGCCCAGCAATGCGACCGAGCTCGCGCTGTTCCTCGAGGCGGACCGGATGCGCAGCGTCGCGCTGACGCAGGACAACCTTGACAACCAGGTTGCCGTCGTCCAGAACGAGATCAGGGTCAACGTCCAGAACCGTCCGTACGGCGGCTTTCCTTGGCTTCAGATCCCGCCGGTGCTGTTCTCGTCCTTCGCCAACACCCACGACGGCTACGGGTCATTCGTCGACCTGGAGGCGGCTACCCTCGCCGACGCGCAGTCGTTCTTCGACCGCTATTACGCGCCCGGCAACGCCGTCGTTGCCGTAGCCGGCGACATCGACCCGGCGCAGGTCCTGGCGTGGGTCGAGCAGCACTTCGGGGACATCCCCAGCCGTGCCGTCGCGCCGCCACCGTCGTTTGCCGAGCCGCTTCTGACAGAGCAGAAACGGGCCGTTGTCGAAGACAAGCTCGCACCGGCACCGGCCGTCGCGATCGCCTGGCGCACACCGGATCCCGCGGACCTGGCTGGGTTCCTGCCCTACGTGGTGCTGGCCGAGGTCCTGACCGACGGTGACGCCTCGCGGCTGCAGGAGCGGCTGTTGCTCCGCGACCGGACCGCGACCAGCATCGGCGGTTACCTCGGCATCATGGGTGATCCGCTCGACGCCCGCGAGCCCACGCCCTTCCTGCTCGAGGTGCACCACGCCCCGGACGTCGCGGTCGACACGGTCATCGCGGCTGTCGACGAGGAGATCGACCGGCTCGTGACCGACGGCCTGACCGCCGAGGAGGTGCAGCGCACCGTCGCCCGGATGGTGGCCCGCTACCTGCGCGAGGTCGACCCGGTCCTGGGCCGGGCCACCCATGCTGCGGTCTTCGAGCAGCAACGCGGACGGGCTGAGCTGCTCAACGAGCTCCCCGACCTGCTGTCGTCCGTGACGACGGAGCAGGTCG
>JAYUBO010000121.1:0-11560 GCA_043740815.1 Frankiales bacterium | reverse complement strand
CCGGAGGACGAGACGCCGGACGGTCACGCCAGCTGAGCCTGGCTACCTGTCGTGCGGGTCAGCCCCGCGCCGGTTCGCGATCGAGCGATTGCGGCGGCCGCAGTACCTGACGCCGAGCAGGCCCAGGGTGACCCCGGCGAGGCACATCACCAGCCACCATCCGTGGACCTGCGTGCCTGTGGCCTTCAGGGTCAGCAGCACCAGTAGGGCCACGGCCCACAGCGCGGTCCCGCCGACGATGATCTTGACATCGTCGGTCTCGAGGGGCTCGGGGTCTGGACGCTTGGCGAAAGGCACGACCAGAACGGTACGCGGTGCGATTTTCTTTAGCAAAGGTAATGACCTATGCTAAGCATATGCCCGCTGCCGACACCGCCCTCGCGTCCGAGCTCCGCACCACGGTCATGCGGCTCGCGCGTCGGCTGCGCAGTCAGCGCGCGGACACCTCGCTGTCGCTGAGCCAGATCGCGGCGCTCGGAACGCTCGACCGGCACGGCCCGCTCACCCCGGGAGAGCTGGCGGCGCACGAGCGGGTCCAGCCGCCGTCGATGACCCGGGTCGTCGCCGCCCTCGAGGTAGCCGGGATGGTCACCCGCACCGACCACCCCACCGACCGGCGCCAGGTCCTCGTCGCGGTCAGTCCAGAAGGTCGGGCTCTGCTGCGCGATGACCGCAGGCGCCGCGACGCCTGGCTCGCCCAGCGGATGCGGGACCTCGACCCAGCCGATCTCGAGGTGCTGAGGCAGGCGGCCAGGGTGCTCGACCGGCTGGCTGACGCATGAGCCCGACGTTTCGCTCGCTGAAAGTCCGCAACTATCGGCTTTTCGCCACGGGACAGGTGATCTCGCTGTCCGGCACCTGGGCGCAGCGCGTCGCCCAGGACTGGCTGGTCCTGCTCGTCTCGCACAACTCCGGGGTCGCCCTGGGCATCACGACCGCGCTGCAGTTCCTGCCCACGCTGCTCTTCGGCCTGTACGGCGGGGTTCTGGCGGACCGCTACGACAAGCGGCGGCTGCTCGTCGGCGCGCAGGTCGCCATGGGCCTGCTGGCGCTCACTCTCGGACTGCTGGACCTCAGCGGCGCGGTGCGGCTCTGGGAGGTCTACGCGCTGGCCTTCGGGCTCGGGCTGGCCAGTGTGATCGACACGCCCGCGCGGCAGTCGTTCGTGTCGGACCTGGTCGGTCCCGAGGACCTGCCTAACGCGGTCAGCCTCAACAGCGCGACCTTCAACTCCGCCCGGATCGTCGGCCCGGC
Organism: Frankiales bacterium; assembly: GCA_043740815.1. Classification (GTDB taxonomy): domain Bacteria; phylum Actinomycetota; class Actinomycetes; order Mycobacteriales; family SCTD01; genus RYN-111. The sequence continues at coordinate 10,306 of JAYUBO010000121.1, read as the reverse complement.
GCTGGCCGGACTGGCGATCAGCGGGGTTGGCACGGCCTGGGTGTTCCTGGCCAACGCGGTCAGCTACCTCGCGGTGATTGCCGGGCTGCTGCTCATGCGCCCGTCGGAGATGTGGCCCAGCGGCCGGCAGGGTCGCTCGCGTGGCCAGCTGCGACAGGGCGTGAGCTACGTCCGCTCCCGACCCGATCTGTATGTCCCGATCCTGCTGGTCTTCATGATCGGCACCTTCGGCCTGAACTTCCAGATCACCCTCGCCCTGGTCGCCAGGCAGGTCTTCCATGCCAACGCGGGGTCGTTCGGGCTGCTGACCTCGGCGCTGGCTGTCGGGTCGCTGCTGGGGGCCCTCAGCAGCGCCCATCGGCCCGGCCTGCCCCGGGTCCGCACGATGCTGGTGGCGGCTCTGGCGTTCGGGTTGCTCGAGATGGTCGTCGGGGTCGCGCCGACCTTCGCCACGATGGCGCTGCTGCTGGTGCCCACGGGCGCCGCGGTGCTGACCTTCACGACCACTGCCAACGCGATCGTGCAGCTGGGTTGTGCGCCCGAGGTGCGTGGCCGGGTCATGTCGATCTACGTGCTGGTGTTCCTGGGCGGGACGCCCGTTGGCGCGCCCCTGGTCGGGATCCTGGCGGAGCATGTCGGGCCGCGAGCCAGCCTGCTGGCGGGCGGCCTGGTCTGCGCGGTCAGCGCCCTGGTGGCCGCGAGCTTCCTCACCCGCACCCGGGGCCTCACGCTCGAGCCGCACCTGGTCCGACGTCATCCGCACGTGCATGTCCGCACGGGCGCCTACCGGTGACCCGCTACAGCGACAGGTAGCGCGGGGCCTTGACCCGCATCAGCGAGTACGACCGGTCGCCGCCGACGTTGTATTGCTCGACGAGGGCTGACCCATCGGCGTACACCGCCCTGACCCAGGCGACGTGGCCGTATCCGCCGGCCACAAAGCTGCCGTTGGCAGTCGCCGACCCGGAGGCGTAGTACGGCGAGGACTCGCCGGCGTTCCACTGCGCAACCGAACCGACGGACGGGCGCGAGCTGATGCTGTGGCCGAGGCGACGGGCGGTGTCGTCCCAGGTCGTCGCGCTGCCCCAGCTGTCCCGGGCGTTGTTCAGCGCCCGGCCGTACTCCGAGAGCCGCCAGGCGACGAAGCTGACGCACTGGCGCTCGGTGAAACCCCACGGGTCGCTCGGGTTGCCCGACGCTGACCGGTAGGGGTAGTCGTCGCCGCCGCTGGACTGCGTCGTGGGTGGAGCCGCTGGCGTCGTGGGTGGAGCCGCTGGCGTCGTGGGTGTAGCCGCGGGCTGCGTCCTGAGCTGGAGGGCGGCCGGCGTGGCCGTGGCGGGGGCCTGGGCTCGGTGGGCAGCCCTGATGGCTGTTGGCGTGGCAGCCGGCGTGGCGGCGGCCGGGACGTGCCGGACGGGGGCGGCGGGTGCCGGGGCTGCCGCACGGTGTCGGATGACAGCAAGGGCCCGTGGTGCCGCGTTGGCCGCGACCCGGATGGCCGCCGCCGCGGGGGCCGGGAGCAGGCCCACGGCCGGGGCGACCTGCTTGGTGGCGCTCGCGCCGAGCTGGCCGAAAGCGAGCGAGACGGGGCCGACACCGACCGCCGCAGCGAGGGTGGCAGCAGTGAGGACGGGGGTCAGCACAACCAGGGCTCGTACGCGCACGGTCAGTCCTCCAGCCGGTGGCCACTGCTCACGTTGGTGGTGACTAGTTCTTCGACGCGCGCACGTCGATCCTTGAGTTTGGCCTCTGCGCGCGGGCCGTAGGGGCTCACCGGGAGCAGGGCGAACCCAGCAGCCGAACGGACTTTCAGGCCCGCGGGGTCCGCCGGGCCTTCGCCCGTCGGGCAGCGCGGCCGAGGCAGCCCGGTCGGGCCGCGGCGGCGAGGCAGAGCACGGTCAGCAGCACGAACGGCAGCGACACCAGCACGAGCAACACCTGCGCGGAGGTCTGCTGCACGTCCTGGAGGTAGAGCCCTACGGGCACCAGGAAGCACAGGAAGAAGGCGGCGAGCGCCAGGTTGACCGCGCGCGGCACCCACGCCTGCCGGATCGGTGGGGGTTCGGTCAGGACGGGTGCTCCACCACGTGCTCGATGCAGGCCGTGAGTGCCTCGACGTCGGCCGGCTCGACCGCGGGGAACATCGCCACCCGCAGCTGGTTGCGCCCGAGCTTGCGATACGGCTCGACGTCGACGACGCCGGCTGCACGCAGCGCCTTCGCCACGGTGGCGGCGTCGACGCTGTCGTCGAAGTCGATCGTGCCGACGACCTGCGAGCGCAGCGCCGGGTCGGTCACGAACGGCGTCGTGTACGCCGTCTTGTCGGCCCAGTCGTACAGCCGGGAGCTGGAGTCGGCGGTGCGCCGGACACACCAGTCCAGGCCGCCCTGGGCGTTCATCCACTCGACCTGGTCGGCCAGCATGATCAGCGTCGCGACGGCGGGCGTGTTGTAGGTCTGGTCCAGCCGGCTGTTGTCGATCGCGGTCTGCAGGTCCAGGAACGGCGGGATCCAGCGACCCCTGAGCTCCGCAACCCGGGCAATGGCCGCGGGGGACAGCAGGGCCAGCCAGAGGCCACCGTCGGAGGCGAAGCACTTCTGCGGGGCGAAGTAGTAGACGTCGGTGTCGCTGACATCGACCGGCAGGCCACCCGCACCCGAGGTGGCGTCCACGACGTGCAGGGCGTCGGCGTCGGCCCCGACGGGCCGGCGTACCGGCCTGGCGACACCGGTGGAGGTCTCATTGTGTGGGGTGGCATAGAGGTCGATCCCGGCCTCGGGCGCCCAGTCGGGTGCGGAGCCGGCGTCGGCCTTCACTACCGTTGGATCACCGGTGAACGGAGCCGCAGCGACCCCCTCGGCGAACTTGCTGCCGAACTCGCCGAAGACGAGGAACTGTGCCCGGTCTCGCACCAGGTTGAAGGCGGCGACGTCCCAGAAGGCAGTGGAGCCGCCGTTGCCCAGGACCACCTCGTAGCCGTCGGGGAGCGCGAACAGCTCCGCCAGGCCGCTGCGGACGCGATGGACGACGTTCTTTACTGGGGCCTGCCGGTGCGACGTGCCCATCAGGTCCCCGGCTCCGGCGAGCGCGGCGAGCTGCTCCTGACGGACCTTGGAGGGGCCACAGCCGAACCGACCGTCCTGGGGCAGGAGGGCTGCCGGGATCTGGACCATCAGACCAGGTTCCCCGCAGGCAGGACACCGGACTCGACCGCGGAGACCGGGCGCGGCGCCGGGCCGATGTACCTCGCGGACGGGCGGATCAGCTTGTTGAGCTTCTTTTGTTCAACGATGTGCGCGCTCCAGCCCGCGGTACGGGCACAGGTGAACATGGAGGTGAACATGTGCGCGGGGACCTCGGCGAAGTCAAGGACGACGGCGCTCCAGAACTCCACGTTGGTGCGCAGCGGGCGGTCCGGGTAACGCGCGGTCAGCTCCTCGATGGCGGCCTTCTCCAGGGCCTCGGCCACCTCGTACCGGCGGGCGCCGAGCTCCTTGGCGATGCGCCGCAGGACGCGCGCACGCGGGTCCTCGGCGCGGTAGACGCGGTGCCCGAAGCCCATCAGGCGCTCGCCGCGGTCCATCAGGTCTTTGACGTACTTCTCGGGGCTGACGGCCCGCTCGACCTCGTCGAGCATCGTCAGGACGCGGGACGGGGCGCCGCCGTGCAGCGGGCCCGACAGGGCGCCGATGGCACCGGAGATCGAGGCGGCGGCATCGGCGCCGGTGGAGGCGATGACGCGGGCGGTGAAGGTGGAGGCGTTCATGCCGTGCTCGGCGGCGCTCACGAAGTAGGCGTCGACGGCCTTGGTGTGGTCAGGGTCGGGGTCGCCCTTCCAGCGGATCATGAAGCGCTCGACGATCGTGGCGGCCTTGTCGACCTCGCTCTGCGGGACCATCGGCTTGCCGAGCCCGCGGGCGCTCTGCGCGACGAAGGCCAGCGCCATCACCGAGACGCGCGACAGGTCGTCGCGGATCTGGTCGACGCCGATGTCGAGCATCTGCTGCAGCCCCCAGGCGGGAGCGAGCATGGCGATCGCCGACTGGACGTCCACGCGGATGTCGCCGGAGTGGACGGGCAGCGGGAACGGCTCCGCGGCCGGCAGGCCCGGGCGGAACTGGCCGTCGACGAGCAGGCCCCACACGTTGCCGAAGCTGACTTCGCCGACGAGGTCCTCGATGTCCACGCCCCGGTAGCGCAGCGCCGAGCCCTCCTTGTCGGGCTCGGCGATCTCGGACTCGAAGGCGACGACGCCTTCCAAACCGGGCTTGAACGCGGTCTCGTCAGCCATGGTGGGTTCGGCTCCATGCTCGTGGTGGGAGGTGCTTGTGGCCCTGCACCTGGCATTCTGCCGTGCCCGGTGCAGCGGTGTGCGAGAGGCTGCTGAGATGCCTCTGGATCTGGCCTCCCTGCGCCGTGAGTACAGCTCCGCCGGGCTGGTCGAGACCGATCTCGCGCCGACCTGGCACGAGCAGTTCAGGCGGTGGTTCGGCGAGGCCGCCGGCGTGCGCGAGCCGAACGCGATGGTCCTCGGGACGGTCGGGCCCGAGGGTGCCCCGCACGCCCGGACGGTCCTGCTCAAGGGCTTCGACGCCGCCGGCTTCGTGTTCTTCACCAACTACACCTCCCGCAAGGGCCGCGACTTGCTCGTCGAGCCGCGGGTCTCGTTGGTTTTCCCCTGGATCGATCTCGAGCGGCAGGTGGTCGTCACGGGCGTGAGTCAGCGGGTTGCTCCTGCTGTGACGGAGGAGTACTTCCGGTCCCGTCCGCGCGGCGCCCAGGTCGGGGCGTGGGCCTCCCGGCAGTCGACGGTCGTGACCCGCGGGGAGCTCGAGGCCCGGCAAGCCGCCCTCGAGGAGCGCTTCGCCGGCGCCGACGTGCCGGTCCCGCCGTTCTGGGGCGGAGTGCTCGTCGTACCGGGGTCGGTGGAGTTCTGGCAGGGCCGGCCGTCGCGGCTGCACGACCGCTTGGCTTACCGCCTGGACGGCGCCGGATGGGCGGTCGAGAGACTGTCCCCGTGACCGAAGCCGTCGAGCGCCGCCGGGTGACCCTCGACGTCTCGCCGGTGCGGTCGTCGCGGCCCTTTCGCAACCTGCTGATCGGCGACGCCGTGTCGGTCATCGGCACCCAGGTCACGGCCGTAGCTGTGCCGCTCCAGGTCTACGCGCAGACCCGTTCCGCTGCTGCTGTCGGCCTCGTCGGGGTCGCGGGCCTGCTCCCTCTGATCTTCTTCGGCCTGTACGGCGGAGCGGTCGCCGACGCCGTCGACCGCCGGCGGCTGGTGCTCGCGACCACGTTTGCGCAGGCCGTCCTGTCGTCGGTGCTGCTCGCGCAGGCCGTGGCCGGGGTGGGATGGACCTGGCTGCTGTACGTCGTCGTCGCGTTCCAGGCCGGGCTGTTTGCGTTGGACTCTCCAGCCCGGCAAGCGTTCGTGCCACGCCTGCTGCCGCCTGAGCAGCTCGCCTCGGCCGCGGCGCTGCGCCAGGTGGAGTTCAACGTCGGGCTGACCGTCGGGCCGCTGCTGGCCGGATTCCTGGTCGCGGTGTTCGGCTACGGGACGGCCTACGGCCTGGACGCTGTGTCGTTCGGTGCCTCGTTGTGGGCGGTCGCCTCGCTGCCGTCGATGGCGCCGTCCGGCGGTGGCCGCCGGGCGGGGCTGGCCAGCGTCGTCGAGGGACTGGCCTTCCTCGCGACCCGCAAAGTGCTGCTGTTGACGTTCGTCGTCGACATCATCGCGATGGTCTTCGGCATGCCCCGGGCGCTGTTCGCCCCGCTGTCGGACCACGTCTTCCACGGCGGGCCGTCGACGGCCGGGGCGATGTACTCCGCCTTGGCCGCAGGCGCTCTGGTCGGCGCGCTGTTCGGTGGCTGGTTTGGCCGCGTGCACCGACAGGGGCTCGCCGTGATCGCCTCGATCCTGGGGTGGGGGGTGTGCATCGTGGGCTTCGGGCTCACCGACCGCCTCTGGCTCGCCCTGCTGCTGCTCGCTGGTGCGGGCGCGGCGGACATGGTCTCGGCGGTCTTCCGAACTGCGATCTTGCAAACCGCCGCACCAGATGAGATGCGGGGCCGCCTGGGCGGCGTCTTCATCGTCGTGGTCGCCGGAGGGCCGCGCCTGGGTGACGCCCGGTCCGGTGGGATGGCCTCCTGGCTGGGACTGCAGGAGGCGATCGTCGTCGGTGGGCTGCTCGTGATCGGGCTGACCGTCCTGGTCGCTGTCTTGGTGCCGCGCTTCGTCGCCTACGACAGCCGGCACCCCGAAGCCTGACGTGCCTGCGGCGACGACGCGGCCTGGCGTCGACACACCTCGCGACCAAGCTCAGCCTGGCGTCAGGCCGAGCAGGCCGCCGAGCGACAGGGCGAGGAGCCAGACCAGCAGCGCATGGATCGGCAGCCGGAGAACCGTGCAGGGGCGACGGACCCGCAGGACCAGACCTCCTGCCACGAAGGCGCACCAGAGGACCATCAGGCCCGCAGCTGCCACGGGGGTGAGGACCGCAAAGCTCAGCAGGTAGACGGCACCGACGGGCAGCAAGGCAGTGAGCCCGACCACCGGCTCGAGCCAGCGGTGCTGCGCCAGCCAGTACTTACGGCCGAACCGGACTGGCTCGGCCGGTGGGCTGCAGGTCTCGGCCGTCGACCCGACGGTGAAGTCGATCAGGCGTTCCTTGACGGACGGGCCGGCCACGATTCCCCCTACGGCAGCCGAAAGGGCCACCTTCTCCCCGTCGGCAGTCCGCTCCGCTGATCTGAAGTCTGGGGAGGGACTTTCAGGCGATGGTGATCCAGGTCGCCTGGGTGAGGGCGAGCAGCGTGCCGTCGGCGGTGTGCAGCGCGGAGGCGGTGTGGACCTTGCGTCCCTCGCTGCCGACCAGCCAGCCCTGGACAACGTGCGGCTCGCCGACCACCGGCAGGGCGTCGATTCGGGTCGTCATCCGGCCCAGGACCATCGGCCGGCCGGGCAGGTCTGCCGACCAGCCGCCAGGGCAGTCCAAGGCGGCCCACACCATCGGGACGGTGCTGTCGGCCGGGGTCCACGCGCAGGCCACCTGTCCCTCGGACAGGGGCCCTGCGTAGAGCCCCAGGCCGTCGGTGCGGGCGGTCCCGCAGACGAAGCAGGTCGGGAACGGATGTCCCTCGTAGCCCAGGAAGCGCCCGGCTGCGGCGGTGGCGTCAGCCAACGACGCAGGTGCTGGGGGTGTGACGGACAGCGTGCCAGGGACGGCCTCGGCGACCAGGGCGTCCCCGTCGTACAGGCTGGCCCCGTCGGGGATCTGCGTGACCTGCAGCGGGGTGTCCACCGGTGGGGGCAGCCGCAGGGTGACCTGTACGGTGGGCGCCTCGACGAAAGGCGCGAGCATCCCGCAGGTGACGCCCCCGTTGCCGGACGTGGGAGGTCCGTTGAAGCGACCGTCGATCGTGAGCAGGGCCATGGCCGCGAACGTACAGGGGCCGCAGCGGACTACGGCTCGTCGGTGTCGAGCTCTCTGGCCAGGTCCTCACCGGGAGCGGCCCCGCCGAGGTGCGCCGGCTGCCACCAGGCGCCGGCACCCTCGACCGGATAGTCAGCCTGTACGGCGGCCAGCATCGCCTCCATCCGGTCCCGCAGCGCCTGCGTGACGACCGACGCATCGTCGTGCGGTTGGACCGTCAGTGCTTCGCCGAAGCTGATCGTCACCGGCGTGCGACGGCTCTTCCGGAGTGACGTCTTGTGAGTCCGCGTCATGATGCGGTGGCTGCCCCAGATGACGCACGGCACGATGGGGACGCCAGAGCGCGCAGCCATCCGCACGGCGCCGTTCTTGAACGGCAGCAGGGTGAAGGACCGCGAGACGCGCGTCTCTGGGAAGACCCCGACCATCTCGCCGCGCTTCAGGGCGTCGATCGCGTAGCGGTAGGCGCTGGCGCCCGCGGAGCGGTCGACCGGGATGTGTCCCATCGAGCGCATCAAGGGTCCGGCGACGGGGTGCTGAAAGGACGCCAGCGTCGCCATGAAGCGGATGTAGCGGCGGCGGTGGCCGAAGACGGCCCATTCAGCCAGGACGAAGTCCAGGTAGCTGAAGTGCGTGATCGCCAGGACCACGCCGCCGCCGGCGGGCAGGTTGGACAGTCCGCGGACGTCACGTCGTACCGAGATCAGGCGCAGAAACAGGGTGCCGAGCACGACGATGACGCGGTAGGCGCGGTTCTTCTGGATCGGCCGCGGGTGGGTGTTGCCGGGAGGGCTCACCCGATGCTGGCAGGCGCGGGCCTGCTGACGGCGGCCACGCGGCAGGGGGAGTCGTGCGAAACCACGCGAGGACCGTCCGGGACTGGGAGAAAGGGTGAGGGGTCTAGACCGTGAGAGCAGTCGCTCCCGTTGCCGATTGGGCCAGGAGGTTCGCCGCGACCCGACCGACAGAGGGGTCGACGCCCAGCCATCGAAGGCTGAGTAGGGCGACGTCATTCCATAGGCCGGCGCGCCGGATCATGAAGTGACCAGTCTTGCGCACCCCTACGTAGAGCAGCGACTGTGCAAGCAACGACGCGTCGTCTGCCCAGGCCCGGCTCTGCCGCGGGCTCGTCCACCGGTCGACGACGGCGTGGGCGATGAGGACCTTTCTGCCGCTGGCCCCGCTCACCGGCTCGTCCGGCAGCCACGGACAGAGGCCTACGAGCCCGACCACCGACGGGTCGCCGAGGACGTGCACGGCGGCCCTGCCGCCCATCGAGTGTCCGAGCAGGACGACGGGAACATCGCCGTGCCGGCGGCGCACCTCGTCCAGGGCCCACTGCGCGTCGTGGACCGGCGAGCGATCGGTGCCGTTCCACCCGCGGTAGCGGTACTGCACCTTCCAAACGGCGACGCCGTGAGCTGCTCCCTGCTGGTGCACGTGCTTCGCGAAGGGCTTGATCCGGCGCCGACTCAGATGCGACGGCAGTGAAGGGTCGAAGCTGTCCGCCTTGCCGCCGTGCAGGACCACGACGACGCCCCGGGTCTCGCCCTGGGCAGGCAGCACCTCGACCCCTGGGTGGAACGCGCTGCGCGGAGCGTCGGCATCGGTCATGCGTTCATTGTCCGCCATGCTCAGGCTCGGGTCCGCTGATAGCGGTCGAGGGTCTCCTGGCGTTCGGCGGCGTGGTCCACGATGGGTGCGGGGTAGTCCCGTGGGGGCGGCGACAGTGTCCACGGCTCGTGCACGGCGGGCCCGGCCACGCCCCGGAGCTCCGGAACGAATCGGCGTACGTAGTCGCCGTCGGGGTCGAACTTCAGGCCCTGCAGCACCGGGTTGAACACCCGGAAGTAGGGCGACGCGTCGGTGCCTGTACCGGCCGTCCACTGCCAGCCGTGCTGGTTGCTTGCAAGATCGCCGTCGACCAGGTGCTCCAGGAAGTGGGCCGCGCCGTACCGCCACCACACGTGCAGGTCCTTGGTGAGGAACGACGCGACGATCATCCGCAACCGGTTGTGCATCCAGCCCTGCTCGAGCAGCTGCCGCATTCCCGCGTCCACGATCGGGAAGCCGGTGCGTCCCTGCTTCCAGGCCTGGAAGCCTGGCCCGGGGGCGTCGTACTCCAACCGGGTCAGGGTGTCCGTCAGGTCCTCGCGGGCTGTCCGCGGGTGGTGCCAGAGCACGTCGGCGTAGAAGTCGCGCCAGATCAGCTCCTGGCCGAAGACCCGCGGTCCGTCGCCTGCGCCCAACTCGGCGTGCAGGGTCCGTGGGTGGAGCAGCCCGTACTTAAGGTAGGCCGAGAGCCGGCTGGTCCGGTCCTGCCCTGGCAGGTTGCGCATGTCGTCGTAGTCGACGAGGTCGTGGTCGCGGAACTTCTGCCACCGGGCCAGCGCCGCGGCCTCTGTCGCCTCGGGGAGCGCGCCGACGGCAGGGTCTTTTGGGATGCCCGTCTCGGCCAGCCCACCGTCGCTCCACGGCACACTGCGGGGGGTCAGTGCGGGTCCGCGGATGCCGCGCTGGCGCCACGCCTTCATGAACGGTGTGTAGACCTTGTACGGCGACCCGTCCCCCTTGGACAGCTGCCCAGGTGTGACGCCGTACGGCGATCCGGTGGCCACGAGCGGCACGTCACCTAGGGCGACCGAGACCCGCTCGTCTCTAGCCCGGCCGTAAGGACCGTGGTCGCTGCTGATGTGTACCGACGCCGCGCCACACTCCTGAGCCAACCGAGGCAGGGTGCTCTCAGGCTTTCCGTGAACGACCCGTAGCGCTCCGTCGGTCCTGTCCTGCAGGTCGCGCAGCGCGCGGTAGAGGAAGGCAAGTCGGGCGGGGCCGCTCGGCCGCCGGAGCGCATCGTCGAGGACGAAGACCGG
>JAYUBO010000120.1:0-7073 GCA_043740815.1 Frankiales bacterium | reverse complement strand
TGACGCTGCTGACGTTCGTGACGACGTCGCCGACGGGCGCGACCGGTTGGCAGACGCGCGTGACGCCAACGCGGACGACCGAGACACCGATAGCGGCGGCCGGGAGCTCGACATCGGTCGGCTACTCAGTCAGGCGATCAGCCGAGACGTCGAGGCAGAACGGCGCGACCGAGCCGCCGAAGCGCGCGATACCCACGCGGAACGTCTCGACTCACTCACGGCGCCCTTGCCTTCAGGGTCAGCGGCCCTTGCCGCCGCTGGGCAGGCCGCAATAGATCGAGTTCAGGCCGGCGAGGACCGGGACGCCGCAGCCGGGGACCGAGCTGATTTGATCGAGGCCCTACGCCAGGCCGTGCGCCGGCGTGATGATGCTGCCACCCACCGTGAGAACAGTGCCCTGGACCGGCTTGAGTCCAAGGGCGACCGGGTCGGTGCAAGCAAGGACCGCGATGAGGCGGCAGACGATCGTCGCCATGCCAGCGACGAAAGAGACAAAGCCGCAGACAGCCGCCACGAAGACGGCAGAGGTGGCGCTGCGACGGGTGCAGTGCAACGTGACCAATGAGGTGACCCGGCTGGACGCACGCATATAACCGCGAAAGCGTCGCGCGTACTGCACGAAGGACTGTCCGAGTAGCCGAGCGACTTCCGGAAGACCCGGCTCCCCTGCCGGACGTCCTCCTTGTGCGTCGGCGCAGTTCTCATACGACCCGCCCGCACAAATGACCGGTGAGGGTTGGACAACCGGCAGGCTCTTGCCGTGACGGCCATCAAGATCGGCAACGCACGGGTCCCTCACGACGTCGATGAAGTTGTGAAGCTCCGGTCCAGCCGCCACACCACCAGGCTGTCACCCCTACGGGGGCACTCAAGCGCCCTCGCCGGCCCCGACGGTGTCGGTCGAACTTAGACACGGAAGCGGTAGCCCATGCCAGGTTCGGTCAGCAGGTGCTTCGGTCGTCCGGGTTCGGCTTCGAGCTTCTTGCGCAGCTGCGCCATGTAGATCCGCAGGTAGCTGGAGTCCGTGTGGTCTGGCTGTCCGCGCAGGGCTGTAAGCAGTTGCCGCTGCGTGATCAGCTTGCCGGGGTTACGCAGGAGCAGCTCGAGTAGGTGCCACTCGGTGGGCGTGAGGTGGACCGCCGCTCCATCGCGGCGCGCGGTCTTGGCCTCGAGGTCGACTTCAGTTCCCCCGAATTGCACCTGCGAGCGACGACTGGCCTCCGGCACCGCCCGCCGGGTCGCGGCGCGGAGCCGGGCAAGCAGCTCGTTCATGTCGAACGGCTTGGTGACGAAGTCGTCGGCCCCTAGGTCCAGCGCCGTGACCTTGTCGCTGCTCCCGATCCGGGCCGACAGCACGACGATGGGGACCTGAGAGCCGGTTCGGACCGCGCGGATCACGTCGAGTCCGTCGATGTCGGGGAGCCCCAGGTCCAGCACGATCACGTCGGGTTCGCGCACGGCAACCTCGTTCAGCGCAGACGTTCCGTCCTCCGCCGTAACGACGTCGTAGCCCCGTGCGGTGAAGTTCAGGTGCAGTGCGCGCAGCATCTGCGGTTCGTCGTCCACGACCAGGACCCGCGTCACAAGCCCTCCTGCGGCGGCGACACGGGCATGCCTACGACCATCGTCAGCCCACCTCCCGGGGTGTCCTCGAGGGCCAGGTCCCCGGCCATGGCCTCGGCGAAGCCTCGGGCGATTGCGAGCCCAAGCCCCACTCCCGCGTCCTCGCTGGTTGCGTGGTCGTGCAGCCGCTGGAAGGGCTCGAAGACCTGGCCTTGCGCCGCCGCCGGGATCCCCGGACCCCGGTCGATGACGCGCAACTCCACCCGGCCGTCGTGATAGCTGCCGGCCACCCGCACCGGGTTCGTCGGCGGCGAGTGCCGCACCGCGTTCTGGACCAGGTTGGCTACGACCCGCTCCAGCAGGCCTGGATCGGCCAGCACCTCCGGCAACGAGGCCGGCACGTCCAGGTCGATCGCGTGGTCGCCCGCGACGTGCGCCAACGCCGAGCTGACGACATCGTCGAGGCCGACGGGTCGAGGGAACACCGACAGGACACCGGCCTGCAGGCGGGAAAGGTCAAGCAGGTTGGTGACCAGGTCGGTGAGCCGGTCCAGCGCCGAGCCGGCGGTGGTGAGCAGCTCCCGCTCGTCCTCGGGTGACCAGGTGATGTTCTTGTCCGACAACCCCGACAGGGCGGCCTTCGCGGTGGCCAGCGGCGTTCGGAGGTCGTGGCTGACAGCGTTGAGCAGAGCGGTGCGCATGCGGTCGGACTCGGCCAGTGGCACGGCTGCCTCCGCTGCTTCCACGAGCTGTCGCTCACGGTAGGCGACCGCCACCTGGGAGGCGAAGGCACCCAGTACGCGCTGATCTTCTGCGGGCAGCACCCTCCCGCGCAGCGCCAGCGAGAGCTCGTCGCCGAGGGGGACCTCGGTGTCGGCCTCCTGCGGCTTGCTGCAGGGGTCTGGCCCGGTGCACGCCACGACCGTCCAGATGCCCCTGGCACCATCGCCCCGGCTGGCCGGGGCGTTCCCCTCGCGGCGCAGCAAGGAGACGCTCGTGACCGAGAAGGTCTCGCGTACCCGGTCGAGCAGGGCCGGCAGCGCCGACTCTCCGCGCAGCAGACTGCCCGCCAGGGTGGAGAGCGTCTCGGCTTCGGCGCTGGACCGGGCCGCTTGGCTGGTCCGGTCTGCCGCCAGGTCCACGACCTGGCTCACCATCGTGGCGATGAGTACGAAGACCGCTAGCGATAGGACGTTCTGCGGCTCGTTGATGGTGAACGTGTGGATGGGGGGGACGAAGTAAAAATTGAGCAGGAGGCTCGCGACGACGGCCGACAGCAGCGCGGGCCAGAAGCCGCCGACGAGGCTGACGACGATCACTGCCAGCAGGTATAGCAGCAGGTCGGTGCCCAAGGTCAGGTCCCCGCGCAACGCCGTTCCCAGGACGGTGAGGGCCGCGAGCAGCAGGGCCGCCGTCAGTAGTCCGTGGAGGCGACGTCGGATGGTGAGCCCTCGGGTGAGCTTGGGCAGAGCTCGGCCGCGGCCGGCGTAGTCGTGGCCGACGACGTGTACGTCGATCTTGCCGGCTCGGCGGACGGTGCTGACGCCGACCCCGACGCCAAGGGCCGCGCTGAGCGGACGGCGCCGGCTCGCGCCGATGACGATCTGGGTGGCGTTGCTGGCTCGGGCGAAGTCGAGCAGCGCGGTCGTGACGTCGTCCCCCACGAGGGAGTGATAGGAGCCGCCCAGGGACTCAAGCAGCAGCCGCTGTGTGGTCAGCGCAGCCGGGCTGGCGCCTGAGAGCCCGTCGCTGCGGGCGATGTGGACGCCGATCAGCTCCCCGCCGGTGGCCCGCGCCGCAATGCGCGCGGCCCGCCGGATGAGGGTGTCGCCCTCGGGCCCGCCGGTGAGGCCGACGACCACGCGTTCGCGGGTCTCCCACGCCGTGGCGATGCCGTGAGCCTCGCGGTACTTCTGCAGCCCCTCGTCAACGCTGTCCGCCAGCCACAGCAGCGCGAGCTCGCGCAGAGCGGTCAGGTTACCGACCCGGAAGTAGTTCCCCAGCGCCGCGTCGACCTTCTCGGGCGCATAGACATTGCCGTGCGCCATCCGGCGTCGGAGCGCCTCGGGCGCCATGTCGACGAGCTCCACCTGCTCGGCGGCTCGGACGACGGCGTCGGGCACCGTCTCGCGCTGTGGGACCCCGGTGATCTGCGCAACGACGTCGTTGAGGCTCTCGAGATGCTGCACGTTGACGGTGCTGATGACGTCGATGCCGGCCTCCAGCATCGCCTCGACGTCCTGCCACCGCTTCGCGTGTCGCGACCCGGGGATGTTGCTGTGGGCGAGCTCGTCCACCAGTGCCACCTGAGGCGCTCGCCGCAGGACCGCGTCGAGGTCCAGCTCTTCGAACGTGGCGCCCCGGTGCTCTATGAGCCGCCGGGGCACGGTCTCGAAGCCCTCGGTCTTGGCGGCGGTGAAGCGCCGACCGTGGGTCTCGACGAAAGCCACCGCGACGTCGGTGCCCCGGCTGGCACGACGATGTCCCTCGTCGAGCATCTTGAACGTCTTGCCCACGCCGGGAGCGGCCCCCAGGTAGACACGTAGGACGCCGCGAACCACGATCGAATACCTCCCTCGGTCGTACGGCGATCCTGCCTTACGGCGTGGCGTGCGGCTGCTGGCCGTCCAGAGCGAGGTTGACCTCGAGCACGTTCACCCCCGGCTCGCCCAGGAAGCCCAGGCCGCGACCGGTGGTGTGGGCCCTGACCAGGCTGCGAACGTCAGCCTCGGACAGGCCGCGGACCCGGGCGATCCGGGGTATCTGCAAGGCGGCGTAGGCCGGGCTGATCTGCGGGTCCAGACCCGATGCGCTTGCGGTCACCGCGTCGCCCGGGACAGCTGGCGTACCGGCGAAGGAGCCCCGGATCGGAACGACCTGCCCCCGGGAGTAGTCGTCCCCAACAGTCCCGCACTCCACAGCCACGCCCTTGTAGGACGCGACGAAGGGCTTGCCCGGGCACGCCTCGTTCACACTGACCGCGCGGGTGACGGCACCGGCGTAGCCGGGCCCGGCGTAGAAGACGGCCAGGACCGCACCGACGCCGCTGGGGGTGCAGTAGGGACGCATGCCGTCGACCCCCTCGAGCGTGCCAGCAATCTTGCTGCGCGAGCAGACCAGGGTCAGCAGCCGCTGGGTGCCTGCGTTGTCCTTCACGGCCGGGTCCGGTAGGACGTCGACGACGCTCTCCGGACCGAGGTTGCTAGCACCGGAGGCGGCGCCGTCATAGCCCGCTCCGGCCGCAGAGGGTCGGCTCTGGAAGTATTGCGCCAGCGGCTTTCGGGTCTTATCGAGAAACGACTGGCCGATCAGGGTCGAGCCGATCAGCGTGCCGTTGGAAGCCCTGACCAGCGAGCCGCTCGCTTTTTCCCTGAGGCCGGGGAGCTGGGCCACCGCGGTCACGGCGAGCGGGTAGCCGACGCCGAGGATGAAGGTCATCACGAGCAGCAGCCGGAGGGCTGCGAGGTATTGCCTGACAATGGCGCGCATGGTCCTCAACCGATTCCGGGGATGTAGATGACGAGTAGGTCGATGAGCTTGATCCCGAGAAACGGAGCCACCAGACCGCCGACGCCGTAGATCAGGATGTTGCGACGGAGCATCGCGCTGGCGGAGCTCGGCGTGTAGCGGACTCCCCGAAGGGCCAGGGGGATCAGCGCGATGATGATCAGCGCGTTGAAGATGATGGCCGACAAGATCGCCGACTGCGGCGAGTGCAGCCGCATCACGTTGAGCGTGTCCAGCCCCGGGTACACCGCAGCGAACATCGCCGGTATGATCGCGAAATACTTCGCGACATCGTTGGCGATCGAAAACGTCGTCAGCGCCCCACGGGTGATGAGTAGCTGCTTGCCGATCTCGACGATCTCGATCAGCTTGGTCGGGTTGCTGTCGAGGTCGACCATGTTGCCGGCCTCCTTGGCGGCCGACGTCCCCGAATTCATCGCGACCCCCACGTCGGCCTGGGCCAGTGCGGGTGCGTCGTTGGTGCCGTCACCGGTCATCGCGACCAGCTTGCCGCCCTCCTGCTCCTTTTTGATGAAGGCCATCTTCATCTCCGGAGTGGCCTCGGCGAGGAAGTCGTCGACCCCCGCCTCGTCCGCGATCGCCTTGGCGGTGAGCGGGTTGTCCCCGGTGATCATGACGGTGCGGATACCCATCCGACGCATCTCGTCGAACCGCTCGCGCATCCCCTGCTTCACGACGTCCTTGAGGTGGATGACACCGAGCACCTGGGCGGCTCCGGCCGCGTCGCGCTCGGCCACGAGCAACGGGGTACCGCCCGCAGCGCTGATGCCCTCGACGACACCGGAGGTCTCCGGCGGGATGGTCCCCTGGCTCTCGCTGACCCAGGTCATGACCGAGGCGGCCGCTCCCTTGCGGACCTGACAACCGTCCAGGTCGACACCGCTCATCCGGGTCTGTGCGGTGAAGGGGACGAAGGTGGCTTGACTGATGTCCCGCTGCCGCAACGAGAACTGCTGCTTGGCGAGGACCACAACCGAGCGCCCCTCGGGGGTCTCGTCCGCGAGAGACGAGAGCTGTGCGGCATTGGCGAGCTGGTCAGGTGTCGTCGCCCCGACGGGGACGAACTCGCTGG
The DNA here is from genome assembly GCA_043740815.1 of Frankiales bacterium. Taxonomy (GTDB): domain Bacteria; phylum Actinomycetota; class Actinomycetes; order Mycobacteriales; family SCTD01; genus RYN-111. The sequence continues at coordinate 910 of JAYUBO010000120.1, read as the reverse complement.
CCTGCCTGTTGCCCAGCGTGATGGTCCCGGTCTTGTCTAGCAGCAGGGTGTTGACGTCGCCCGCCGCCTCGACGGCGCGACCGCTCATGGCCAGCACGTTGCGCTGCACCAGCCGGTCCATGCCGGCGATGCCGATGGCCGACAGCAGCGCTCCGATGGTGGTCGGGATGAGGCAGACGAGCAGCGCGACCAGCACGATGGCGGAGACGCCGTGCGCACCGAGGGCCGCAGTGCTGGGCAGCCCGGGCTGGCTGGCCTTGGCAAAGATGGCCAGCGGCTGCAGGGTCACCGTGGCGAGTAGGAAGACGACAGTCAGGCTGGCCAGCAGGATGTTCAGGGCGATCTCGTTCGGCGTCTTCTGACGCGACGCCCCCTCCACTAGGGCAATCATCCGGTCAATGAAGCTCTCGCCAGGTTTCTGCGTGATCTTGATGACGACCCGGTCTGACAGCACCTTGGTGCCGCCGGTGACCGAGCTGCGGTCACCGCCGGACTCCCGGATCACCGGCGCTGACTCGCCGGTGATGGCCGACTCGTCCACTGACGCGACGCCCTCGACGACATCCCCGTCCCCCGGGACGATGTCGCCGGCCTCGCAGACGACCCGGTCGCCCCGTTGGAGTAGCGGTGCCGCGACGAGCACCTCGCCGGTTGGGGTCAGACGCCGGGCCATCGTGTCGGTCTTGGTTTTGCGCAGCGCCTCGGCCTGGGCCTTGCCGCGGCCTTCAGCTACCGCCTCGGCCAGGTTGGCGAAGATGACAGTGAGCCACAGCCACAGCGCGATGAGGATCGCAAAGATGGTGCGTTCCTTGACGGCCAACACGGTCGTGTACAGCGACCCGAGCTCCACGATGAGCATGACCGGGTTCTTGTACATCGTGCGTGGGTTGAGCTTGCGGACCGCGTCGGG
>JAYUBO010000119.1:0-2754 GCA_043740815.1 Frankiales bacterium | reverse complement strand
CTCGCCGGTGGCGTCGACGACCTCGGTGGGACCCTGATGGAGGAGACCATCAGCCGGATGGCTGGGTCCATGCACGGCAGTCGCAAGTCGGTGCTCGAGCTCGAGGCGATGGTCCACGACGCCGGCCGGGTGCCCCGCCAGCGCACCACCCTGTACGGCGACGTCGATGGCGAGCGTCACGCGGCTGCCCGGCGCGCACTGCCGCTGCTGCTGTAAGGCCTGCGATCCGGGCAGGAGACGAACGTCCCCTCCCGGTACCCCGTGCCACCGATAGGCTCCGGCGACCGATGTGAAGGGGAGAGTCTCGTGGAGCCGAACGTCCTGTCGCGTCGCATCGAGCAGCTTGCGGCGCTGGCAGGCGACGAACCAGATGCAGCAGGCAGCGGTAGCGCCCTGGCCTCCTTGCGTGGCGAGATCGCCGGCCTGCGCGCCGACCTGGGTGCCTTGCGCGGCGAGGTGGGGTCGGTGCGAACCGACATCGATGGGCTCGCCGGGCGGATCACCGGAGCGGTCGCCGCCCACCGGACCGAGACCGGCAGCCTCGCGCGCAGGGTCGCCGACCTGGGCAACCGGATCGATGTGGTCGGGGTACGCGTCGAGGAGGTGAAGAGCGACCTCCCGATCCTGGTCCGCGAGGTCCGAGACGGTTTTGAGCTCGTCCCGGGCCGCACCGGAGCCAAGTTCGACGAGCTGACCGGCAAGCTGGGGGAGTCCGTCGGCACCCGCGTGGACGCAGTGGCCGGTGAGGTCCGTCGCACCGTCGCTGCGGCCCGGGAGCGGGACGCTGACAACGCCGCCGCCTCCCAAGGACTGATGAGCGAGGCGCGGTCCGCTCTCGAGTCGCGGATGGCCGTCGTCGAGGAAGCGCTCGACGCGCTTTCCGAGCGGCTCGAGGCGCTCCTGCGCGATGGTGCCCACACCACCCGGGACCAGCTGCGCGAGCTGGCGGCCACCCTCGCGGGGCTGGACCAGCGGGTCAACGCGGCCTCAGGTGAGCAGGTCGAGCGGATCGTCGCGCGGCTGCAAGGCGTCATCGAGCATCGTCTCGACAGCCTCTCGACCGTCCTGACAGACGCCGCCCGTACCCGCAACGAGCAGTTGCGCCGGGAGCTGCTCGACATGCTCACGCGGGCCTCGTCGGAGCAGGAGTCAACCCGTAACCGGGTCGCCGTTCTCGTCGACGCCATCCAGCTCGCGGCAGCGGAGCAAGTAGTGGCCACGACGGCCCTGATCGGTGGTACCGCCGCCTCTCTCGCCGAGGTTCGCGAGGACATCCAGACCGAGTTGGACGACGTCGCGGAGCGCCTGCTCGTCACTGCCGCCGACCTTCGGGCGCAGCAGGACGAGCGGGCGGCGTCGCAGGAGGCACGGGCCGACGCGCTGCAGATCAGCCTCGAAGCCCGCCTCGACGCGGTGCGCGGCCAGGTCGCGACGGCGATGGAGGCGGTGCGGGCAGATGTCGCTGCCGACGTTGCTGCCCTGCGTCCACGGATCGAGGAGGTCGTCGTTGGCACGGCGGCCCTGGCGCACACGGGCGCCGCACACCGAGCTGAGTTCCAGCACGCGCTGGAAACCGTCGGTGACCGGGTGGCCTCCTCGCTCAGCGCTTCGAACAAGTCGGTGCAGTCTGCCCTCGACGACCTCAACAACCGGTTTGGGGACGCGACCCGCTCAACGCACGAGGCGCTGCTCGACAGACTCGGGGAGCACCACGCGACGGTCACCGGGCGCCTCGCCGACGCCGCCGCCGCCGCTGCCGGGAGCACCGCGGCCACCCGCGCTGCCGGGGAGCGGCTTGCGGCGCTCACGACGTCGCAGGAGGAGACCCGACGCACCGTTGAGGGCCTGCAGGGGGACTGGCCCACCCGCGTCGACCAGGCCGCAATGGCTGCGCGGGTCACCGCCGAGGCGGCGGTCACCGAGCTGCGCGCCGAGGTGCGTGTCCAGCTCGATGCCGTCATCACCGAAGTGGCCCGCGCCGTGGCTGGTCTGGAGCAGGCCAAGGCCAAGCTCGACGTCGGCAGTGCCACCCTTTCTGGCCAGGCCGAGGCCCTCGCGAGCGCCGCCTTGGCATCGGCGGAGGCGGGGCAGGCCGCGGTCGAAAGCGTCACCACTGCGGTCACCACTGCCGTCACCACTGCCGTCGCCAACTCCGTCCAGTCGGCCGTCAGAGATGCCGTGGCTTCTGACGTGGCCTCAGCAGTGGAGTCGGCGGTGAGAACGGCCTTGCCCACCGCCCTCGAAGCCACCGTGGCGCCCGTCGAGACAGCTGTCGCCAAAGCTGTCGGCCCAGTCGTCCGGCCAGCAACCAAGGCTGCGCGTCGCAAGCAGGTTCAGGCGGGAGCGCCTACGTCCGACACCCGGGCGGCGGGCGCAGTCGTGGTGGCTCCCACCGGTGAGGTCCGTTCGGGACCGCAGGCTCGCACTGCCCGAAAGGCGGCACCGCGCAAGCCGACGCAGGTCACACCAGCGCCGGTCAGGCCGGCTGCCGAGGCGCGGTCTCCGGCGGCGCTGGAGCAGCGCAGCCAGACCAGCCCGCACGGAGCAGCTCCCGCGGTAGCGGCTGGGGAGCCCCCGGTTGCGCCGATCGTGGAAGCTACCGCCCGACACGGTGAGCGGGCCGCTGGGAAACGGGCAGTCCTGGAGGCCATGCCCGAGGTGCCGAGCCCAGCTACGGCGCTCGAGGCAGCGTCTGCACCCGCGCGGCCAGCAGATCCAGCGCAACCCAACGTACCGACCCCACCCGACCGGCCC
>JAYUBO010000118.1:0-2589 GCA_043740815.1 Frankiales bacterium | reverse complement strand
TCTCGCACGACCGCTGACTAGCCCTACATCCAGAAGTCGAGCGTCGATAGAATGCGGCAATGGAAGCCAATCATTCGCTGCGGATGATGACCAAAGTAGCGCGGCTTTACCATACGCATGGCCTGCGACAGACCGAGATCGCAACCCGTCTAGCCATCTCGCAGTCCAAGGTCTCCCGCCTCCTGCAGCAGGCAGAAGAGGCGCACATCGTGCGAACGGTGGTAGCCGTGCCCGTCTACGTCCACTCCGACCTTGAGGAGCAGATCGAGCAACGTTTCGGCATCGACGAGGTGCACGTCATCGAGGCTACGAGCGATGACGAATCCGAGATCGTCCGCGACCTCGCCGTCGCGGCCGCATCAATCCTCGGAGATGTCAGCCTCGAGGCACCGACCGTCGGCTGGACATCATGGAGTCGTACCCTGCGCGCTACGGTCGATGCTCTCATGCCGCTGCGCATCGGCGCAGAGAACGTGATCGAGATGGTCGGCGACCTCGGCCCGCCGGCACTCCAGCATGAGGCGGCGCGCAGCACCCAGCAACTGGCTGGCCTCCTCGGCGCCGAACCGATGTATCTGCGAATCCCGGGCGTTGTGCCAACAGCCGAGGTCGCCCGTGCGCTGCTCGGACAAGACACATATGTCCACCACACCTTGGAACTGCTCGATTCCCTCGATCTCGCGCTGCTGTCAATCGGGGCCGTCGATCCGTCGACTCCGCTGCAGCCCGGGCGAAACTTCTTTACCGGTCTGCAGCTCGAAGAGGTGAAACGGGCCGGGGCGGTGGGTGAGATCTGCATGCGGTACATAGACGCCAACGGCGATCCCGTGGCCAGCACGCTCGACGAGCTCACTATCGGCGTCTCGCTCAAGCAGCTGCGCCAGGCACGACGGCGCTGGGCGGTCGTCGGGGGCCAACGCAAGCATCAAGCAATCCGGGCAGCGCTCGCCGGGGGTTGGATCGACGTGCTCGTCACCGACATGGCCACGGCACATCATTTGGCGAAGGAGGCGGATCCGCTCCCCTCGTCAGGCTGAACTCTCACGAGACGCCGTCGCTCGGGTGCCAGCGAACCCTGGGCCTACTCGTTCATCGCTCGAGGGTGACACTCTCGAGCTCGGTGCGCAGCGTCGCCAGGAACCGGGCGCCGGTTGCACCATCGAGCGCACGATGGTCACACGTGAGCGTGAACCGCGCTGTAGGTCGCCAGACCGTGACGCTGTCGGCAAGCACTGGCTGGAGACGCGTACTACCGACGGCAAGTATCGCAACCTGCGGGACGTTAAGAAGCGCGTCGAACGCGTCGACGCCGAGCATGCCAAGATTCGACACCGTGAAAGTGCCGCCCGACACATCACGCATTTTGAGCGCACCTGCGTGCGCACGCGAAACAAGGTCGCGGCGTGCTTCCGCCACACCGGCGACATCGAGGTCCTGTGCCCGCTGCACTACAGGCACCATCAGCCCGGCATCGGTCGCGACCGCCAGACCGACGTTGACGTCGTCGAACATGATCACGGACTCATCGCCGTAGTGCGCGTTGACCGCCGGGTGCTTCTGCAGCGCCACGGTGCAGCACCTGATCAAAACGTCGGAGACGGTAGTGCCGTCACCCTTGGCCGCAAGTGCTGCTGTCATGTCGATGTCCACGGCCAGGTGGAAAACCGGGGCCTCCCATGCCTTGATCATCCGGCGTGCCGCAGTGCGAGCCATACCGATCAGCGGTCGGACATTGACACCCTCAACCTGCTCGGCCGCTGCGGTCACGCCCGCACCGCCGACCGTCCGGCGCAGCCGTAGGAACGCAGCTTGTTGACCGTGGCCGCCACCATCCGAGAGCGTCCCTCGGCGAGGGCGTCTTCGAGCTGACGGTCGCCAGCGGACCACACATGCTCGATGCCCTGACGGAAAGCGATGCGTAGATCGGTGTCGGCATTGAACTTGTGAACGCCCGCGTCAATCGCAGCCGCCACCTCTTTATCGCTCAGACCAGACGCGCCGTGCAGCACGAGGGGAATGCCGGTCACGTCCCGGATGCGGGCGATGCGCTCGATGTCCAGCGGCTGCGGATCGTGCGCGGGAATGCCGTGCACGATGCCCACCGAGATGGCGAGCGTATCCACACCCGTCTCACGAACGAAACGCTCGGCCTCGTCAACATCGGTGTAGTACTCCGTCCAATCCACCTGTTGATCGGCGTCCGGGATCCGCCCGAGCTCGGCCTCAACGATCACCCCGTATGCATGGGCAATATCGACGAAGCGCCGTGTGGTTGCGATGTTTTCCTCGAAGGAAAGGTGCGCGCCGTCGTACATGATGGAGGTAAACCCGAGCTGGATTGCCTCAAGGCACTCATCCCATGGACCGTGATCGAGGTGCAAAACAAGATCGGCTGACGAGTCGGCGACGATCCGACGAGTCATCTCCGTCGCAGCGCGCAGCCCCATGTGGGGCACCACGGCCCGACCGACCTGAAGGAACACCGGTGCCGCAGCTTCCTCGGCGGCACGCACCAGTGCCTGTGTGGTCTCGTCGCTGTGCATGTTGAACGCGCCCACCGCGTACCCGCCGCTCTGTGCAGCGCGGATA
>JAYUBO010000117.1:0-6646 GCA_043740815.1 Frankiales bacterium | reverse complement strand
GCCGCGCATCCGGGCCTGCGGATCCCGCGGACCAACCGCGTCTTCGAGGCGCTCGTGCCAGCGATCCTGGAGCAGAAGGTCACCGCAAAGCAGGCCCGTGACGCCTTCCGGTGGCTCGTGGTGCGATACGGCGATCAGGCCCCCGGGCCGGTACCGGCAGGGATGCGACTGCCCCCGGAGCCGGCGGTCTGGCGGCGGATCCCCTCCTGGGACTGGCACCGGGCCGGCGTCGACTCGCAGCGGTCTCGGACGCTGATCGCCGCCAGCAGGGTGGCCTTCCGGCTGGAGGAGGCGGCGGCCATGGTCCCGGCGCAGGCCCTGACCCGGCTGCGGGCGGTGCCAGGGGTGGGGGAGTGGACAGCTGCGGAGGTCGCCGTCCGCGCGCTTGGAGACGCTGACGCGTTGAGCGTCGGTGACTACCACGTGGCGGCCTTCGTGGGCTGGGCGCTGTTGGGCCGGCCGGTGGACGACGACGCCATGGTGGAGCTGCTCGAGCCGTGGCGGCCACACCGGGGACGGGTCGTCCGGCTGCTCGAGCTGAGCGGCGCCAGCAAGCCCAGGTTCGGTCCGCGGATGACCATCCAGGACCACCGGAGCGTCTGACCAGGCCCCTGGTCAGACGCTCCGGTGGATCGGGCATGATGTGGCAGTCCCCGCCTGGGGCGTACCCCCAAGGCCCCCCGGGTGGGGACTGCCATGTCCCGCTGAGCGTCCGGAATCTGAAGGAACGGGCGAGCTCGTCAGGGACGCTCCCGCGAGTCAGCGCAGTAGGACGTAGTCCTCGGGCTCGACCGGAGGACGTGGGCTCAGCTCAGCTTCGGCATAGCCGACCGCCACGACACCGAGCGGTTCCCAGGACGGCTCCAGCCCCAGCACGTCCACCACTACGTCGGGGCAGAACAGGGCGCTGCTGACCCAGGCACTGCCCAGGCCCTCGGCGGCCAGCTGCACCAGCAGGTTCTCGACGCCGGCCCCGCCGGCTACCACGAACATCCGCTCCTCGGCGCCCCGCCGGCGAGCGTCGGGGTAGGAGTGTGCCCCGTCGCGCACCAGGCAGGGCACGACCAGGTACGGCGCGTGCCGGAGCACGTCTCCCCGCCGCAGGCGGGCGGAGACGGCGTCCTCGGCCAACCCGTCGGCGCGCAGGTCGGCGGCCCAGCGCGCGGCCATCGCCTCCAGCAGCACTGTGCGTCGTTCCTCCACGAGCACGAAGCGCCACGGCCGGGTGTGGTGCGGCGCGGGTGCGGTGAGGCCAGCCGAGACAGCCCGCAGCACCAGGTCGCGGGGGACGGGTGCGGAGCTGAAGGCACGCACCGTTCGCCGCAGCGACAGGGTCTGTTGGTGGGCGTCGGCCGTCCCGAGCCGGAACCAGTCCTGATGGGCTGGCCGGACCAGCGCTGTGGCGCCCCGTCCGTCGTCGGACAACGGCAGGCCGCGGACCACTGCGGCGGCGATCCCGTCGGCCTTGCCCTTGACGAGCTCGGCAGCGCTGGCGAGCTCGTCGGCCACCGCGATCTCGGTCACCTCCAGGACGTGCCCATGGCTGTCCGTCGTACCCCTGCTGTCCCGGATCGGGGCAAGCCCGGCCACGCCGATCGCCTGGTCGGTCTGGCCGACCCGCCACGCCCGTCCCATCGTGTCGCTGATGACGACGGCCACCTCGACGCCGGTCAGGGCGAGCAGCCGGTCCCGCAGGCGGGCCGCCGACGCGTCCGGGTCCAGGGGCAGCAGGGCGATCTCGTCGCTGCGGATGTTGCTGGCGTCGACCCCAGCCGCGGCCATCACCAGTCCATGCCGCGTCTGGACGATCGTCGTGGTCCCGCGGCGGGCGACAACCCGTACCGTCTCGTCCGCCACGGCTCGCAGTCGCGCGGCCTCACGGTCTGTGCCCGCAGGCACCAGCCGACCCTCGGCCTTACTGACGACCTTGCTGGTCACGACGACTACATCGCCTGCCTGGTAGGCGAAGGCCTCGGCGAGCAGCTGTGCGAGGTCGTCGCCGGGGCGGACGTCCGGCAGCCCCTCAACGGGGTGGACCTCAAGCAAGGTCGAGGGCCGCTCGGGCCATGGTTGCCGAGGCCTCCAGATCGGTCATCAGCAAGGGTACGGCGCGCACTTCGACCCCGGGCACGGTCACGCCGGCGTCGCAGACGTCGACCAGCCAGCCGTCGAGCAGGTCGGCGCCGTAGTGCCGGCCGACCGCCTCCGCAGAGGTCTCGACGCTGATCGCCGCGAGGCATGCGTCGGCCATCCCACGGACCGGCGCGCCGCCGATGATCGGGCTGACACCGATGACCCGCTTGGAGCTCAGCGCGTCGCGCACTCCCTGCACCTGCAGGATCGTGCCGATGCTCACGACTGGGTTCGACGGTGGCAGCAACACGACGTCCGCGGCAGCGATCGCCTCGAGCACGCCGGCGGCAGGCACCAGGTCGGCGTGGTGCACCAGGGTGATCGCCTCGGCGGGCAGGGCCGCGCGGTGCTTGATCCACCACTCCTGGAAGTGCATGGCCCGGCGGGTGCCGTCTTCCATGACCGTCACATGCGTCTCAGCCTGCACGTCAGTCATCGGCAGCAGCGTCGCCCCCGGCTGCCACCGCTCGCACAGCGACGCCGTGACCTCGGTCAGGGACAGCCCCCCCAACATCAGCTGGGTACGCCGCAGGTGGGTGGCGAGGTCACGGTCGCCGAGACCGAACCAGGCGGTAGGGGAGCCGTAGGCAGCCAACTCCTGCTTGGCCCGCCAGCTCTCGTCCTGTCGACCCCACCCCCGCGCGGTGTCGATGCCGCCGCCCAGGGTGTACATCACGGTGTCGAGGTCGGGACAGATCCGCAGGCCGTAGAGGGTCGTGTCGTCGCCGGTGTTGACGACGACCGTGAGGTCCGCATCGGGCAACGCGTGCCGGACCCCCTGTAGGAAGCGGGCCCCCCCGACACCACCCGCCAGAGCCACGATGCGCATGGCGGAAGTCTGTCAGGTTCCGGGTGCGGCCCGCCGGTCGCGGGCCACCCGGCGTACCGCTGCCGGGAAGGTGTCGAGCACCAGGCCGCGCTGGGCGCGCAGCCGCCGGCGGGTGCGCAGCACTCCGGCCACGCCGACCGCCCACATGACGTACTGCACGGACATCGCCAGCTTGTAGTCGTGCAGAGACGTTCCTGACAGCGAGCTCAGGACGAGCCCGATCGCGGCGATGGTGAGCAGCGAGGCGACGAAGCCTCCGACGTTCACGATGCCTGTAGCGCTCGAGAGCCGCCTGGGAGGGTTCTCGGTGCGGGCGTAGTCGAAGCCGACCATCGAGCCGGGTCCGTTGGTCGCGAGCACCACCACGAGCAGGACGAGCACGGGCAGGGGTGCCCTTCCCGGCCACAGCAGCACCACAGTCCAGGCCGACGCGCTCGACAGCACGATCGCCAGCACCGGAACCGAGCGGCGCAGCGGGAAACGACCGACCAGGTGTCCCAGGAACGGGCCGAACACCAGCGACACCAGCACGAGAAGCGTCAGGAGCAGGCCGGCCTCGGTCGGCGAGCGGCCCTCGCCCACGACCAGGAACGGGTAACCCCAGAGCAGACCGAAGACGGTCCCGGAGAACTGCGTCACGAAATGGGTCCACAGACCCAGACGGGTCCCAGGCTCGCGCCAGGCGCTGGCGACGAGCTCCCGCACCGAGGACAGCTTCAGCGTCACCGGGACCACTGCCGTGCCCGGTGGGGTGTCGCGCACCGCGACCAGGGCGAGGCCACCGGCCACCGCGCCGACGACCGCCGCGCCGAGGAAGGCGTGCGACCAACCCGCGTGCCGGAGCAGGAACACCAACGGGTACGCCGCGGTGACCTGCCCGAGCTGACCCAACAGGCCGGTGAGCTGGGTGACCAGCGGGACCCGAGAGGGGTCGAACCAGAACCCCACCAGGCGCAGCACCGCCGTGAAGGTCATCGCGTCGCCGGCGCCTACCAGCACGCGGGCGACGACCGCGCCGCTGACGCTGTCGGCCTGCGACAGCAGCAGTTGACCCAGGGTCATCAGGACCGCCCCGCTGACCAGCAGTCGGCGCGAGCCGAAGCGGTCCAACAGGACACCCACGGGCACTTGCAGGCCGGCATAGACAGCAAGCTGCAGCACACCGAACAACGCGAGCTGGGCTGGGGTCGCGCCGAAGCGGTGCTGGGCAGCTACCCCGCTGACGCCGAGGGAGGCACGGTTGAAGACTGCCGTGACGTAGCAGGCCATCGCCAGTCCCCACACGACCCACGCGCGTGAGGAGGTCCGGGCGACGACGTGCCTGCCTCCTGCTTGCTCCGTCACTCCTAGAGCAAGGCCCGGAAACGGTGCCAGATTCCCTGCCGTCGCAGGGTGACGGGGTCGCCAGTAAGGTCGAAAGATGGAAGCCGTTCCGGGGATGCGCCGTGCCCTTGCGCGCGCCCGGGACGGCAAGCCGCTCGACGTGACCGAGGCCACTGTCCTGCTGGCGGCCCGGGGTGAGGACCTCACCGACCTGAGTGCTTCGGCGGCCCGGGTCCGCGACCAGGGGCTCGTGGATGCCGGTCGTCCTGGCACCGTGACCTACAGCCGCAAGGTCTTCATCCCCCTCACCAGGTTGTGCCGTGACCGCTGCCACTACTGCACGTTCGCGACCTCGCCGGCCCACCTGCCCTCGCCGTACCTGTCGCTGGAGGAGGTCCTCGATATCGCGCGTCAGGGCGCAGCACTGGGTTGCAAGGAGGCACTGTTCACACTTGGCGACCGTCCCGAGCTGCGCTGGCCGCAGGCCCGGCAGTGGCTCGATGAGGCGGGGTACGACGACACGCTGGCCTACGTCAGGGCCGCTGCCGTGGCCGTCCTCGAGCAGACCGGTCTGCTGCCGCACCTCAACCCCGGTGTGATGAGTTGGGCGGAGCTGCAGCGCCTGAAGCCGGTCGCACCGAGCATGGGAATGATGCTCGAGACCACCGCCGACGTCCCCGCCCACAGGGGCTCGCCGGACAAGGTGCCGGCTGTCCGGCTGCAGGTGCTCGAGGACGCCGGTCGTCATGCGATCCCCTTCACCACAGGCCTTCTTGTCGGGATCGGCGAGACGTTGCAGGAGCGGGCGGAGACGCTGTTCGCGATCCGCGCGAGCCACCGCAGGCACGGGCATGTGCAGGAGGTGATCGTCCAGAACTTCCGGGCCAAGCCCGACACCGCCATGCGGCATGTCGACGACACCGACCTGGAGCAGTTCCTTGCCGCCGTCGCGGTAACCCGGCTGGTGATGGGCCCGCGGATGCGCGTGCAGGCCCCACCCAACCTCGTCGACCTCGCCGAAACGGGCGCCCTGCTCGCCGCTGGCGTCGACGACTGGGGTGGGGTGTCACCACTCACCCCCGACCACGTCAACCCCGAGCGCCCCTGGCCGAAGCTGGAGGACCTGGCCCGAGTGTCGGCCGACAGCGGCTTCGCCCTGACGGAGCGGCTGACGGCGCACCCGCCGTACCTGGCAGAGCCGTGGCTCGACCCGAGGCTGACCGCCCACGTGGAAGCCCTCCGACTGCCCAGCGGGCTCGCGGCGGACGTGCTGCCCAAGGGCCTGCCGTGGCAGGAGCCGGACGGTGGCCTCGTCTCGCGCGGTCGCACCGACCTGCATGCCGCCGTCGACACCACCGGTCGCACCGGTGACCGCCGTAGCGACTTCGACCACGTCTACGGCGACTGGGAGGCGGTCCGGGCCGCCATCGCGGTGCCCCAGCGCATGGACATCGACGTCGCAGCGGCGCTGCGCAAGGAGCCTGATCGCCTGGGGCACAAGGATGTCCTGTCCCTGCTGATGGCCGAGGGGGACGACCTCGCGGCCGTGGTGCGCTGGGCCGACGAGGTCCGTCGGTCCACCGTCGGTGACGACGTGACCTACGTCGTCAACCGCAACGTCAACTTCACCAACGTGTGCTACACCGGCTGCCGGTTCTGCGCGTTCGCGCAGCGGCGTACCGACGCCGACGCCTACTCACTGTCGCTGGAGGAGGTCGAGCAGCGGGCCACCGAGGCGTGGGCCGGGGGGGCGACCGAGGTCTGCATGCAGGGTGGGATCGACCCGCAGCTGCCCGGCACGGCCTACCTCGACCTGGCCCGGGCGATCAAGCGCGGCGCCCCTGGGATCCACCTACACGCCTACTCGCCGATGGAGGTCGTCAACGGGGCGGCGCGGATGCAGGTCAGCATCCGCGAGTTCCTTCTCGCCGCGAAGGAGGCGGGGGTCGACAGCCTGCCCGGCACCGCCGCGGAGATCCTCGACGACGACGTCCGGTGGGTGCTGACCAAGGGCAAGCTCCCGACGCAGCAGTGGATCGAGGTCGTGCAGACGGCGCACGGCGTGGGCCTGCCGACGACCTCGACCATGATGTACGGCCACGTCGACGAGCCCCGCCACTGGGCGGCGCACCTGCTGCTGCTCAAGCAGCTGCAGCTGGAGTCCGGTGGGTTCACCGAGTTCGTGCCGCTGCCGTTCGTGCACACCAACGCGCCGCTCTACCTGGCCGGCCTCGCCCGGCCGGGTCCGACCATGCGGGACAACCGGGCAGTGCATGCCGTCGCGCGCCTGGTGCTGCACGGCGCGATCGACCACGTCCAGGCGTCCTGGGTGAAGCTGGGCGTCGAGCAGTGCGGTCAGGT
>JAYUBO010000116.1:0-6435 GCA_043740815.1 Frankiales bacterium | reverse complement strand
ACCATGTCGGCGACCGCGACCGCCAGCGCACCCCCGGAGCCCCCCTCGCCGTGGACGAGAGTCAGCGTGGGGCTCGGACAGGTCAGCAAGGCGTCGAGGGCCTCACCGATGGCGGGCGCGATCCCGTCCCGTTCGGCCGCGGGGCCGGGCTCGGCGCCGGGGGTGTCGACCAGGGTCAGCGCCGGCAGCCCCCACCGCCCCGCCAGCCGGTAGGCCCGGGCGGCCAGCCGGAAGCCGTCGGGCGTCGGTCGTCCGCTGAGCTCGGCGGCGACAGCCACACCCACGACGGGCCGGCCTGACAACCGGCCGACGCAGGCCGCGACGCTGGAGTCACCGCCTCGCGCCTGCAGCGGCACCCGGTCGGTGAGCAGCTGGGACAGCAGCTCACGGCCACCCACGGTCCGGGCCCGGCAGCGCAGCACCTGCTCCCAGCCGCCCACGACCGACGGGACCCTCACTGGGGGTGGGGGCAGCGCACCGGTGGTAGCCGGCGCCAGCGTTGCCAACGTGGCCTGGAGCCAGCCGACCACCTGCTCTGGGGGCAGCACCGCGTCGACCAGACCGGCGGCGTACGCGCTCTCGGCGGTGTGGCTGTCCGGCCCGGGCAGCGCTCCGGTGTAGGCCTGCACGACCCGGGGGCCGGCGAACCCGACGACGGCGCCGGCCACAGCGACCCGTACGTCGGCCGCCGCGACGACCGAGATCCAGACGCCCCCGGTGGTGGCGGCGTCAGCGACGCTCAGGTGCGGCAACCCCGCCTCGGCCAGCGACAGCAGCGCCAGCCGGGACCGCGGGATCCCCACCAGGCCGGCCACGCCCTCCTGCAACCTCGTGCCTCCGGTCCTGACGAGCGTCAGGACGGGCACCCGCTCTCGGATGGCGTGCCGGACGGCGGCCACGAGCACCGTCGCGTCGTCCTCCCCGAAGCTGCCACCCTGTACGGCGAAGTCCCACACCACCGCCACCGGCCCGGGGGCCTCGGGGCTCCCGGCCAGGCGGTAGGCCCGGACGGACGGCTGGGGGTGGTAGTCAGGCCAGTCGGCGGGGTTGCGCCGGGCCAGGCGCACGTCCAGGACGGAGGCCCCGGCCAACAGGGGGTCACGCCAGTCGGTGGTCACGGGCGCGTACTCTCCCACCGCAGCGTCTGCCCGCCTTGAGGAGGACCCCCGTGACCGGCCGAGTGCGCGTCGTCGTCGCCAAGCCCGGTCTCGACGGCCACGACCGCGGGGCCAAGGTCGTTGCCCGCGCACTGCGTGATGCCGGCATGGAGGTTATCTACACCGGCCTGCACCAGACGCCCGAGCAGATCGTCGAGACCACCATCCAGGAGGACGCGGACTGCGTCGGCCTGTCGATCCTGTCCGGGGCCCATCTCACGCTCATGCCGAAGGTCGTCGAGCTGCTCCGGGCCCGCGGCGCGGACGACGTCGTCGTCTTCGGTGGCGGGATCATCCCCGAGGACGACATCGCCCTGCTCGAAGCCGCCGGCGTGACCAAGATCTTCACCGCCGGAGCGTCCCCGAGCGCCATCGTCGAGTGGGTCCGCGCCAACGTCGGCACCCCTGCCTGACGGCGTTCTGTCTGACCGGACAGTCAGGTGGTTCGACGACGGGCGACGACGAGGCCGAGCAGCCCGAGCAGGCTGATTCCGACCAAGGGCAGCGTTGTCGAGGCCCCCGTCGACGCCAGCGTGCGGGTCGTCGTCACCGTGGCCGCGCCGTGCGTCGCGGGCAACGCCGCAACAGCGGCAGCCGGAACAGCGGCGGCAGCGGGAACGGCTGCGGCAGCGCCAGCGGCAGCGGCAGCGGGGACAGCGGCGGCGGTGCCGGCGGCAGCCACAGTGCCGGCCGTCCGGACCGACAGGTGTCCCGGCAGGGTCAGCGTGGTCGGGGCCGCGCTGGACGTCGACAAGGTCAGCACCATCGCCCCTGCGTTGCCCTTGTACGCCGCGTCAGACAGCGACACGACGAGCTTCAGGGCGTGACCCTTGGCGAAGCGGTGCACCGTGCCTGGCAGGGAGACCGTGACGGGCTTGGACAGGTCGGCGACCCGGATCGGGCTGATGACCCGGTGAGCCAGGACGACCGTCCCGTCCGGCGCCACGTCGTACAGCTTCACGAAAGCCACGAGCATCCCCCCGGCGCCGGTCGCGGAGGTGGCGGTCGGGGAGGACAGCCGCAGCGTGGCGGTGGGGATGCCGACCACGTCGACCGCGTGCGCCAGTGGGCCCGTGGACAGCGAGGTGGTCGCGCCGGGTGCGTCGGTGACGGGCTGGGACTGGTCGAGGGCGGAGGTCTCGGTGTAGCTCAGGGGGGCACCGCCGGGGGGAACCGCGATGGTGGACGAGCCCGCCACGATCGCCGCCTTGGAGGTGGTCAGGGCGGAGCCGGAGCCGTAGAGCGTCGTCGTACCGGGGAGGGGGTAGCTGGGCGCGCTGGTGAAGGCGGCAGCGGCATCGCCCTTGTCGAGCCAGTCGCGGTAGTAGCTGAAGTCGAGGGCCGGAGCGGTCCCTGTGCCCTTGAGGTAGTGGTCGAACCACGTCGTGACGACGCGACCCTCGTAGTTCGTGTCGGGCTTGGCGAGGTCGAACTCACCCGGCAGCGGAGCGTGGCTGTGGCCCCACTGCTGCCAGATCATCTTGACCGGCACCTTGCGGGCCCTCAGCGCGCTGTACGTCGCGGTGGCCTCCTGCAGGTTGAACAGCGTGTCGGCCTGCCCCTGACCGAGCAGCGTGGGGATTTTGATCTTGTCGAGGTAGGACGTGACGGAGGCGTGGCGCGCGAAGTCGATCGTGCTCTGCGTCGGATAGCCGACTGCGTCCATCTGCGCCTTCGCGACGCAGGCCTGGTCGGTGAAGTTGGGACAGGGGCCGACCCGCGTCGGGTCCTGCGTCGCGACCGTCGCCTGCAGGCCGTCGATGATCCCGACGCCGAAGAACAGCGTCGTCCAGTCGATCTTCTCCGTGCCGGGCGTCGCGTAGGAGACACCCGCGCCGGTCAGTGAGCTGTTGTTGGGGGCCAGTGAGTAGGCCAGGTCGTTCCAGGTGATGAGCGGGACGATCGTGTCGAGCCGCGGGTCGACGGCCGCCACCGCGAACTGGACCTCACCGCCATACGAGCCGCCGACCATCCCGACGCGGACGTCCCCGGCGTGCACCTTGCCGTCGTGCGCGACCGCGTCCTTCGTCACGTAGTCGATTTTCGTGCCGTCGTCAGCGGCCTTCAGCCCGCCGAGGAAGTCCATCAGCTGGCTGCCCGCCGCGCCGTCGTGCTCGCGGTCGTCCAGGGTGATCTTGCAGCCCGAGCCGCTGCCCGGGACGCTCGCATCCGACCCGAAGCCGAGCCCGGAGTAGGACAGGACGACGTAACCCTTGCTGGCGTATGCCGCCCCGAGCCCGGCCTGGTCGTGCTTGCTGCCGCCGAAGCCGTTGGTGGTCAAGATCGCGGGCGCCGGGTGCGTCTTGCTGACGCCCGCCGGCGTGTACAGGTCGGCGTCCACGACGCACGTCGCCGGCGTCCCGAGGGCCGTCTCGCTCGCCACGGTCGTCGTGATCTTCAGCGACTTCATCGTGTACGCCGGAGCGGCTGCGTGCGAAACGGCGCCAACGCCCACCAGCGGGGCGCTCACGAGCAGGGCGAGGGCAAGGGCGGGGCGACGGTTCACGACTCTCCGGGCGGCTCGGGGCACACGGTGTTGCGCCTGTGATGCATGCAACGAATGAGTCCCCCGAAGGATGTGACCCACGCCCGTGTCGCAGGTCACAGGCGTGCGGGCAATCGATGTCATGGGGCTGGGGGGAAAGGTCGGCAGGGTGCCGCCACCGGTCGGGTGACGACGAGAAGGCCCGTGTGTGGCGGGTACATGGCGATGGCTACGCTCGACCAGCCTCACGCTGGCCCCGCAGACAACGAGACAGGACCCTTCAGTGGACCTCATGGAGTACCAAGCGAAGGAGCTCTTCGCCAAACACGGCGTTCCCGTGCTGCCCGGTGACACCGTCGACTCGGCGCAGGCCGCGCGCGCCGTCGCCGAGAGCATCGGCAAGCCTGTCGTCGTGAAGGCGCAGGTCAAGACCGGTGGCCGGGGCAAGGCCGGCGGCGTCAAGCTGGCCGAGACGCCGGACGAGGCGGTCGCCCGGGCGAGCGACATCCTCGGCCTGGACATCAAGGGTCACATCGTGCACAAGGTCCTTGTCACCGAGGCGAGCGACATCGACAAGGAGTACTACGTCTCCTTCCTGCTCGACCGGGCCAACCGGACCTACCTGGCGATGGCCTCGGTCGAGGGCGGCATGGAGATCGAGGAGCTCGCGGTCGAGCGTCCAGAGGCGCTGGCCCGGATCGCCGTCGACGCCCTCGTGGGCTGCGACCAGGCCAAGGCTGACGAGATCGTCGCCGCGGCCGGCTTTCCAGCCGATGTCGCCGCCGAGGTCGCGTCGGTGCTCGTCTCGCTGTGGAAGGTCTTCGTCGAGGAGGAGTGCACCCTCGTCGAGGTCAACCCGCTGGTGAAGACCCCGGACGGGCGGATCGTCGCCCTCGACGGCAAGGTCACCCTCGACGCCAACGCCGAGTTCCGCCACGAGGCTGTCTTCACGGCCTACGCCGACGTCGTCGCCGAGGACGACCTCGAAGGCCGGGCGAAGAAGAAGAACCTCAACTACGTCAAGCTCGACGGCCAGGTCGGCATCATCGGCAACGGCGCGGGACTCGTGATGAGCACCCTGGACGTGGTCGCCTACGCCGGGGAGGCGCACGGCGGCGTCAAGCCCGCCAACTTCCTCGACATCGGTGGCGGCGCGTCGGCGCAGGTCATGGCCGACGGGCTCGAGATCATCCTGTCCGACCCTGATGTGAAGTCGGTCTTCGTCAACGTCTTCGGTGGGATCACCTCCTGCGACGCGGTCGCGGACGGCATCGTTCAGGCGTTGGCGATGCTCGGCGACAAGGAGACCAAGCCGCTGGTCGTACGCCTCGACGGCAACAACGTGGAGGAAGGTCACCGCATCCTCGCGGAAGCCGCCCACCCCCTCGTGACCGTCGTCGACACCATGGATGGCGCGGCCGACAAGGCCGCCGAGCTGGCAGGGGCGAAGTAAATGGCCATCTTCTTGACCGCTGAGAGCAAGGTCATCGTCCAGGGCATCACCGGAGCGGAGGGCACCAAGCACACCCGTCGCATGGTGGCCTCCGGCACCAACGTCGTCGGTGGCGTCAACCCGAAGAAGGCTGGCAGCGACGTGGACGGCATCCCCGTCTTCGCCACCGTCGCCGAGGCCATGGCCGCGACCGGCGCCGACGTCTCGGTGATCTTCGTGCCGCCGGCCTTTGCCAAGGGCGCCGTCGTCGAGGCGATCGACGCGGGCATCGGCCTGGCTGTCGTCATCACCGAGGGCATCCCGGTGCAGGACTCCGCCTGGTTCTGGGCCTACGCCCAGCAACAGCGCGCCCAGGGCCGGTCCACCCGGATCATCGGCCCGAACTGCCCGGGCCTGATCAGCCCCGGCGCCTCCAACGCCGGCATCATCCCGGCCACCATCGCACCTACCGCCGGCAAGATCGGGCTGGTCAGCAAGTCGGGCACCCTCACCTACCAGATGATGTACGAGCTGCGGGACTTCGGTTTCACCACGGCCGTCGGCATCGGTGGCGACCCCGTCATCGGCACGACGCACATCGACTGCCTCGAGGCCTTCGAGGCCGACCCCGAGACGGTCGCCATCGTCATGATCGGCGAGATCGGCGGCGACGCCGAAGAGCGCGCGGCGGACTACATCAAGGCGCACGTCACCAAGCCGGTTGTTGGCTACGTCGCGGGCTTCACTGCCCCCGAGGGCAAGACGATGGGCCACGCCGGCGCCATCGTCAGCGGCTCGTCGGGCACGGCGCAAGCCAAGCAGGAGGCTCTGGAGGCAGCGGGGGTCAAGGTCGGCAAGACGCCTTCCGCGACCGCCGCGCTGATGCGCGAGATCATGCAGAGCCTCTGACAGAAACCAGGGGATCAGGCTGCGAGGTAGGGCGCCCACGTGGGGTGACCGCGGTGCAGGGCGGCGAGGATCTGTGCGCGGGTGGGCACGATCGGCGTCACCGGTGGCCAGCCGAGCTCTGACAGCAGCCGGTCACCCTTCGCGCCGTTGCAGCCCCTGCCCCGGCGGGTGGACTGGCAGGCCGCGACGACGTTGGACCACACGTTCGGCGGTCCTACCGAGCGGGACACCGGAATCACGTGGTCGACGCTGTCCGCCCTTGCCCGTCCGCAGTAGGCGCAGAGGTAGCCGTAGACCGCGAGGACGGCCCGTTTCGTCACGGGCGCCTGGTGGCGGGGCACCACGGCGAACCGGACGAGCCGGACGACCGTCGGCTCCGCCACCGAGATGCTGGGGGAGTGCAGCACCCGACCGGTCGTCTCGAGGGTCACGACCCGGCCGGACAGCACCAG
>JAYUBO010000115.1:0-30377 GCA_043740815.1 Frankiales bacterium | reverse complement strand
GGTGCACCGCGATGTAGTGGTCGGCATAGGCGTGCGCCTGGGCACCGGTGGTGAGCTGCTGGCCGGCGTACTTCGTCAGGTAGGGCTTGACGGCCGGGTCGGCGAGCTGCGCCGAGCCCGCTTCAGGGAAGAAGATCTTCTGGGCCACCAGTTGCGTGCGAATGTTGTCGCTGACGAAGTTGTGGGCCCAGAACAGCAGCCCCGAGGCCGTCAACAGGATCGCCGCCAGAGCAAGGCCGGTCGCGGAGACGAGGGTGTCGAAACTCTTGCGTCGCATGATGTGCTCCAGGTTGTGGTCGGCAACGACCTCCGATGCCGTGCACACAGAGCATCAGTCAGCAGTGCCCGTGAGCAGAGGTGAAGGTCACGACCCTCCCGGGACGAACGTCCTTCTCGGCGAGGACCTGCCGGACGCGCCCAGGCGACGCACCTGGGCGGAGCGCTGATGGGTCTCTCGTCGGGCCTGGCCCTCTCTGACGATGACCACGGGGCAGCAAGCGTGCTGACCCACTGCCGTACTCGTGCTGCCGATCAGGCCGGGCAGCCCGCTTCCGCCCCGTGACCCGAGGATCAGGAGGTCCTCGGGATGGACGAACTCGACCAGCTTCTTCCAGGTCCCGCCGACGAGCAGGGTCGGCTGGATGAGGTGGCCGCCCGCCTCCTTGGCCTGCCGTGACAGCCCGGCGAGCACCGGCTCGGGGTTGAGGACCTCCTCGTGCTCGACGAGGACGGGCACGAGAGGACAGCCCCACTCAAGGGCCTGCGCGGCAGCCCAGTCCAGCGCAGCCAGGGAGGCGGGGGTGCCGTCGACGGCAACGACGACGCGGCTTCGCAGCCACCGGTCCGGCGTCAGCTGGAGGCGTTCGGGCACCAGGAGGACCGGCGCACTGCTGTGGTGCAGCACATCGGCGCTGACCGACCCGCGCACTCCCCGCACCAGCAGCCCGCCGCCTCGTCGTCCCACGACGACCAGCGCTGCAGGGCCGCTCAGCGACAGGACGCACCGACCCGTGTCGCCGTACAGCGCGTGAGCGGTGACGGCCACGCCCTCTGATCCTGACACCCGCGCCACAGCGCGGGACACGGCGGCTCTCACGCGCTCCTCGGCGGCGTTCCGGGACGCGCCAAGACGGACGGGAGTAAGCGCGCTCGGCAGATCGCCGTACGCGGGCAGGTGGTAGCAGTGCACGGCATCGAGCGGCAGTCCTCGTCGCAGCGCCTCGTCCAGCGCGAGGTCCAGCGCCGCCTCGTACTCGTCCCGGCCACGTACGGCCACCACGATCGTCCTCATGGTTTCACAATGAGGGGGCGGCACCTGCGGGCGCAGCCCCCGCAGGTCACGGCATGGCAGGACTTAGGTCCCGCGTGAACAGGCCCTCTGCACCGCGCAGCGCAGGACCGTCGGCTGCCACACTCGTCACATGACCCCGCTTCGTGTCTTCCTGCTCGACGATCACGAGATCGTCCGGCAGGGGCTGAAGTCGTTACTGGAGTCCGAGCCTGACCTGGTCGTCGTAGGTGAGGCGTCTACCGCAGCGGAGGCCTTGGCGCGGGTGCCGGCCCTGCGCCCCGACGTCGCCGTGCTCGATGTCCGGCTGCCCGACGGTGACGGGATCTCGGTGTGCCGCGATCTGAAGTCGCTGTTGCCCGAGCTGTCGTGCCTGATGCTCACGTCCTTCGGCGACGATGATGCGCTCTTCAGCGCCATCATGGCCGGAGCCTCGGGTTACGTCTTGAAGCAGATCAAGGGCAACGACCTGGTCGGGGCGGTTCGCACCGTCGGGCGGGGTGAGTCGCTGCTGGATCCGCAGGCTACCGGCCGGCTGCTCGCGCGGATGCGCAGCGACGCCGTGCGCAAGGACCCCCTGGACGTGCTCACCGACCAGGAGCGCAAGATCCTCGACCTCATCGGTGAGGGCCTGACGAACCGACAGATCGGCGAGCGGATGTTCCTCGCCGAGAAAACTGTCAAAAACTACGTCTCCTCGGTGCTGTCCAAGCTCGGTCTGGTACGCCGGACGCAGGCGGCCGTCTTGGTGGCGTCGATGAAACCCAGCCGGCCGGCCTGACCGGTCAGGC
Organism: Frankiales bacterium; assembly: GCA_043740815.1. Taxonomy (GTDB): domain Bacteria; phylum Actinomycetota; class Actinomycetes; order Mycobacteriales; family SCTD01; genus RYN-111. The sequence continues at coordinate 28,298 of JAYUBO010000115.1, read as the reverse complement.
CGGAGCGCCCAGGGGGATGGTCCACAGCAGCTCGCTGCCACCTGCCGCCCCTCGGGTAGCGGTGAAGGAGCCGCCCAGCAACGCCGCGCGTTCGGCGAGGTTGTGCAGCCCGCTGCGCCGCCCGCCGACGGGCAGGCCCACCCCGTCGTCGAGGACCCGTAGCGTCAGGTCGTCGTGCGCGTCGACATCGACGTCGACCCTGGTGGCCGAGGCATGCCGAGCGGCGTTGGACAGGGCCTCCCTGAGCACGCTGAGCAGGTGGTCGCCCACGTCACGCGGCACGCGGGTGTCGAGCAGTCCGGACAGGCGTACCGTCGCCGCGAAGCCCAGCGAGGGCTCTGCGCTGTCAAGGACCTCCAACAGGCGTACCCGCAGACTGGTTGCCTGTTCGATCTCGTCGTGGCCGAGCGCATAGATCGTCGTTCGGATCTCGCGGATCGTCTCGTCCAGGTCGTCGACGGCCTGCCGGACGCGTGACTGCGCTACGGCGTGGGTGACCAGTGGCACGGCGCTCTCGAGCTCCATGCCCGTCGCGAACAGCCGCTGGATCACCAGGTCGTGCAGGTCGCGGCCGATCCGGTCCCGGTCGGCGTAGACCGACAGCCGCTCAGCGTCACGTCGCCGCTGCGCCAGCTCGAGGGCGACGGTGGCCTGCCCGGCGAACGCAGTGAGCTCACTGACCTCGTGGGCGCCGAACGGGAGCGCCGGTGACCGGCGGCCGGCAACGCACACCCCTTTGCCCAGGGGGATGGCGATGGCACTTGCCAGAGCCAGGCCCGGCCACAGGTGCTCGAGGCTGCCCGCCTCGAAGACGTGCGGCTGTCCACTTTTCAGCACCATCCCGATCGGTCCGTCCAGCGTCAGCTGGCCGGTCGGTGCGACAGCTCCTGCGCCCCAGGAGATCTCGACGAGCAGGCGTTGCGACTGCTGAAGGGCGATCACGCCCACGTCGGACCCCACCAGGTCGCTGGCCCGTTCCGCCGCCAGCTCCAGGACTGTCTCCGGATCGGCTCCGGACAGCAGACTGGTCGTGATCTCGGCTGCCGCAGCCGCCGAGCGCTCGCGGCGCTGGCTCTGCTCGAACAGGTGGGCGTTCTCGATCGCGATCCCTGCGGTCGCCGCCAGGCCCAGGACGAGCCGTTCGTCCTCGGTGTCGAAGTCGGCGTTGCGCTTGTCGGTGAGATAGAGGTTGCCGAAGACCCTTCCGCGGACGCGGATGGGGACACCGAGGAACGAGGTCATCTGCGGGTGGTGAGCAGGGAAGCCGAACGACGAGCTGTGCTCGCGAAGATCGTGCAGCCGGAGTGGTACCGGGTGCCGGATCAGCTCGCCGAGCAGACCCAGCCCGTGGGGCAGGGGCCCGATTCTTTCCGCCAGCTCGAGGTCGAGTCCGACGGTGACGAACTGGGCGAGCGAGCCATCATCGGCGACCACCCCGACGGCGGCGTACCGTGCGTCCACGAGCACCGCTGCGACCTCCGCGATCCGGCGCAGGACCGTCTGTAGGTCAAGCTCGCTCGCGACCGCGCTGACCGCCGCGAGCAGGCCCTCGCTGCGGCTACGGACGGCGTCGGCCTGTTCCAGCGGGAAGCTCACCGCATGACAGTACGACGCGCCGGCCCTCATCCCGCTCGTGCCTACGACGGCCACGCGCTGCCGACCGTCGACGCGCGAGCGGCGCAGCTGCCGGGGCAGGCCTAGGTCCTTGGTGGTTCGGGACCTTTGGTCCTGTCGGTCGCTGACTCGCCGGAGCAGGCTCGAGGGCACACGAGAGGACGAACGTCATGAGGCTCCCCCTGACCACCACGCTCAGCCTGCTCGGGCAGCAGACCTACGAGTCGGCTGTGGCAGCTGCGGTGCGCGCGCCGTCAGTGCACAACACCCAGCCGTGGCTTTTCAGTCGCCACAACAACGCCGTCCACGTGCGGGCGAACCGGGCCCGTTGGCTCCCCGAGGAGGATCCGCTGGGACGTGAGCTGCACCTGAGCTGCGGCGGTGCCGTGCGGCACCTGGTGCTGGCTCTGCGCGCCGTGGGCCTGGAGGTGACGTGTGTCCTGGTACCCGATCCTGACGACGCAGACCTGCTCGCCGTGGTGACGGTCGTGGGCTCGGCCCGACCCACGCTGCCGGAGGTGGCCTTGTATGAGGCCCTCTGGACGCGCCACACCGACCGTTCCCCCTTCCTGGATGTGCCGGTTCCGGAACGAGTGATGCACCGGCTGCGCACGATCGCCGAGGCGGAGGACTGCTCGCTGCACGTGCTCGGCGAGCAGGATGTACTGCGCCTGGCCGTCCTCACTGATCACGCCGAACGGTTGCTCGAGAACGACCCCGCCTTGGCTGGAGAGCAGCAGCGCTGGACCTCCCCGGCTCACGCTCCCCGGCAGGGCGTGCCGATGAGCCCGCCGGACACTCGCGGCTCGGACGTGCCGCTCAGGCGGTTCGGTCGGGTCGGTGTCCGGGCGGACAAATCCTCCGGCGAGCCCCCGCCCGTCGAGCGACCTGTCCACGTCGTGCTCAGCACCGCCCTGGATGACGCCAGCAGCTGGCTGTCTGCCGGCTGGACGCTGTCGGACCTGCTGCTGACGCTCGAGCAGGAACGCCTCGTAGCCTCCCCCTCCACGCAGGTGCTCGAGCTGCCAGGCCTTCGGGCTCAGCTGCGAGGTGCGCTCGGCCTTCGGGGGGCACCGCAGATGGTGCTACGCCTGGGCTACCCCAAGGGCACCGGATCCCTACGTACGTCCCGTCGTCCGGTGGCGGAGGTGCTCCAGTGAGCACTGTCCAACCCCGGCTCGAAGTCGTCGTCGGTGTCGACGGCTCTCCCGCCTCGACCACCGCCCTCGAGGTGGCGGCGCGGGAGGCACGGGCCACGGGACGGGCGTTGCGCGCCGTCCATGCCTGGCGTACGCCGACGGCTCTTGTCGGCGGCATGCCCGGGATCGGCTACAGCTACGCGTACGCCGGGATGCTGGACGCCCACCTCGGCGCCGAGACGGCGAAGCACCAGCTCGACGACGAGCTAGCGGGGGTGGTCCAGTCCGCCGGCGGGCAGGGACAGCTGCAGGTCATCCCGGAGGTCCGGGAAGGCGATGCCGGGGTGAGCCTGGTCGAGGCCTCAACGCTGGCCGACCTGCTCGTGCTCGGGAGCAGACGGCACGGCGCCCTCGGCTCGGCCATCATCGGCTCGGCCACCAACTATGTGCTGCACCGAGCGCACTGCCCGGTCCTGATCGTGCCGGCGCAGCCAGGACCACCCCAGCCCTGGGCCCGGGTACTCGTCGGCGTGGACGGCTCCGAGTGCTCCCGGCACGCCCTGACGTGGGCGGCCGATCGCGCCCGAGCCCATGGCTGCCCGCTGGTCGCGGTCCACGCCTGGCTGTTCGGGACCGGAGCCCCCGGCGTCGACCCCCAGATCGAGGTCGAGTCCTGGCTGCGTGCCGAGTGTGAGAGCGTCCTCGGCCCACAGGCACGTGGCCTGGATCTGCTCGTCGTGCAGGATTACGCCGCAGCAGCCCTGCTCGCCGCGTGCGAGCCGGAGGACCTGCTCGTCGTCGGGACCCAGAGTGGCAGTCTGCTGCACGACGTGGTGGTCGGCTCCGTCGCGATGCAGTGCGCCCATCACGCGCGGGGCTCCGTTGTCGTGGTGCGCGGTCGCCAGTCGCCATGAGGTCGCTCGACGTGCCAGCCTTGGAGCGGGCGATGCGCGCCCCGGTGTCACTGATCCGCTCGACCGGGAACCTCACCCGAGGGGCGCTGGAGAACGCGCGTCGGTCCACTGCGCTGATCGCGGCCGCCGTCGACGAGCGCCGCCACCTGACGGAGCTGCTCATGCGCCCAGCGGCCGGCACGCTGGGACTTCTCGACGCCCCCGAGTGCTGGGCACTGCTGCGTTCCCGCAGCGTCGGTCGCTTTGTCTACGTCGCCCGCGAGGGCACCCCTGACGTCGTACCGGTCAACTACGCCGTCGAGGGTCGTGATCTGCTGATCCGCTCGGGCTCAGGGCCGAAACTGCAAACGGCCGAGCGGGGCGAGCAGGTGGCGTTCGAGGTGGACGACCTCGACGAGCTGACCAGGTCCGGCTGGAGCGTCGTGGTGTACGGGCGGGCCAGCCTGGTCCATCCAGGGGAGCACCTCAGCACCACCGTGCCTACGGCGTGGGCCGGTGGGCCGCGAGATCATCTGTTGCGGATCCGGCAGCGCCGACTCACCGGACGTCGGATCGACGGTTCGGTCTCGACCTAGGCGGCCACATCGCGCGGCTCGACGAGGCTGCGCTCCACTGCCGCGAACAGCTGCAGGCTCAGCTGCGACCGCCACCACGCACCCCGCAGGACTCGTGGACCCCACTCAGGGTGAGTGCCGACCTGAGGTGCAATCGCCTTCTCCAGCCAGTCCTTGCCGTGCCTGGGGTCGACCTCCGCGTGCTCCCGGTAGAACGGGTAGGCCGCTTCGGGAGCTCCGAGCCGCTCGAAGGCCCGGACGACCAGCCGGCAACGTGGACCCGCCTGGAGCTCGACCATCCCCAACGCGCCGAGCATCTCCGGCTGCAGCCAGCGGTTGGTGGCCAGCAGCCCCCCGAGGGCGGCGCGCTCGAGGGCCTCGACGGGCAGCTGCTCGCGTGGCAGCCGGGGCATCTGGACGGCCTCGACGAGCCGGTCGTACAGCGTGGTGTGGACGGCTTCGGGGGTGCCGTTGCCCATCTCGTCCCAGTAGTTGCGCGCCAGCGCCATCTTGGCCGACCCGGTCAAGCCCAGCTGACAGGCGGCGACCAGGTCGTCGAACCCCGCGTCGGGGCCGCCCTCCAGGGCGAGGAACTGCACGACCTGCGACCACTGTGCGTCCTGCGCCAACCACCGGTAGGCGCGCGGCAGCCGCTCGTAGACCGCCATCGACCTCAGGGCGACCACCACGTCCGGCTCGGCGCTCCACTCCGCCGGCACGTCCGGCAGCTCGCTGAGCCACGCGGTCTCCAGTCGCCCCTTGAGGGCGGAAACAACGGGATGATGCTGGAACCGGGCAGTGTCGCCGACGCAGTCCGCGGGGGCGGTGTGGAGGTCGTAGATCGCCTGCAGGACGTCAAAACGGTCTCGACGGTCCGCCGGGTCGACCTCTGTGAGGCCGCCGAGCTCAGCGGTGCGGAGGGCTGTGGCGAAGGCAGGGGCAAGGCGGAACGTCGTCATGTCTGGCGGGTACCCGTCCCGGAACCGCTCACACGGTCGGCGCCCCATCTGGTGCAGACTTCCGCTGACAGACCGCAACGCGGCCTGTCCCGGTACGTCGGAAGGTGCGCGTCGTGGTCCAGGAGCTGTCCAAAGGGGCCAACTGTCCCCTCCCGTCGGCGGAGGTCACCGTGTCGGTGGCGTGCTCCAGCCCTGTCGACGTCTCCGCGCTGCTCGTGGCCGAGACCGGCAAAGTCCGCTCGGACGCCGACCTGGTCTTCTACAACGCCCCGGCTGGCCCCGGTGTGACCTACCTGAACGCGGCCCAGGGCCCCCGCGGGGTAGACGCGGTGCGGGTGGCCACGATGTCGGTGCCGTCGGACGTGGCGAAGGTTGTCGTGACGGCCTCACTTGACGGGTCGGGGCCGGCGACGTTCTCCCAAGCCGGGTCGATGGTGATCACCGTCCTCGACGCCGCCGGCGCCGATGCGGTCCGGTTCGAGCTCACCGGCCTCACTACCGAGAAGGCCCTGGTCTGCGCGGAGGTCTACCGGCGCGGCAGCGAGTGGAAGCTGCGGGCGGTCGGGCAGGGCTACGACAACGGCCTGGCCGGCATCGCCACCGAGTTCGGCGTGGACGTCGACGACGAGCCCGCAAACAGTGCCCAGCCCGTCGTAGCCGCTCCTGGAGGGTTCGCGCCACCGATCGGGTCGCCGACCGCCGGGATCCCCGCACCGACGGTCAACCTGGACAAGGGCCGGGTGTCGTTGACAAAGAACCAAACCGTGTCACTGGTCAAGACGGGTGCGCCGCCCTTGACGCTGGTGTCGATGGGGCTCGGGTGGGACCCGAGCAAGCACGGCAAGTCCATCGACCTCGACGCCTCTGTGATCGCCTTCGACGCCAGCGGGAAGGACGTCGACAAGGTGTGGTTCATGAGCAAGCAGGGCTGTGGTGGCAGCATCCGGCACTCCGGTGACAACGTCAGTGGCAAAGGTGACGGCGACGACGAGGTCATCACCGTGGACCTGTCGAAGGTGCCGGCCCAGGTGACCGCCCTGGTTTTCACCGTCAACAGCTTCAGCGGGCAGAAGTTCAGCGACGTCGCGTCCGCCTACTGCCGGCTGTTGGACGGCGGGGGTCCGGGCGCGGTGGAGCTGGTCCGCTTCGAGCTGACCGAGTCGCCGCGGGTGACGGGTGTCCTGATGTGTCGCCTGAATCGCCAGGGTGCGTCCTGGACGATGACGGCGTTGGGACAGTTCCACGACGGGAAGACCGTCAAGGCCATGGTCGCGCCCGCACGCGCAGCCCTGTAAAGGAGGGACGTGCCGCAGCACCAGGTCGTCGGCAACGCTCTGCAGATGGTGTCTGCACCCCGCGTCCGGGCCAGGTCCTCTACGCCGAGGCGGGCAAGTTCCTGTTCAGGTCAGGCGATGTCGCGATGGAGACCCGGCTCCAGCAGCCGCTGAGCCAGCAAGGTCAGGCCAGCAAGATGAAGGGCCTGCTGGCTAGTGCGCTGGAAGCCGGCAAGCGGATGATGGCGGGTGAGTCCTTTGCGTTCCAGCAGTTCCAGACCTCCGACGGTGATGGTCTCGTCGCCCTCACGGGGGTGCTCCCCGGGGAGATGCGGGCCATCGAGGTGGGACCCGGCGACGTGTGGCTCGCCGAGATGGACGCCTTCGTCGGTGCAGCGGGCTCGGTACGCTTCGACGTCGCGTTCAGCGGCCTGAGCCAGGGGTTGGCGGGCGGCGAGGGCTTCGTCCTGGAGAGGTTCACCAGCGAGCTCTGCGGGACGTTGTTCCTCGGCGGTGCCGGCAACTTCATCGACATCAACCCCGCCGACTGCGGAGGTCACCTGCACGTCGACACCGGCTGCATCGTGGCTTTCGAGGGCAACACGATCCGTTACGGCGTGGAGGCGGTCGGTCGCTTCAACCGCAGTGGTCTGATGGGCGCAATGTTCGGCAAGCAGGGGTTGACGGAGGCCACACTCGAGGGTGACGGCCGCATCATCCTGCAGTCGATGCCGATCGGTGCTCTCGCCACCGCGCTGTTGAAGAACGCGGCCTTCGGCGGTCGGAGCGAGCAAGGCCCGACCGCCGGGGTCGGGGGCCTCGGGATGGGTCCAGCCGGCTTGGGCGCGCTGTTCGGTAGCAGCCACGACTGACCACCCGTGCGTGGTCGTCGGGGCCCTGAGCCGCTATTAGGCTAGGCCGCGAAGCACCCGTGCACCTGCGTGCCCGGGCCAGCAGTCCAGGGAGGACCGCATGACCCGCCAGTTCGGACCAGCCGCGATCTTGACCGTGATCGCCTTTGCGGTCGCACTGATCTTCGGCGGCCCCCAGGACCTCGCGATCGTTGCGATCCTGAGCGTTCTCGAGATCTCGCTGTCCTTCGACAACGCCGTCGTCAACGCCAAGGTGCTGCAGCGGATGCACCCGATCTGGCAGCAGCTGTTCCTGACAGTCGGCATCCTCATCGCGGTCTTCGGCATGCGGCTGGTGCTTCCGGTGTTCATCGTGGCGGTCACCGCGCACCTGTCGATCCCGGACGTCATCAACCTCGCAACCAACAACGCCACCGAGTACGGCCACAAGCTCGATGCCGCCAAGGAGGCGATCTATGCCTTCGGCGGCACCTTCCTGCTGATGATCTTCCTGGACTTCGTCTTCGATGAGGAGCGCGAGCTGCTCTGGCTGAAGCCGGTAGAGCGAGGACTAGCCAAGATCGGCAAGCTCGACCAGCTGTCGGTCGTCGTGGCCCTCGGCGCGATCTTCTTCATGAGCGGCCTGACGGACGCAGCGAAGAGCAAGACCGTCCTCATCGCCGGGCTGATCGGGCTGGGCGCCTACCTCGTCGTGAACGCTCTGGACAACCTGTTCGAGGCGGGCATGGACGACGACGCCAACGCGTCCGCGGGCAGCGAAGGCATGACCGGGGCGGTGTTCAAGGCGGGGATCTTCACGTTCCTCTACCTCGAGATCCTGGACGCGTCCTTCTCCTTCGACGGTGTCATCGGGGCCTTTGCCATCAGCAACAAGGTCCTCGTCATCGCTCTCGGCCTCGGGGTCGGCGCGTTCTGGATCCGGTCACTGACGCTCTACCTCGTACGCAAAGGGACCCTGTCGGAGTACGTCTACCTCGAGCATGGTGCGCACTGGGCGATCGGCGTGCTGGCCGTGATCATGATCTTCCAGGTGCAGTACCAGGTGCCTGAGGTGGTTACCGGCCTGACCGGCGTGGCGTTCATCGGGCTGGCCCTGATCAGTTCGCTGAACGAGCGGCGCCGGCGCCCGGCTGAGCCCGAGGAAGACCGCGAGCTGGTAGCCCAGGGGTGACAGGCCACTTCGGCTCATGCGGCTGACGGTGACACCGCTCCTGTCAGGCCGACTGGCCGGCCCCGGTGGTCACCACGTCGGCCTGCCTGGACAGATGGGCGAGCAGGTCCTCGGCGGCGCACGCACCTGCGCGCGGGGTGACAAACAGCCCTGGCGGTGCGTAGCCGCTTCGGTGCAGCTCACCGTGCGCCGGGCGTGCGGCGGCGACGGCGACCTCGAGCAGGCTCCGGTCGAGCTGGCTGTCGCCGGCCGCAAGCAGCGGACCGTCCAGCTCTCGAGCGATGCGAAGGGCTGCCGCACCCTTGCTGAGGCCATCGGGTACGACGTAGGCCTTGCGTCCCTGGACGGAGACGGTCCACCCCAGTGGGGCGGCCCAGGAACCCAGCTCCTCGGCCCAGCCGTCAGGCACCTGCTCACGGGAGTGCGCGACCAGGTAGACGAACAGGTCCTCGACCTGGCGTCGGGTCTTGACCCACCCAGGTGAGCTGACGCTGTCGAGATGGGCCGCGACGGCGGCGGCCGGGGCGAACCCGCGCAGGTCGCCCTGGACCCTGCGGTCCCAGGCGGCGTCGCGGACACCGTGCCGCAGCAGCACTCCCCCGTTGGCGCAGACCGCGACCGGAACGGTCAGCGGCAGCCGGAGGCGTGCGTACTGCTCGGGGGTGCGGGTGGTGACCGGCAGGACGTGGTGACGGGAGGCCAGCTCGCGCAGCGCCTCGTGGGCGGCGGTCGTCATGAGCGACAGCGGGGCGTCCTGGTAGTCCTCGACCCAGATCGTGCTCACGCCGTCGAGCAGGCCCGCGCTGCGGGCCGAGTAGACGAGCGTCTGGTCGAGGTCGAGGGCGACGACGGCCTTCACCGGCCGACCGGCTTAATGAGCCCGACACAGGAGTACGGCAGGTCGGGGGTGACGACGACGGGCACACCGCGAGCCCGCGCGAGGACCAGCACGTGCTGCAGATCCGCCTCCCGCTTTGGGTGGACGAGCACCCTCCACGGGACCCGCCGCAGCAGCACCCGGGTCGTCTCCCCCACGCCCGGCTTGACGAGGTTGAGGCTGTCGATCCCGTACTCAGCGGCGATGCTCGTGACGGCCTCCCATCCCGACCAGGTGGCGGTCCGGTCGCCCGCGAGGTGCTCCGGCATGAGAGCCGCGACCTGGTCGGCAACTCGGGGGAAGGCGTCGCTGACGGTGTCGAGAAAGACCGCACTGACGTCTTGGTCGACGAGCTCGGCGTAGTACTTCGCCCCGTGGAACATCCCCGGACCGATCAGGTCGGCACGCAGCACGGTCCGGGAGACCAGCCCCGACACGGTGCTGTTCAGGCAGGCTGACGGGATCAAGAAGTCCTCGCGGGTGCCGAACAAGGTGGTGCAGTGGCCCGGGTCGGCGAGCACCGCGAGCTCGCTGTCGAGCCCTGCATACCCGGCCACCGCAGCCGCGAGCTCCCGTGCGATGGCACCCTTGCCGGTCCAGCCGTCGACGAACCGCACCTGTGCCGCGTCGTGCCGTGCGAGGACGTGCGCGAGAGCAACCTCGTCGATGCCGGCACCGCGCACGATGCTCACTGCGTAGTGCGGCACGTCCCTGCCCTGCGACGCGAACCACCGCCGCATCAAGATCCCGATGGGTGTCCCCGCCCGCGCCAGACTCACGAGCACCGGAGCCGGCTGGCGGTCCAGGACGAGGCCACAGACCAGACCGACAGCCAGGGCCAGCCGGTCGGCACTCTCGGTCAGGGACTGGTGGAACAGCGCGGTGTAGGCGGCGTCCGGCTGGTACTCCACGGGCAGCATCTCGAAGTAGGGCCGACCACCCTGGATCAACTCCTCACGGTCCGCTGTCGGCAGCTCCAGAGCGACGTCCGACAGGTCGGTCAGCAGCCAGGTGACCTCCGTGGGCGCGTAGGACCCGAAGCCTGCGGTCACCTGGGCGCCACCTCGGGCGGATCGAGCACCAGCAAATGCACTCCTGTGCGGGCCCAGGGTCGCAGCGCCCGGAGCAGACCGGCGCAGCGGTCGGCCGGGTCCTCGGTGACGACGACGATGTCGTCGTACCCAGGCTGGAGGTTGTAAAGGAACGACGGCCGCGACGGGTCATCGGGGCTGGTGGTGACCAGCGCGCGGCGGATCGCGTAGCCGGGCACGTCGAGCGCCACGACCGGACTGCGAGTCGTACTCTGGACCAGCACCTCACGCGCCTTGCCGGTACGACGGAGCGCCAGCTCCAGCGCGTGCGCCACCCGCACCGGGGCGTACATCAGCTCCTCGGTACCGACAACCAGGACCGGCCCCTCAGCTGACAGGGTGAGGGCGCGTGCCGCTGCCTCGACGGCATGTGTGAAGGCCGGCCGATCCGTCGCCAGGAAGCCGTGCCTGCCCCCGGTGGGGACACCACAGGGCCACCGGATGACGGTCGTGGTCGAGGGGTTCTGGTCAGGCGGCTCCGCCGCCTCGGTCGCGGCCAGCAGCCCCTCGGCGCGGTTCAGCGCGTCCAGGGGAACCTCGAGGACGCCGTCGAGCAGGGCCACCACCGTCACGGGCACGCCGAGGGCGGCCGCCCGGGCCTGGAAGGCCAGTCGAGCAGCCTCCGGGCGCAGGTCGAGCAGCGCCGCGAGAACGTAGGCCGATCGGGGATGGCGGGCGTGCAGCGCGGCCAGCGTGTTCAGAGCGGTAGTGCCGGTAGTGAGCTCGTCGTCCACGAGCACGAGCGGCCGACCGTCGGCGAGCAGCAGCCCGTCGGGCTGGAGGACGTGGCTGACGGCGTGCGAGTGCTCTTCCTCGAACACTGCCGCGACGGGCCGGAGCGGGTCAGGACGTCGCGTGGTGTGTAGGTAGTCGCCGTGGGTGAACGCGTCGGCGACGAAGTGCCCCAGAGCAGTCGCGGTCTCGCAGAAGCCGATCACGAGCGGCGCGCCTTCGAAGGCACCTTGCGCCCGGGCCTCGACGTCGGCGCTGCGGCCGGGGTCGGTCAGCAGCCCAGCGTCGAGGCCCGCGGGGACATCCCCGGTCAGAGCTTGCTGGACGCGGGCCGCCAGCAGCAGCCCGGCCGCCCGGACCGACGCCGGCCGTGCGGGGATGTGCTTGGCGAGGACCGTGCTGACCACGAGCTGGGCGCGTCGGGGGTTGCGTCGCACAGCGAGGCCGACCAAGGCTTCCAGACCCAGTTGGAACGGGTCGGCGTACACCGACCACCGCAGGTCGAGGCGCGCGGCGACGACCGCGCCGAGCGAAGGCCCGGCAGTCTCGACGTCAGTCACGACGAGAGCATGCCGGACTCCGTAGCCGCAACGTCGTGCGGAGCGATGCCGTGGACCGTCGGCTCCTCGTGCGTGGTCGGGAACACCGCGTCCGCGACGAACCGGCCGCGCTGGAGCAGCTCGACCATCGAGTCAGGCTTGGCCAGCACCCCGTAGACACCGGCGCGGGCGACGACCTGCTCCGCCCAGAGCCCGTGCGGCCCGAGCTCGTTCATCTTGTTGCCAGCGTAAGAGCGGACGACACCGCCGCGGTCGCGCGTCGCGAGCACGGTCATCGCGTCGTCGTACTCCTCCCGGCTGACGACGCTCAAGGTGTTCACCATCGACACGTGGGTCGGATGGATGACGGTCTTGCCCTGGAAGCCATTGGCCCGGTCCAACAAGACCTCGCGCAGGAGCTCGTCGGCGTCGTCTCGCAGCAGCTGCTGCCGCAGTCTCATCCGGCTGCCCTGCTGGAAGGGGGTGGACCGCAGCTGTGAGCGAAAGAGCCGGTCGGGGCCGTTGAAGTGCTCCCACACCGGACCGGACAACACGTAGTCACCGCGCCGGGCGAAGGTGTTGAGCACGTCGCACAGCGCATCCCGGACCACCGCGACGTCCCAGATGATGGTGTCGCGGTCCCGCCGCAGTCCGAACAGGCCGCACAGGTCGGTGCCACCCACTCGCAGGCTCAGGATGCTGCTGCGATGGCGGTCGAACAACTCCCGTAGCCCGGCCAGGTGCGCCGGCCGGGTCTCGCGCCACGCGAGGTTCTCGTGCTCGAGCACCGGCATCCCGTACAGCCGAAGACCGGCGAGGTCCGAGGCCACTTCCAAAGACTGAAGGTAGGCCTCTCCCAGCCGCCCAGGGGTGATCTTGGGCAGGACAAACCCGGTGAGCTGCGCGATCGCAGGGCCGGCGTCCCGGGCCAGCTCGACGACCTGCTTCGGGGTCCGCACGCGGACGAACAGCAGGGGCAGCGGGACCTCGGCGCTGTCCGCGCCCTGCTTGAGCTCGCGCAGCTGCCTGACGACATTGGCCTGGGCGAAGGGGAGGTCCTCATGCGCGATCGCGTCTTCCAGGCACCAGACGTGACTCATCGCACCGATGGCCGCAGCCCGCTTTGCATCATCGGCGAGCTGCAGCCTGGTCCCCGGGCTGTAGAGGGTCGCTCCCAGGGCGATGCTCAGGACCTCTGGCGGGCTCGTGCGGTCGAACACTCCAGGGGGGACGGCGAACATCGCTGCGTTCTGTTCCGGCGTGAGGAAGGCGAAGTGACGCACGTGCGGCTCCTTCCAGGTTGTGGCTGGCTCGGTCGTCAGGCGAGGCGCGCGCCGACGTCGGTCGCGATGCCCTTCAGAGCGTTCTGGTACCCCTGGCCGACCGCTCGGAACGTCCGGCCCGGTAGGGCTCCCCGAACAGCATGGCCATCTCGCTGCCCCTTCACTCGGTCAGGTCGAAGCGCGCCAGCTCCGTGTCGCTTGGCACCGATCACTGTTCCAGACGAGATCTCTTCTAGCCTGACGTGCGGGTCCCTCGACGGGGCCACGACAGACCAGGGAGAATCAAGGAATGTCAGAACTCGACCTCGGTTCCACCCCGACCGTCCCCGCGTCGGTCCCCACCACCTCCACAGCGCTGGTTCTCACTCCACCGGCGCCCGTCGTTGTCGTGGCCAAGGAGCAGGCCGCCGGGGCAGTTCCGCTTGAGCCGGGCAAACAGCTCGAGCTGCAGCAGAAGGCCAAGGCCTTCGTCGCGGAGCTTGCGGCCCTGGACACCAAGTCGCCAGCCTTTACGCAGAAGGTCGCCTCGATCACGGGTATGGGCGACCAGGACATGCGTGCGTCCGCCGCCGTGAGCAGCCGGATGCTGGACCGGCCAGCGGCAGCGATGGGCAAGAAGGGCGGCGCCGACGCGCAGACCCGGGTGTCGAACACGCTGGTCGACCTGAGATCGACGGTGACCGACCTCGACCCCAACCGGGCGGACCTGACCGGCGTCAAGAAGGTCCTCAAGTGGATGCCCGGGGGTGCCAAGGTCGACCGCTACTTCGCCAAGTACCAGTCCGCGCAGTCCCACCTCAACGCCATCATCAAGGCCCTTGACTCCGGGCAGGATGAGCTGCGCAAGGACAACGCCTCGATCGAAACCGAGAAGGCGAACATGTGGACCACGATGGGCAAGCTCGGTGAGTACAACGAGCTCGCAGGAGCCCTCGATGCCGCGGTGGAAAGTAAGGTCGCCGAGCTTGAGTCCGCCGGTCGCACCGAGGATGCCAACGTGCTTCGTTCGGACGCGCTGTTTCCGATCCGCCAGCGTCGCCAGGACCTGATGACGCAGATGGCCGTCAACGTCCAGGGCTACATGGCACTGGATCTGGTCCGCAAGAACAACCTCGAGCTGATCAAGGGCGTCGACCGCGCCCAGACGACGACCATCGCCGCCTTGCGCACGGCGGTCATCGTTTCGCAGGCGCTGTCGCGCCAGAAGCTGGTGCTCGACCAGATCACCGCGCTCAACACCGTGACGTCCAACCTCATCGAGTCCACCTCGGAACAGCTACGCATCCAGGGCGGTGCGATCAACCAGCAGGCGGCGTCCGCCACGATCGATGTCGCCAAGCTGCAGGCCGCCTTCGACAACGTCTTCGCGACGATGGACGCGCTCGACACCTTCCGGGCGCAGGCGGTCGACTCGATGGCCCAGACCGTGACCGCCCTGGAGGGTCAAATCGAGCGGGCCAAGCCCTACCTCGAGCGCACCCGTCAGGGCGAGGTCACCAGCTGACCGGGAGGGTGGCTGCCGTGCCACACCGGCTGTGGTGAGCCGACCGTGGTGAGCTGGCTGCGGCGTGGTCACGACGGCCCTGCGACCGACGCTCTCGACGAGGACGCCGACGACGCCGGCGACAGCCCCGCCGCCCTGCGGGCTTCGGTGTCCACGCTCGTGGCGTTCATCAACAGCAGCGCCGGTCAACTGCCGGTCGCCGCGGTCGTCCGGGCTCGTCGGCTCACCGACACCCTTTCCGAGGTCATCGACACGAGCGCGGTGCGACCCCTTGACGTCTACGCGCTGATCTCCCTGCGGGGGACGCTTGATGACTACCTGCCGACGACCTTGCGCGGCTACCTGGCCGTGGCGGGCGGCCTCCGTGAGCAGGCGCGTGCGTCGGGTCGCACCGCCACCCAGTCGTTGCTGGAGCAGCTGGATGCGCTGCAGAGCTCGGCGTCCTCGGTCCTGGTGGCTGCGCGCGACCAGGATGTCGACGCGCTGATGACACAGGGTTCCTTCTTGCGCACCAAGTTCTCCGGCTCCGACCTGGATCTGTGATGGCCGCGATGAAGCGTGGCGCCAACGTCGCCCTCACCCGCGAGATCCCGGGCCTGCGCGGTGTCGTGTTGGGCCTGCACGTCACGGCCGGCGCCGAACGCCTCGTCCTCGACAACCTCGTCCTCGCCACGCTGCTCTGCGGCGCGGACAGCAAGGTGCTCTCCGATGAGCACTTCGTCTTCTTCAACCAGCTCAGCTCCCCCGACCTGTCGGTCACCCAGCTCGAGGGTGCCCTCGGCACCGACCACGAGCAGGTCGAGGTCGACCTGACCGCCGTACCCACCGAGGTCGAGAGAATCGTCGTCGTCGCCTATCTCAACGACGGCACCACCGGGCGGCGGACCCTCGGCCAGCTCAGGGAGTGCTGGATCCGGGTGCTCAACCTGGACGGCAACGCCGAGCTCGTCCGGTCCGAGGACCTCGCGCCCGCGCTCAGCACCGAGACCGCACTTGTTCTTGGCGAGATCTACACCAACGGCAAGGACTGGAAGTTCAAAGTCATCGGCGAGGGCTACGCCCAGGGCATCACGGGCATCGCCCGTGACTACGGCGTCACGCTGTGACAGTGCGCTCCCGTACGACGGGTTCGTGAGCATGCGCTCCCCTGACACAGCCCCGAGCCGCACCGACCTGCCGTTCCTGCGCAGGCGCAGCCACCCTGCGGTCGCCGTCGAGGCGGCGCACGCCGTCACCGACTTCCTGCATGGCGCCGTGACCCATCCCCACGGCCACGCAGCCAGCCCCGCCCCGTCTCCAGCGCCCGCAGTCGGGGGCAACCTGCTCGACGTGTCGACCCCAGTTCCGGCTCCGGCCCGACCGGCTCCGACCCGACCCCACCCCGAGCCACCGACCGCTAAAGGACAGCCGGTCCGCCGGGTGGCGGCCGGACAAGCGGTGATCCTCACGCCCACGGCCCCGACAGTAACCCTCACCCGTGTGCAGTCCGGGGTGGGCGCGCTCACCGTCGAGGCGGCCTGCTCGCCGGCCATCGGGGATCTGCGGCTCGGGTGCGCCTACCAGCTCACGTCGGGAGCCACGTCCGTCGTGCAGCACGCAACCGGGCTGCGGACCGCCCCTCATCAAGGCTCGCGGCCGCTGCTACTGGCGCAACGGGGGCAGTTCGAGAAGGTCACCGTCGACCTGGTCCAGGTCCGCGACCTGGAACGCCTCGGGGTCTACGCGTTCTCCGAAAGTGGGGGTCAACTCGCGTGGGGAGGCACGCTTGTCGTCACAACGCTCGGCGGCTCGCACGTCGAGGTCCCGCTGGTCGCAGACCCGTCCGTCGGGGTATTGGTGCTGCTTACGGCCTACCAGGTGGACGGTGAGCTGGTCTTGCGGGCCGAGGCCCAGGAGCCGGTGTCGTCGATCCAGCAGGCCTGCTTGCGCTTCGGTTATGACCGGATCACGTGGCTCGACCCGCGCACCCCGATCGACTGACGACAGACTGGTCACATGCACCGTCCTGTCACTACCCTGATCCTGCTGGCACTGACAGTCAGCTGCTCCTCGTCCCCTTCGGGAACTGTCCCGCCCATGGCTGCTGGCCCGGCCGCCAGCCCGGTGCCGACCGGTTCGGTCACCGTGTCGGCGCTGCGTTCCCGGCTGCTTCAGACCTCGGACCTGCCGGACCTGTCGAACCGTCGCGAGTTCAGCAGCGCGGACCTCTCGACCCAGGCTGCGCCGCAGCTCGCCCTGTGCCATGACACCCAGCCCGTCCCGGCACACGAGCTGGCAAGTGTCCTTGCCAAACCCAACCAGCTCGGCAAGGCGCAGGTCTTCCAGGTGCTGTCAGCCTTCACGACCGCATCGCAGGCGCAACAGGCCTACGACCAGGCGCTGCGGGACGCGAGGACGTGCCTGCACTACACCAGTGCCGGCGCCGTCTTCACCGTGCGGGACCTCGGGACCGTCACTGTCTCCGGGGCCGATGCTGCCTTCCACTACCGGCTCACGACGCCCTCGGTGGTTGCCGGTGACGTGCGCACCTTGGCTCGCGCCGGCAAGTATCTCGTGCTGCTCACCGGCTACGGCAGGCCGCCGACCGGGCAGACGGCGCTCGGCTTCCAGCAGTCGGTCATGACCTCAGCGGTACGCCGACTGGTCGGCTGACTCATCGCCTGCCCGATATGACAGACGGGGGTTTCGACGGCCAAACTCAGGTGCCGGGTGGTCCCCGACGGTGGTGGCGAGGAAGGTCACGAGATGACGACGCTGGTGTCCGTTGACCAGACGGTAGGTGACCTCACCCTGCACACCGGGCGGGCAGGTCTGGTCAGTGCCGTCGGACATGACCTCACCTTGCTTGTCGGGGCCTGGAGCGCGCAGGCAACCGTCGAGGACGACGGGGCGGTCACGGCCCTTCGGCTGGTCGCCCAGCTCCGGTCCCTCAGCGTGCTCCGGGGTGAGGGTGGCCTGAAGCCGCTCAGCGACAAGGACCGCGCCAGCATCATCGACAACGCCATGAAGACCCTCAAGGCGAAGCTACATCCGGAGCTGGTGTTCGAGGCCCGCGACCTTCAGTTGCGCGAAGGGGAGGCTGAGCTGGTCGGTACCGTTGAGGTGGCGGGACGTACGGGTTCGCAGGTCGTCCAGGTCAACCTGGTGCGTGACAAAGGCACGGTGCACGTTGTGGGACGCGGCGACTTGCTCCAGTCGGACTTCGGCATCACCCCCTACAGCGCGATGCTCGGGCAGCTGCGGGTGCGGGACCTGGTACGGCTCAGCGCTGACGTGACGGTGGCCGCACCCTGACGCCCTTTAGGGTCGTTCAGGTGGACCCTGACGTGCTGGTACGCCGTGCGCGCACCGCGGACGTGCCCTCCATCCGGTCTCTTGTCGACCACTACCGCGGCGACGGGCGCCTGCTCGACAAGCCGACGGTGACACTCTACGAGGATCTGCAGGACTTCCGGGTCGTCTCGCTCGATGGGCAGGTCGTCGGTTGCGGAGCCTTGCACGTGCTCTGGCGCGATCTCGGCGAGGTGCGGACCGTCGCCGTCGCCCCTGCCCACCGGGGTCGCGGGATCGGTGACCTGCTACTGAATCGGCTGCTCGGAGATGCCGCCGAGCTCGGTCTGCAACGGCTGTTCTGTCTCACCTTCGAGACCCGCTTCTTCAGCAGGCACGGCTTCGCGGAGATCGAGGGGACTCCCGTCACGCCCGAGGTCTACCGGGAGCTGCGGCAGTCCTACGACGAGGGTGTTGCGGAGTTCCTGGACCTCGAGTGGGTGAAGCCGAACGTTCTGGGCAACACGCGGATGCTGTGCGTCCTGCCTCGGTCTCCTGATCCAGGCCGTACAGATGGGTGAGCGGCAGCCGACGACCAGGACTCGCACGTCACCCTTTCGTGGGCGGGAAGGCGCGGCAAAGGGACATAGCGGATGTCACCAGCGTGTTGCGATGTCAGGTCACGGTTAGGTTGCGGTGGGCTGCGGATGAGACAAATGCGTGAACACGGCCTAACGTTCGGCCATCTGACCCCCGGGGGACCGTTTGACGCTCGACCCGACTGACCTCACCGCTGGGGTAGTCCCAGCAGGTGGCCTGGGTGGCAATTTCGTCCAAGTCGCCCCGGGCCCGGATGCGGATCTGCTGGAGCCGCTCGCAGGCCCGGCAGCCGGTGCGCCGCCTCCGACGCGTGGTCCGACGGCGATCGCGTTCTCCCGCCTTCGCCGGGACAAGGGCGCCGTCGCGGGCATTGGTGTCATCGTCTTCATCGTGCTCGTGGCGCTCTTCGCCAAGCAGATCACCGAGCTCACCGGGCACGGTCCCAACGAGACCTACCCCGATGTGCTGAACCAGGACAACGGCCTCCCCGTCGGCAGCTTCGGCGGTGCAAACGGTCACTTCCCGCTCGGGGTGGAGCCCGGCATCGGTCGCGACATTCTCTCTCGGATTGTCTACGGCGCCCGGGTGTCGCTGGTCATCTCGCTCGCCTCGACGCTGCTCACCATCGTGCTCGGGGGTGTCGTCGGGGCCATCGCCGGCTTCTTCCCGGGCAAAGTTGACCTCGTCGTGAGCCGGGCCATGGACCTACTGCTGGCTTTTCCCGGCCTGCTGTTCACGATCGCGCTGATCGGCGTGGTCCCCGACAACTTCCCGCGCGAGCTGCTCATCATCTTGGTCCTCGGTGGTCTCGGATGGCCCTACATCGGGCGACTCGTCCGCACCCTTGTGCTCTCGCTGCGGGAACGGGAGTTCGTCGAGGCCGCCCGCGCTTCCGGTGCCGGCGAGTGGCGGATCCTGTTCAAAGAGATCCTGCCCAACCTCTCGGGCCCGTTGCTGACCTACGCCACGCTCGTGATCCCCGGCTATGTCGTTGCCGAGGCGGGTCTTTCCTACCTCGGCGTGGGGATCAAGCCGCCGACCTCCTCCTGGGGCGACATGCTCGCCAACGCGACGCCCTACTACTCCGTCGACGCCACCTACCTGGCTGTCCCGGGTCTGGCGCTGTTCGTCACTGTCTTCGCCTTCAACCTTCTTGGTGATGGCGTCAGCGAGGCCTTCAACCCGAAGTCTCGTCGTTAACCCGCTCGAGAGGAACCGCATGTCCTGGTCGCCGACCCGCGCCCGCACGCGCCTACCCGCCCTGGTAGGCCTGGCTGCACTCGCACTCACCGCTGCCTGTGGCGGGAGCAGCACGAAGACCAGCTCCGGTACCGGCGAGTCCGCCAAGCCCGTCGTCGGCAAGAAGGGCGGCACGCTGACCCTGCTGTCCCAGTCGGACTTCGAGCACCTGGACCCGGCCCGGAACTATGTGACGAACTCCAGCGACTTTTCGCGGCTGATCTACCGCACGCTGACCACCTACGACAACAAGCCGGGTCTGGCGGGCACCCAGGTTGTCCCAGACCTCGCCACCGACCTGGGGACGTCGTCCGAGGGTGCCAAGACCTGGACCTTCCACCTCAAGCCTGGCTTGAAGTACGAGGACGGCACGGCGATCACGACGCAGGACATCAAGTATGGCGTCGAGCGCACCTTCTCCGACCTGCTCCCCGAGGGTCCGCCGTACTTCAACCAGCTGCTCGTGGGCAGCGGGACCTACAAAGGCCCCTACAAGGACCCGAAGGGTGACCTGAAGGGGGTCGAGACACCCGACGCGACGACGATCATCTTCCACTTCATGAAGCCCTTGGCCGACATGCGCTACGCCGCCGCCCTGCCGACCACCGCACCGGTCCCCAAGGCCAAGGACACGGGTGTGAAGTACGACGCCCGTCCGTTCAGCTCTGGGCCCTACAAGATCAAAAACTACACCCGGGGCAAGTCGATCTCGCTGGTCCGCAACACCTTCTGGGACCCGAAGAGCGCGCCGGCCATCGGTGCCTACCCCGACACGATCGAGGGGCTGTTCAACCTCGATGGGGCAACGATCGACCAACGGTTGCTCGCCGACAACGGCCCGGACCAGACCGCCATCACGGACGGCCAAGTCCAGCCCGAGAACGTCGTTAAAGTCACGACCGACCCCGCCGTGAAGGCCCGCTCCATCACCGGGTTCGACAACTCTGTCAACTACACCGCCATGGACACCACCAAGGCACCGTTCGACAAGCTCGCGGTACGGCAGGCGATGGAGTACGCCTACCCCAAGTTCGCGGCCCGTCTCGCCGCCGGTGGCTCCAGTGGCGGTGACTTCGCGAACAGCGTCATCGTCCCGACCCTGTCGGCGCACAAGGACTTCGACCTCTACCCGACCGGCAACAAGGGAGATCCGGCCAAGGCCAAGCAGATGCTGGCAGCGGCGGGCTACCCCAACGGGGTGACCGTCACGCTCGGAGCCTCCGACACCCCCACGGTCCTCAAGGTCGCGGCGGCGGTCAAGGCCGGCCTCGCGCCCGCAGGCTTCAACGTGACCATCGTGCCGATCCCGTCGTCGAAGTACTACGACACCATCGGTACGCCTGCCAAGCAGCCCAACCTGGTGAACTACGGCTGGATCGCGGACTGGCCGTCGGCCTCGACGGTCCTCCCGCCGCTGTTCACCTGCGCCGCCATCAAGCCGCAGGGCAACAACAACGTGGCGAACTACTGCAACAAAGAGTTCGACGCGCTGTCGGACAAGGCGCTGGCAACGACCGACCCGAAGGCCGCTGACGAGATCTGGGGGCAGATGGACCAGATGCTGCTCAAGGACGCTGTCGTCATCCCGAAGACCTACGGCAAGGTGCTCAGCATTGCCGGCTCCAAGGTCAAGAACACCTACGGGGCCCTTCCGTTCGGTGGCGAGGTCGACCTCGCCAACGTGTCGGTCCAGTAGCACCCGCTCCTGGGGGGGCGGCGGTGACGCCGTCCCCCCAGGAGCAGCACCTACTGCTTTCCCCCCTCGCCGACACGGAGCGAGCCCCCTTCGAGCGATGCGCAGGCCATGACTCGTTACCTCGTACGCCGGATCACCGCACTCATTGCCCTGATGGCTGCGGTCCTCGTCGTCACCTTCGGGGTCTTCTTCCTCATCCCCAGCAACCCGGCTCTGCGGTCCTGCGGGAGGTACTGCTCGCCCGAGAAGCTCCTGAGCATCGAGCACAAGCTGGGCCTGGACAAGTCGGTCCCGGCTCAGTTCGGGAGTTACGTCGCCGGGTTGTTCGTCGGCCGGGACTACGGCGACGGGACCCAGGTCGACCACTGCCCTGCGCCCTGCCTGGGCTACTCCTTCAAGACCGATGAGCCTGTCCTGGGCCTGATCGTCGACCGGTTCCCCGTGACCTTCTCGATCGCCATCGGCTCTGCTGCGCTGTGGGTCCTGTTCGGCGTCAGCACCGGGCTGATCTCCGCCCTGAAGGCCGGCGGGAACGTCGACAAGACGATCGTCGGGGTCGCCACCACGAGCCTGTCGCTGCCGGTGCAGCTCGTCGGGGCAGCCCTGCTGGTGGTCTTCTCTGCCAAGCTCGGGGCGCCGTTCCCCCATTACGTGAACTTTGCCGACGACCCCGTGGGCTGGGCCACCAACCTCATCTTTCCCTGGGTGACACTCGCCTTCATCTACTCGGCCGTCTACACCCGGCTGACGCGCACGCAGATGGTCGAGGCCATGCAAGAGGACTACATCCGCACCGCCCGCGGCAAGGGCCTACCGGAGCGCCGGGTGGCAGGCCGGCACGGACTGCGGGCTGCCCTGCCTCCCCTCATCGTCGTCTTCGGCCTCGACCTCGGGGCGCTGCTCGGGGGGGCGATCATCACCGAGCGGATTTTCGGGATGCCGGGTCTTGGCAACCTGGCGATCCAGTCGATCCTTGACCTGAACCTTCCGGTCCTGCTCGGCGTGACCCTGTTCGGGGCCTTCTTCGTCCTGATGGCAAACCTCGTCGTGGACGTGATCTACGGACTGTCCGATCCGAAGGTGACGCTGAAGTAGGGGCTTCTGGTCGCTCCGTGCTGGTCCACGGCCCCTAGCTCGCGAGCTACACCCCTAAGACCAGCGTGTGTATCGACGGGGACGTCGGCGCGTTAGCCCTCGCGCATCCACTTCGCGTCGTAGCCTCGCCGTGCGAAGGGAGGTGCCGCATGCTCGACCGACGCGTGACCCGGCCTGTCCTGGCCCTGTCCGCTGCCATGCTTCTGCTGTCCCCTGCCCTACCGGCGCGCGCGGCCACCCCGGCACCGACGCCGGCGCAGCTCAGGGCAGCACACGCGAAGGTGACCGCTGCCAAGCAGCACGTGCAGAGCCTGCAGGGCCGGGCCGAGCTCGCAGCCGAGGCCTACAACGGCGCCGTGTACCGAGCGGGCGTCGCGGCCACGGCGGCTGCGGCCGCTGCGGTCGCTGCGGCCCGGGCGGAATCGGTCTACTTTGTCGCCACCGGTGTGGCCGAGGCGGCCCGGTACGTGGCCATGGAGGCCTCCCACCAGTCAGACCTGGCGCTGGCGGCGCAGCAGGTGGCCCAGGACACTGCTGACACTGCGCAGCTCACGCTTGACCGGATGGCGGCTGGGGCGTTCCAAACCGGTGGCCAGCTGGGCATGGCTGCCCAGCTGTTCGTGGCTCGTGACCCGCTGGAGCTGGCCAATGGGCGCAACCTCATGAACAGCGTCGGCGCCTACCAGCACAGGGTCATCGTGGTCCTGACGCAAGCGCGCCGGGCAGCGACCGCGGCGACCGGCCAGGCCGACGCCGCCAGGGGTCGTGCCGTGGCGGCGTCGGATCAGGCGGCGCGGGCGCTACACAAGGCTGACCAGTCCAAGAACGACGCTGTCGATGCCCGCTCCGCAGCCGTCGCCGCCCAGGTGCACGCCTCGCAGGCCCTCACCGCAGCTGGCGTGTACAAGCAACAGGCGCTCGTCCTCGTCGCGCGCGCCGAAGGGGCCTTGGGGTCAGCGGTGCACAGCGCCGCCAGCATGGAGAAGGCAGCCGCGGAAGCCCGCGCTGCCGCTAAGCAAGTCCGCACCGGGACGATCCGGAACGACGCTGCCGCCATCGCGATCCACTGGGCGTTCCAGGAGATCGGTGTGCCGTACTCCTGGGGCGGCGGCACCAACGACGGACCGAGTCTCGGATTCGCGCAGGGGGCTAACACGGTCGGCTTCGACTGCTCCGGGCTGACGATGTTCGCCTACCACAAGGCCGGCATCCAGCTCGGCCACTACACCGGCAGCCAATGGGATCAGGGCAAGCGGATCACCTCCATGGCCGACCTCCAGCCCGGCGACCTCATGTACTTCGCCTATGACACCTCCGATCCGAGCACCATCCACCACGTTGGCCTCTATCTGGGCAACGGGATGATGATTAGCGCGCCGCAAACCGGCGAGGTGGTGAAGGTGTCCTCGGCGTCCCGCAGCGACTTCATCGGGGCGACGAGGCCCTGGCAGCGCTGACCCCGCTCTGGGCGTCGTCCATCGTCGTGCTGGCTGCGTCTCAGCCGTAGCGGCGGATCCCGTCGACGACGTCCCGTGCCAAGCGGCCTTGGGCGACGAGCAGGTCCAGGTGGGCGCCGGTCTCGAACACCGCGAGCATGGCGTTGAACGTGTCGAGGTCGGCGAGCCGATGCTCGTGGCGGGTCCAGCGGAGGACCCCCCCGACCGTGAAGGCGTCGGGTGCGCCCGCGCGCACGGCGGCCTCGATCTCGTCGAGCCGCCGCCCGTGATGGGAGATCAGCTCGTCGACGCGGGCGTGTACGGACGGGGCCACCGGGCCGTGAGCCGGCAGCAGTTGGGCATCGGGCCGTGAGCGGACCACGGTGAGTGACTCCAGAAAGGCGCCGAGCGGGTTGGCGGTGAGCACCGGTTCGAAGCCGATCGACGGCGTGATCGTCGGAAGCACGTGGTCGCCGGCGAAAAGCAGCCGGGCGGCATCGTCGTAGAAGACCAGGTGCCCTGCGGTGTGACCGGGTGTCTGGACCGCCTCCAGCGTGCGGTCGGCCAGCACGATCGGTCCCTCGGTCAGCCACTCGTCGGGGGACTCCCACTGGAGCGGGTCAACCACATGTCCGGCCACCTTGGACTGGACCTCATCGGCAAGGCTCACCGCTCCGAGCTCGCGCAACTGCGTGACCTGACCTGCCAGCGGATTGCGGCTGAGGTCTTGGAGCAGTGTCAGCGTGGGACGCTCCCCTGCGCCGAGTCCGACCCGGGAGCCCACGTCCCGGCGGATGTCCACGGCCTGCGTGTAATGGTCGCGGTGGACATGGGTGACCAGGAAGCGTCGTACGTCCTGGAGCGCGAAGCCGAGCGACTTCAGGGCCGAGACGAACAGCTCTTTGGACTCTGGGCGGGACCAGCCTGCGTCGACGCAGACCAGGCCGTCGGGGGTCGTGAGGACGTAGACGTTGACAGCCCGCAAGCCGTCATCGGGCAGTGGAAGGGGGACGCGGTGGACGCCTGGGGCCACCTCGAAGGCGCCGGGGTCCACCCAGGGCAGGCTCGAGGTGCTGGTCACCCACCAGACCCTAGTGACCCTTGCCCATGGGGACGGCCTCGCGGAGCGGCTAGGCGGCGCGAGCGGCCGCCAGTACCCGCTCGTTGTCGCGGGCGGTGGCCACCGTGACGCGCACTCCTTCGCCGGAGAAGCAACGCACGAGGACTCCGTGCTCCTGGAAGCGGGCCGACAGCTCGTCGGCGCCGGCGCCGGCGGGGAGCCACACGAAGTTGCCCTGGGCGCTCGGCACGTCCCACCCGAGGGAGAGCAGCCCCTGACGGAGCGGCTCGCGTAGGGCCACGACCTCGGCGACCTGGGCGAGCAGCGCCGGCTCGGCAGCCAGGGAGGCCAGCGCCGCTGCCTGCGCCGCGATCGACACGGCGAACGGCAGATGTACCTGACGCAGGGCACGGGCGACGGCCGGGTCGCCGGCCAGGGCGTAGCCGACGCGCAGACCAGCCAGCGCATATGCCTTGGAGAAGGTCCGCAGCACCACCAGGTTCGGGTACGCCGACAGCAGAGCCGTTCCGTCGACCGCACGTGGGTCGTCCACGAACTCGGCGTAGGCCTCGTCGAGCACCACGAGCACGCGCGGGGGAACCGCCTCCAGGAACGCCTTGACCGCCTCTGCTGCCAGCGCCGGCCCGGTCGGGTTGTTGGGGGTGCACAGCAGGACCAGGCGGGTCCGGTCGGTGACGGCACCGGCCATCGCGTCGAGGTCGAGGTGCCCAGCGGTCAGTGGCACCTGCACCGGGGTCGCACCAGCGATCGTCGCCAGGCTCGGGTAGGCCTCAAAGGACCGCCAACCGAACACGACTTCGTCACCGGCGTCGCAGGTGACCTCGATGAGCTCCTGCACGAGCTGCACCGAGCCGCATCCCACGGCGACCCGGTCCACGCTGACGCTGTGCTTGCGGGCCAGCGCCTCGGTCAGGACCGCCGCGGCCGGATCCGGGTAGCGGTTGCTGTCGCCGAGCGCAGCCGTCACCGCTGCCACCACCTCGGGCAGCAGCGGATACGGCATCTCGTTGCTCGCCAACCGGGCGGCGTCCTGCCCGGGGGCGGGCCGACGACCGGGCTTGTAGGCATCCATCCGCTGGAGGAAGGGACGCAGCTGCGGGGTGCTCACGTCGGTCGACGATACCGGGGCTCAGCTCACCCAGACGGTCTTGGCGTTGCAAAACTCCTTCATCCCCAGGTCGGAGAGCTCACGTCCGTACCCAGACGTCTTGACGCCACCGAAGGGCAACTCGGGGTAGGAGGTCGTCATCCCGTTGACGAAGACCATGCCCGCCTCGACCTCGTCGACGAAGCGCTGGGCCTCGGCAGGGTCGGTCGTCCAGATGTTGGAGCCCAGCCCGAAGTCGGTCGCGTTGGACAGCTCGATCGCCTCGTCGAGCGAGCCGACGCGAAACAGTCCGGCCACCGGCCCGAAAGCCTCCTCGTCGTACAGCCTCATCTCGGGGGTCAGCCCCTCGATCAGGGTCGCGGGGTAGAACCAGCCCGGCCCTTCGGGGCGCTGGCCACCCACCAGGACGCGTGCGCCCTTGTCGACCGCGTCCGCCACGAGCTCCTCGATGTCGGTGCGTCCCCCCTCGGTCGCAAGCGGCCCGATCTTGGTGGCCTCCTCGCGCGGGTCGCCCAGGACCCATGCCTGCATGGCCGTCGTGAACAGGGCAGCGAACTGCTCGTACACCGCGTCGTGCACCAGGAAGCGCTTGGCCGCGATGCAGGACTGACCGTTGTTCTGGCAGCGTGCGGTGGTGGCGACCTGCGCGGCCCGCTCGAGGTCCGCTGACGGCATGACGACGAACGGGTCGGAGCCTCCGAGCTCGAGCACCGTCGGCTTGAGCACCTCCCCCGCCAGGGCGGCAACGGCCTTTCCTGCGGGTGTCGAGCCGGTAAGCGTGGCGGCGACGACCCGCTTGTCGCGCAAGATCGCCTCAACCTTGTCGGAGCCGACGAGCAGGGTCTGGAAAACATCTGCCGGGAAGCCGGCCCGCCGGAACAGCTCCTCCATGTAGAGCGCGGTCTGCGGCACGTTCGAGGCGTGCTTGAGCAGCCCGACGTTGCCGGCCATCAGCGCTGGGGCAGCGAAGCGCATCGCCTGCCACAGCGGGTAGTTCCACGGCATCACGGCCAGCACCGGACCGAGCGGCTGGTAGCGGGTGTACGCCTTGGTCGCGTTGACGGCGGCGGGGTCGGCGGGCACGTCGGCAAGCATCGCCGGCGCGTGCTCTGCGTAGTAGCGCAGACCCACCGCGCACTTGGCGACCTCTGCCCGCGAGGCGGCCAGGGTCTTGCCCATCTCCGTCGTCATGAGCTCCGCGACATGCTCGGTGTCGGCGTCGAGCAGGTCCGCGGCGGCCCGGCACCAGGCGGCCCGCTGGTCATAGGTCGTGCGCCGGTAGCTGGCGAAAGCGGCTGCGGACCGCGCCAGTCGCTCTTCGAGCTCGGCGTCGGTCAGGGCCTGGAAGCTCTTCAGGGTCTGACCGGTGCTCGGGTCGACGGTGGCAATGGCCATGGGTCCTCCTCGTGGGCGATAGCGATCCTGGCGTAGAGCGCTCCCCGGTTCCTACCCCACCGCGGCCGGTTATGCCCGCGTCGGGGCGTGCGTGGCGGAGCCTTAGAGTCCGCAGGTGCCCAGATCTCGCCGCGCCGTCCTCCTCGCCAGCCTCGCCACAGGAGCGATGGTCGCCCGCGAGGCACGTCGTACCGCGTCCTATCCGGATCAAGCCGCCCGGGCAGCAGCGGTACGCCGCAAGGTGGCGGTCGCCACGTGGAGAGCCCCCAGCGAGGGTCGGCTCCTCACACGTCTGATCATCGATGCAGAGCCGATCCAGAGATACGTCGACGCACAACGCGCCGCGGGTGCGAAGGGCCTGACGATCATGCACGTCGTTGGTTGCGCGGCAGCCCACGCAGTGCGCGTCATCCCGCAGGGAAACGCTCGGGTCCTCGGCAACCGGATCGTCCCGTTCGAAGACATCTCGATCGGCTATGCCGTCGACATCGGCCAGGGCACCGACCTTGCGCCGTGCAAGGTTACCCACGCCGACCAGCTCACACCGGCCGAGATGGCCACTGCCGTCTGGAAGGGCGTCAAGGCGCTGCGTGAGGGTGACGACCCCGGCTTCAACACCTCGACCAAGGTGGCGGCGTACGTCCCCGGGTTCCTCATGAAGCCGATGATGATGGCCACGTCCGTGCTGCTCGGCGGGCTCGGGTGGCCGGTCCTGGGCCAGAAGGGCAACCCACTCGGGTCGGTGTTCATCAGCAACGTCGCTCCGCTGCAGGTCGAGGAGGTGTTCCTCGCGCCGCTGCCGTTCGCGCGGACACCGGTCTACATCAGCCTCGGTATCGTGACCGACCGAGCCGT
>JAYUBO010000114.1:0-6754 GCA_043740815.1 Frankiales bacterium | reverse complement strand
TAGGGCGTTGTCGACGATGTAGCGGCGAACCTCGTCTGACCCCTCGCGGTCGAGGTTGACCGCCGGACCCCAGGGCGTCGTGTGGGCGTCGGTGAGGTAGGGCCCGAACTCCGACAGGTAGTTACCGGCCGGGCCGAGATGGTTGTAGACGACGTCCATAACCACGCCGATGCCCCTGGCATGAGCGGCGTCGACGAACTGCTTCAGGCCGTCCGGCCCGCCGTACGGCTCGTGTACGGCGTACCAGAGGACGCCGTCATAGCCCCAGCCCCAGCGCCCGTCGAAGGCATTGCACGGCAACAGCTCCACGGCCGTGATGCCGAGATCCACCAAGTGGTCGAGCCGCGCTGTCGCGGCCTCGAACGTGCCCTGCTCGGTGAAGCTCCCGACATGCAGCTCGTAGAGCACCGCGCCGTTCAGGGGCACCCCGTGCCAGGTCTCGTCGGTCCATGCGAAGGCGCTGTGGTCGTAGAGCCGGCTCGCAGCGTGGACGCCCTCGGGCTGCCAGGCGCTGCGCGGGTCTGGCCGCGCCGGGCCGTTGTCGAGGGAGAAGGCGTAGGCCGCGTCGGCGTCACAGCTGACGGTCGTCGACCACCATCCGTCGCTGGTGCTGCCCGTGTCCGGTGTCATCTGCACGCGGTCATCGCCGAGCAGCAGCTCCACCCGGTCGTGGTCAGGGGCCCACACGCGAAAGACAGTCACCCGAGACAGCCTGCCCAAGCGGTCTGCGGCTTATGCGTGCGGGCCGGCTCAGGTACGCGTGAGCAGGGCCACCCCAAAAGCGCCGAGCAGGTCCGGCAGCTCGACCGAGCCGGTCCAGGACGACTCGGTGAAGGCGTCGGTCCAGGCACCCTCAGGCAACATCACCTTCCCCGCGGGGACCGCACCACGCAGCGGTACGACCGTCACCACCTGAGCGCTGCGGGCGAAGGCCAGGACCTCAGGCGGTGCCTCCAGCCCTTGGTACGTCGAGGCCGTCAGGAACCACTCCGGGTTGCGCCGCCGCAGCCGAAGGCAGGTGGCGACCACCCGCAGCTTGTCAAGGTCGAGCGTACGGTCGGTGCCAAGGCGGCGGCTGACCGTCACCAGTGACCGCGAGCGCTTGGCGTAGTCGACGGGCCGCCGGTTGTCCGGGTCGACCAGGGAGAGGTCGGTCAGCTCCGTGCCCTGATAGCAGTCGGCAACCCCCGGCATCGTCAGCTGGACCAGCTTCTGCGCCAGTACGGTCAACCGCCAGGCCGGCTGCAGGCTGTCGACGTAGGCGGACAGGGACGTGACCAGCTGGTCGTCGTTGAGGACGCCGCTGACGGTGGCGGCGACGGCCGCGTCGTAGTCAGGGTCGGGGTCGGTCCAGGAGGTGTGGGCCTTGCCTTCGCGGGTGGCCTTCTCGAGGTAGGCCACCGCTCGGTCGGTGGACAGTGGCCACGCCCCGACGAGCGACTGCCACATGAGCTGCTCGGTCGCGTGGTCCAGCCGCAGGCCCATCTCGCGCAGCCTGGCTGTCCAGGCAGTGACGCTGGTGGTCCAGACGGCCGGTTGCTGCGACAGCAGCGCCAAGCGGGCCCGCACGTCCTCTGAGCGCTTCGTGTCGTGTGTCGACAAGGTCGTCATCGACAGCGGCCAGGACGCTGACGCCGAGGTGGCCCAGGTGTGGAAGCTCTCGGGCGACACCCCGAACACCGACGGGTCGCCGCCGACCTCGCACAGGGCCGTCAACAGGGTGTAGCGGTAGAAGGCGGTGTCCTCCACGCCCTTGGCCATGACGGGTCCGCAGGTCTGCTGGAACCGCGTCACGAACTCCGCACTGCCCAGCTCTCCCAGCGCGAGTCGTCCAATGAGGGCCGTCTCGCGAGCTCGTCGGGGAGATCGTGTGGAGGCCAGTGAGACCGCCTCCCGCACCTGGTCCACCGCGACGGTGGGCGCCGGTCCGGAGGCGGGGAGGTAGGCCCGGTAGACCTCGAAGGCGACCAGCACCTCCACGAGCGCCTCGCGCACACCTCGTCGGGTCACGTCGAAGCCGGCCAGCGCGGGCAGGGCCACGTCGGTGAGTCGGTCCACCTCAGCCACCAGGATGCGGTCCAGGACGAACCGCTTCGAGGCCTCGACGACGGTGGCCCAGGCAGGCCCTGCCCAGAGGGATTTCAGGGGGGCCAGGCCCGCAGGGTCGATGAACAGCCCCATCACCTGCTGCAGGGCGTCGTAGCCCGTCGTGCCGGCACCGCACCAGGCGGGAAGCGTCTCGCCTGGCTCGAGGATCTTCTCCGCGACGACCCACGTGTTCGGCGCGGCCTCGCCCAGCCGTGCCAGGTAGGCCTCGGGGTCAGCGAGGCCGTCCGGATGGTCGATCCGCAGGCCGTCAACGATGCCGTCCCGAATCTGCTTGAGCACCAAGGCGTGGGTCGCGTCGAAGACCTCGACGTCCTCCACGCGAAGGCCAGCGAGGGTTGTGACGTCAAAGAAGCGGCGGTAGCCCAGCTCCTCGCTGGTCCGCCAGAACGCCAGCCGATAGTGCTGGCCGGCCAGGGTTGCCGCTACGTCACCTGGGACGAGAGTGCCTGGTGCCAAGGGGAACTGACGGTCGTAGTAGGTCACCACGTCCCGGCCCAGCTGCAACGCCGGCAGGGCCTCGGCGAGTGGCCCTCCGAGGATGGGCAGTAGCAGCGGTCCCCGCGACCAGTCGACGTCGAACCATGACGCGTACGGCGACGCCGTGCCGGATTGGAGCAGTGACCACCAGGCGACGTTGAGGTGTGCGTGGGCTATCGACATGTGGTTAGGCACGAGATCCAGCACGATGCCGAGGCCGGCTGCCTGGCACGCCTCGGACAGAGTAGCCACGCCCGTGGAGCCCCCTAGCTGGGCGTCGACGCGAGAGTGGTCGACCACGTCGTAGCCGTGGCTGGAGTCGGGCGCCGACTCCAACCACGGCGAGCAGTAGAGGTGGGTGACGCCCAGCGACGCCAGGTAGGGCACCACGCCGGCCGCGTCGAACAGCGTGAACTCAGCAGACAGCTGCAGCCGGTAGGTACTGAGGGGTTGCACCACTCAGAACATCTTGCGGAGCAGGACCACAGAACGGGCCTCGACCTGGAAGGCCTCCGACGTCTTGACACTGCGCTCCTGCGCGGCGTCGAGCATCGGGGCGTGCGTGTCGATCTCGATCTGCCATCGCTCGCCGGCGCCGACGTCCGGCAGGACGAAGTCGATCGACTCGTGGTGGCCGTTGAGCAGGAGCCAGAACTGGTCATCCTTGACGTGCTCGCCTCGCGCGTCCGGCTCGCGGATCGCCTCGCCGTTGAGGAAGACCGCGACCGACCGCGCGAAGCCGGTGTCCCAGTCCTCGTCCGACATGTCGTCGCCGGCAGGGGTGTACCACCCAATGTCCTCAAGGGGCGAGCCCTTGACCGGCCGGCCGATGAAGAAGCGGCGGCGACGAAAGACCGGGTGCTCGCGGCGGAGCCTGGTCAGGCGTGCGGTGAAGTTGGTGAGCACCTCGAAGTCACGAGCCCGGTCCCAGTCGATCCACGCCAGCGAGGAGTCCTGGGCGTAGACGTTGTTGTTGCCGCCCTGCGTGCGACCGAGTTCGTCGCCGTGCAAGATCATCGGGACCCCCTGCGACAACAGCATCGTGGTCAGGAAGTTGCGCTTCTGCTGCTCGCGAAGCGCCACGACCTCGAGGTCGTCGGTCTCACCCTCGACGCCGCAGTTCCAGGAGCGGTTGTGTGACTCGCCGTCGTTGCCGTCCTCGCCGTTGGCGTCGTTGTGCTTGTCGTTGTAGGAGACCAGGTCGTGCAGTGTGAAGCCGTCGTGGGCGGTCACAAAATTGACGGACGCGAAGGGACGGCGGCCGTCCTGCTCGTAGAGGTCGGCCGAACCGGTGAGCCGCGAGGCAAACTCCGCGAGGGTGGCCTCTTCGCCTCGCCAGTAGTCGCGGACGGTGTCCCGGTACTTTCCGTTCCATTCGGTCCACAGAGGCGGGAAACCGCCGACGTTGTAGCCCCCCTCGCCGATATCCCACGGCTCGGCGATCAGCTTGACCTGGGACACCACGGGGTCCTGCTGCACGAGGTCGAAGAACGCCGACAGGCGGTCGACCTCGTGGAACTGGCGGGCCAGCGACGAGGCGAGGTCGAAGCGGAAGCCGTCGACGTGCATGTCGTTCACCCAGTACCGAAGCGAGTCCATGATCAGCTGCAGCACGTGGGGATGCTTCATCAGCAACGTGTTCCCGGTGCCGGTCGTGTCGTAGTAATGCGACCGGTCGTCGTCGACGAGCCGGTAGTAGGCGGCGTTGTCGATGCCGCGGAACCCCAGCGTCGGACCCATGTGGTTGCCCTCGGCGGTGTGGTTGTAGACCACGTCCAGGATGACCTCGAGGCCCTCCGCGTGCAGGGCTTTCACCATCGCCTTGAACTCCTGGACCTGCTGACCCCGCTGCCCGGTGGCGGCGTAGTCGTTGTGTGGGGCGAGGAAGGCGATGGTGTTGTAGCCCCAGTAGTTCTTCAGTCCCCGGTCGGCGAGGTGGCTGTCGTGGACGAACTGGTGGACGGGCATGAGCTCGATCGCTGTCACGCCGATCTTCTTGTAGTGAGCGATCATCACGGGGTGCGCGACGGCTGCGTAGGTGCCCCGGATGTCCTCGGGGATCGCCGGGTGGGTCTGGGTCAGCCCCTTGACGTGGGCTTCGTAGATGACGGTTTCGTTGTAGGGAGTCCGCGGGTGCCGGTCGTTGTCCCAGTCGAAGAACGGGCTGATGACCACCGACTTCGGCATGTGGGTCGCACTATCGTCGGTGTTGAACGAGCCGTCGTTGAACCGGTAGCTGAAACAGGCCTCGTCCCAGTCGATGTCACCCTCGACGGCCTTGGCGTAGGGGTCCAGGAGAAGCTTCGCTGGATTGCAACGGTGGCCGTACTTGGTGTCGAACGGCCCGTGCACGCGGTACCCGTAGCGCTGGCCCGGACCGACACCGGACAGGTAGCCGTGCCAGACCAGGGCGTCGCGTTCCTTGAGGGGGACGACAGTCTCGGCTCCGTTCTCGTCAAAAAGGCAGAGCTCGACACGTTCCGCCACCTCGCTGAAGAGCGCGAAGTTCGTGCCACTGCCGTCATAGGTCGCTCCGAGCGGGTACGGCGTACCCGGCCAGGGTCGTGCGGTCGTTCCGGGCACAGGCGCTCCAAAGGGTGTCGGTCCAGTGTGCCCCCTACCCCCGTGGCGACCGGTTCTACGCGCGGACGGGCGTGATCGCGCCGACGTAGAGCCGCACGAGCGTCTCGATGAGGGGGCCGGTCGCTGGTCGCGGCTCGGGTTGGGCCGCCCAGTCGACCAGGACCTCCGACACTGCGCCGGCCAGGGCAAGTGCGAGCACCCGCCCTTCGGCGCCCTCGGCGAGGCGGCTCTGGGTCGCGATGATGTCGGCGAAGCGAAGCACCATCGCGTGGCGGTCCTGCTCGAGGACCCCCGCAGCCCGAACCTCGCGGTGGGCCACCCGGGCCCGGCGCGGATCCTCGGTGAGATAGCCGACGTAGCCCTCGATGCCGATCCGGATGCGCTCCTCGCTGGACCCCCGGTGCTGGGTGACGCGGGGGACGACGGTGGCGACCACCCCTGCCATGATCGATTCGTAGACGGCGAGAAGCAGCGCCTCACGGCTTGCGAACTCCTCGTAGAACGAGCGGGTCGCGACGCCTGCCTCGGCGCACAGGTGCTCGATGGTCGCTCCGGACCAGCCCTCGGTGCCGAACACAGCGAGCCCGGCCGCGGTCAGTCGGGCCCGCCGGTCGGCCCGCCGCTCGTTCTCGGACCTCCCGCCGTACACCCGGCCTGTCTCGCTCATGGGTTGCAGGCTAAGTGCACCGAGCAGCTAGCTCGGGCCGGGGACACGCAGTTGAAACGAGACACTCACCTGGTGGCCGGTGAGGTGAGGCTGAACTGCGCCTGAGGCACCGTGCTCAGCCCCCAGAGCTCCTGCAGTTGGGCTCGGGTCGCCTCCTGGGACAGCGACTGCAGCTCCTGATGCACGTCGAGCCCCAGCACGGTTGCGCGCAGGAACAGCCGTGCGAGTGCCCGGCCGGCCCGGACCCAGTCCAGGGGGGTGTCCCCGTGCGTCACGATCGTCGCGAAGGGCGGCGCGTCCTGGGCCGGATGCAGTCGTTGCTGCCCGCGGAGCACAAGGTCGGCGCTGACCTGGCTGGACCACATGACCTCGGTGGACAGCGCCTCGGCGGTCAGGTTCAGCACGCGCAGGTCTGAAGGACGCACGGCGCGCGCCGTCGGCGGGGGGCCGCAGGATGCGGCGCGGTGCAGCGCCAGCTGGACGGGGGATGTTCGGCGGCGTCCGACGACGCCTATCGTGGCGGCTGCGTGTAGGTCATCCGACGGCAGGACTCGCACCTCGACCCGGTGGTCTCGTGCCTCCAGCGCAACGACCAGGTGTTCCACCGCAACGCCGGCACCGACCAGGACCTGATGTCCGGCGGAGCGGGCGTCCTCGCAGCCGTTGACGGCAATCCGCCACTGCTCGTCGCGGATCTCGAGGTGCCAACCGGGTACGACCGCGACACGCGGTGCGGCGCTGACCAGCCGGATGACGTCGGTCACCTCGTCGAGCGCGGGTGCGAAAGCGGGCACTCTCATGCCTGCAGCCTGCCGGGCTTCGGTTCGGCGCGAAAGGTGCGGAGGACCTGCCGAGGCGGGACTTTCGGCCCGTCAGGCGCTGAACGCCTCGCCGCGGTCGGGGCTGGCGGCGGCCAGA
>JAYUBO010000113.1:0-1842 GCA_043740815.1 Frankiales bacterium | reverse complement strand
AGGACCCGCACGATGCCTGAATCGGCGGGCCGGAAGCCCTCTGCGATCTCTACCGTGGTCGTCTTGCCCGCGCCGTTGGGGCCGAGCAGCGCGGTGACCTTGCCGCGAGCGGCAGTGAAGCTGAGGCTGTCGAGGGCGCTCCGGTCGCCGTACCGCTTGACGAGGTCGACGACCTCCAGGGCTGCTGCGGTCACGGGATCAGCGTAGGGCCACGCGGTCCCACGGGCGCGGCGGTGCGGGGGACCTGCGGGCGGATGTGGGCCTGGTCACGGCCCCCCAGTTCGACCCCGGGCAGCATTTAGGCAATGCTGGTGTTGTGAAAAGCGTGACAGACACCGTCGGGACCCGGGAGCGGGTCCTGTCTTTGCTGCTCGAGCTCGGGCCGTGCACCGCCTCCACGCTCAGCGAGCATCTCGACGTGACCTCCACAGGGATCCGGCGGCACCTCGACGCACTGCTTGTCGAGGGCAGCGTGATGACCCGGGAGCCGCGCCGTAGGGTCGTCACCCGCGGTCGTCCTGCCAAGCTCTACGTCCTCACCGACGCCGGCCATGCTGCCGGTCCGAGCGCCTACGACGACCTGGCCCTGAGCGCCCTGCGGTTCATGACGCCGGTGCAGGTCGAGGCCTTTGCCCAGTCCCGCGCGG
This sequence comes from Frankiales bacterium, assembly GCA_043740815.1. Taxonomy (GTDB): domain Bacteria; phylum Actinomycetota; class Actinomycetes; order Mycobacteriales; family SCTD01; genus RYN-111. The sequence continues at coordinate 1,195 of JAYUBO010000113.1, read as the reverse complement.
CCGACCTCGAACGGCGATACTCCGACGTCGTCACGGCCGAGGACCGCGCCGCTGCGCTGGTCGTGGCGCTCAGCGAGGACGGCTACGCCGCCTCCAGCTCCGAGCAGGGCACCGGTCTGCAGCTCTGCCAGCACCACTGCCCGGTGCAGCACGTCGCTGAGCAGTTCCCGCAGCTGTGCGACGCCGAGACCGCCGCCCTCGGCCGGCTTCTCAATGTGCACGTCCAACGACTCGCGACCATCGCCCACGGCGACGGCGTGTGCACGACCTACGTACCAACCGGCTCACAGTCCAACGGAAAGGCATCCCCATGACCACCACCCAGGACGCAGCGCTCGAGGGCCTCGGTACCTACAAGTTCGGCTGGGCCGACTCCGACGTCGCCGGGTCGACCGCACGCCGGGGCATCAACCCCGAGGTCGTCCAGAACATCTCGGCGCTCAAGAGCGAGCCGCAGTGGATGCTCGACCTACGCCTCAAGGGCTTGAAGCTGTTCGAGAAGAAGCCCATGCCCACCTGGGGCAGCGACCTGTCCGGGATCTTCTTCGACAACATCAAGTACTTCGTGCGCTCGACCGAGAAGCAGGCCACGTCCTGGGACGAGCTGCCGGACGACATCAAGAACACCTACGACCGGCTCGGGATCCCGGAGGCGGAGAAGCAGCGCTTGATCGCCGGTGTCGCGGCTCAGTACGAGTCCGAGGTGGTCTACCACCAGATCCGGGAGGACCTCGCGCAGCAGGGCGTCATCTTCGTCGACACCGACACCGGACTGCGCGAGCACGAGGAGCTGTTCCGCAAGTACTTCGGCTCCGTCATCCCCGTCGGGGACAACAAGTTCGCCGCCCTCAACACCGCAGTCTGGTCCGGAGGCTCGTTCATCTACGTGCCCAAGGGCGTGAAGGTCGACATCCCGCTGCAGGCCTACTTCCGGATCAACACCGAGAACATGGGCCAGTTCGAGCGCACCCTGATCATCGCCGACGAGGGCTCGAGCGTGCACTACGTCGAGGGCTGCACGGCCCCGACCTACAGCAGCGACAGCCTGCACTCGGCGGTCGTCGAGATCATCGTGAAAAAGGACGCCCACGTCCGGTACACGACCATCCAGAACTGGTCGAACAACGTCTACAACCTGGTCACCAAGCGGACGGCCGTGCACGAAGGCGGTCGCATGGAGTGGATCGACGGCAAC
>JAYUBO010000112.1:0-3477 GCA_043740815.1 Frankiales bacterium | reverse complement strand
TCGAAGGCGGTGCTGCTGGCGGTCGCGGTGATGGTGGTCGTGAGCTACGTGTTCATCGGAGTCGCGCCACGCACGATCGGCCGGCAGCAGGCCCAGCGGGTCGCGCTGGTCGTGGCTGGTCCCGTCGCAGCCCTGACAAAGGTGTTCGGGCCGCTACCGTCGCTGCTCATCCTGCTGGGCAATGCGCTCACGCCGGGCAAGGGCTACCGGGAGGGGCCGTTCGCGTCGGAGGCCGAGCTGCGTGACCTGGTCGAGCGGGCGCAGCAGCGCGGAGTGGTGGAGCAGTCCGAGCGGGACATGATCGAGTCGGTCTTCGAGCTCGGTGACACCATCGTGCGCGAGGTCATGGTGCCGCGCACCGACATCGTCGTCATCGAGCGCACCAAGACCGTCAAGCAGGCCCTGAACCTGTTGCTGCGCAGCGGTTTCAGCCGCGTCCCTGTCGTCGGGGACAACACCGACGACGTGGTGGGGGTCGCCTACCTGCGCGACCTGGTCAAGAAGGAGCGCGCCGACGGCGGCAGCGCCAAGGTCGAGGAGGTCATGCGGCCGGCCGTGTTCGTCCCGGAGAGCAAGCCGGTGGACGAGCTGCTGCGGGAGATGCAGACCGAACTCGGCCACCTCGCGGTCGTCGTCGACGAGTACGGCGGCACGGCCGGCCTGGTCACCCTCGAGGACATCGTCGAGGAGGTCGTCGGGGAGATCACCGACGAGTACGACCGTGAGTCCCCGCCCGTCGAGACCCTCAACGACGGCAGCTGCCGGGTCACCGCCCGCCTGCCCGTCGAGGACCTCGAACAGCTGTACGGCGTGGAGCTCCCGCACGAGGACGTCGAGACGGTCGGTGGCCTGCTCGCGTCCCTACTGGGGCGGGTCCCCATCCCGGGAGCAACCATCGAGGTGGCCGGCCTGCTGCTCGTCGCCGAGGGCACCAAGGGCCGCCGCAACCAGATCGGGACGGTACTGGTCCGACGTACGCAGGAGGTCAAGACGTGACAGGGCTGGACGAGGAGGACACGAAGATCGTGACTCTGGCGCGGGGGGCGCGGCTGCGGGCCTACGCGCCGCACACCGGCGTCGAGGAGGGGGCGGCGGTGCGCGACAGTGACGGCCGGACCTACGCCGCCGCCACCGTCGAGAATGCCACCGCCGCCCTGACGACCTCAGCGCTGCGCGGTGCCGTTGCCGCCGCAGCGTCCAGTGGCGCGCGCACCTTCGAGGCGGCCGCCCTGGTCACGCCCGGTGCGCTCGGCGACGACGACCTGGCCGTCCTGCGCGAGTTCGGTGCCGACGTACCCGTCCACGTCGCGGGGCCTGACGGCGTGCTTCGCGAGTCCCGCTCCACCTGACCCGGTCCCCGCCGCGCCGTTCCGGCACACTGATGACCATGACCTACCGCTCGGGCTTCGCCTGCTTCGTCGGGCGGCCCAACGCGGGCAAGTCCACCCTCACCAATGCCCTCATCGGGCAGAAGGTGGCGATCACTTCCTCGCGGCCACAGACGACCCGGCACGCGATCCGCGGCATCGTCCACCGCGACGACGCCCAGCTGGTGCTCGTCGACACCCCGGGGCTGCACAAGCCGCGGACCCTGCTGGGCGAGCGACTGAACGACCTGGTGCGCGAGACCTATGCCAGCGTTGACGTGATCTGCTTCTGCGTGACCGCAGACGACAAGATCGGACCGGGGGACCGCTTCATCGCCGCCGAGCTCGCCCAGGTCACGACCCCCGTCCTTGCCATCGTCACCAAGACCGACCTCGTCACCAAGGACCGGGTCGGTGAGCAGCTGCTGGCGGTGTCCGCGCTGGCCGACTGGGCCGACGTGGTCCCTACCAGCGCGGTCGACGGCTTCCAGGTGCAGCTGCTCGAGGACCTGCTGGTCGGCCGGCTGCCCGAGGGACCGATGCTCTACCCGGACGGCGAGCTGACCGACGAGCCGGAGCAGGTCCTGGCCGCTGAGATGATCCGCGAGGCCACCCTGGAGGGCGTCCGCGACGAGCTGCCGCACTCGATCGCCGTCACCATCGAGGAGATGCTGCCCCGCGCCGACCGGCCCGCCGACAAGCCGCTGCTCGACGTCTACGCCACGATCCACGTCGAGCGCGACTCGCAGAAGGCCATCATCTTGGGCAAGGGTGCCTCCCGGCTCCGGGACGTGGGCATCACCGCCCGCAAGCAGATCGAGACGATGCTCGGGACCCCGATCTACCTCGACCTGCGGGTGACTGTCGCCAAGGACTGGCAGCGGGACCCCAAACAGCTCAAGAAGCTCGGCTTCTGACCCTCCCGTGGGCTAGCCGGACCTCACGGCCGCCATGATGGGTACGCCGAGGTGCCACCCCTGCCCCAGGGTGACGCCCGCAGCCAGCAGGGCGGGCACCTGCTCGGCGACCTCGACGCCCTCGGCGAGCACGACAGCGCCCACCTCGTCGGAGAAGGTCACGAGGGCCCGGACGATGGCCTGCTGACGGGGGCTGTCGTGCACGTCGCGGATCAGGCTGGTGTCGAGCTTGACGACGTCGGGCTGGAGCAGCAGGACGTGCCTCAGGCTGGCGAAGCCGGCCCCGACATCGTCGACAGCGATCCGCGCCCCCGCACGGCGGAAGGAGGCGAGCACGCAGCGGGTGTCCTCGTAATCGTCGACGGCGTCGTGCTCGGTGATCTCGACGACGACGCGGGACAGGTCGGCGGCACGCATGAGGGCCAGCACCTGCGGGTCGCGGAGGGAGGCCGGGGAGGCGTTGACAGCCAGGAAATGCTCGTCGGCCAGGTTCGCGATCTGGTCGAGGGCCCGGGACAGGGTCTCTCGCTCGAGCTCAAGGCCCAACCCGTGCAGGCCGGCTGCCCGAAACCACCGGTCGGTCGGGATGCGGCCAGCGAAGCGGGCGAGAGCCTCGTGGCCGACGATGGCGCCGGTCGCGAGGTCGATGACGGGCTGCAGCGCGACCTGCATCTGGGCGGCCGTGATCAGGCGTAGGACGTCCTCGCGTCCGGGCAGGCCCGCGTTGTCCTCTGGGGTGATCGACAGTCCCGGCAGCAGGGCGGACGAGGCGCGTACGGCGCGCACCGCGGTCTCGAGCTGCCGCCAGCGTCGTGCCTGCCGCAGGTAGCCGCGGGAGCTCAGGACGTAGAGGCCCACCGTGGGCACGAGCAGCACGACGTCCTCGACGACGAGGCTGGCCCAGGACGTGGGGTCGTGTCGTCCGAAGCTCGTGCCGCGCAGAACCGCGACCACGGGCGTCAGCAGCAGGGCTGCTCCGACCCAGCCCCAGGCGCCGCGGTTGCCCTGCGGAGAGTGTCGTCGCCACCACAGGGCAGCCCCGACGCCGACGGCGCCGGCCGCGACTGACAGTCCCCGTCCCAAGTCGGTGACCGTCACCCCCTTCGTCTGGACGAGAGGCAGCAGGTAGGCGCCGATCGTCACGACCGCCAACAGGACGGTGGGCACGATCAGCGTGGGGATGCCCTTGGAGT
>JAYUBO010000111.1:0-1585 GCA_043740815.1 Frankiales bacterium | reverse complement strand
GGGTCGCGCTCCTGCACGACCGCCAGCGGCGCGTCGACGAAGACCTCGAACATCTCACCCGGCTCGAGTCGGGCCCGCACCGCAGCTCGCTCCGCCCGGTACGGCGAGACGAGGGTGACGAGCACGATCAGGCCGGCATCGACCATCAGCCGGGCCACCTCACCGACCCGCCGGATGTTCTCGACGCGCTCCGGGGCACTGAAGCCCAGGTCACGGTTGAGGCCGTGCCGCACGTTGTCGCCGTCCAGCAGGTAGGTGTGCCGCCCTCGGGCGAACAACTGCTGCTCGACCAGGTTGGCGATCGTGGACTTGCCCGAGCTCGGGACACCGGTGAACCACACTACGCACGGGTGCTGCCCCTTCAGGGCGCTGTGGGAGGCCTTCCCGACGTCCGTCGCCTGCCAGTGCACGTTCTCCGACCCGCGGACGGCCTTGCGCAGCATCCCCGCACCGACGGTGTTGTTGCTGAGCCGGTCAATGAGGATGAACCCGCCGAGGTCGCGGTTGGCGGTGTAGGGGTCGAACGGAACCGCCCGGTCGAGCTTGACCGTGCACTCGCCGATCTCGTTGAGCGCCAGCGTCTGCGCGGGCAGCCGCTCCATCGTGTTCACGTCGACCTTGTGGTCAGGCGTGCTCAGGACGGCTGTCACCGTCCGCGCACCGGTCTTGAGCAGATAGCGGCGACCGGGCTGCAGCTCAACTTCGCCCATCCAGACGACGGTGGCCTGGAACTCATCCGCGACCTCGGGGGAGTCGTCGGCTGCGGCGAGCACGTCACCCCGGCTGACGTCCACCTCGTCGGTGAGGGTGAGAGTCACCGACTGGGGGGCCTGGGCCTGCTCGAGGTCGCCGTCCATGGTGACGATCCGCGCGACAGTGGAGACCCGGCCGCTCGGCAGCACGCGGACCTCGTCGCCGGGGCGCACCTGGCCTCCGGCGATCTGGCCGGCGAACCCGCGGAAGTCGAGGTTGGGCCGGCTGACCCACTGCACCGGCATCCGGAACGGACCGTGCTGGGTCTGTTCGGTGCTGGGCACCACCTCGAGGTGGCCGAGCAGCGTAGGGCCGTCGTACCAGGGGGTGTTGGCGCTGCGGGTGAGGACGTTGTCGCCCCTGAGGGCGCTCGTCGGGATCGTGACGATGTCGGTCAGGCCGATGCCGGCGGCGAACGCGCGGTAGTCGGCGTCGATCTGCTCGACGACGGCTTGGGAGTAGCCGACGGCGTCGATCTTGTTGACCGCGAGCACGACCTTGGTGATGCCCAGCAGGGACACCAGGAAGCTGTGCCGGCGGGTCTGCGTGAGCACTCCGCGGCGGGCGTCCACCAGGATGATCGCCAGGTCCGCGGTGGACGCCCCGGTCACCATGTTGCGGGTGTACTGCTCATGTCCGGGGGTGTCGGCGACGATGAACTTGCGCTTCTGTGTCGAGAAGAACCGGTAAGCCACGTCGATGGTGATGCCCTGCTCACGCTCGGCGGCAAGGCCGTCGACGAGCAGCGCCAGGTCCAGCTCGCCGCCCTGCGTGCCGCTGGTCTTGGAGTCGTGGTGCAGGGCCGCGAGCTGGTCCTCGAAGACCATCTGCG
>JAYUBO010000110.1:0-1809 GCA_043740815.1 Frankiales bacterium | reverse complement strand
GACGGGTCCTCTCGCCACTCGCTGAACAGGCCCGCCCCGAAGCCGGTCCGCTCGACGCGCTTGAGCCAGTCGCTCGGGATGATCTGGTCGGTGTCGACGTCGCTGCGGCGCAGGCCGACAGCTGTGCCGGTGTGGCTGACGAAGGGGTCCATCACTGCCCGCTCTCGGCGCTGTCGTTGGTCAGGTCTGAGGGTGCTGCGAGCCGACCTATCACGGCAGTCGCCGCGGCTACCTGGGGTGACACGAGGTGGGTGCGTCCACCCCTTCCCTGCCGGCCCTCGAAGTTGCGGTTGCTAGTCGAGGCACTGCGCTCCCCGGGCTTGAGGGTGTCAGGGTTCATGCCGAGGCACATCGAGCACCCGGCGCTGCGCCATTCTGCGCCGGCGGCAGTGAAGACGGCGTCCAGGCCCTCTCGTTCCGCCTCGAGCTTCACCACCATGGAGCCGGGCACGACCAGCATCCGCACTCCTGGTGCCACCCGGCGGCCCCGCAGGATCGCGGCGGCGGCTCGGAGGTCCTCCATGCGACCGTTGGTGCATGAGCCGAGGAAGACGGTGTTGACGGCGATGTTGCGTAGCGGAGTACCAGCGGTCAGGCCCATGTAGCCAAGGGCCCGCTCGGCCGCGTCCCGAGCGTTGCCCTCCGGCAGCGCCTGCGGGTCGGGGACGACATCGGCCAGGGCGCATCCCTGTGCAGGGTTGGTGCCCCAGGTGACGAACGGGGTGATGGCTGTCGCGTCGAGCACGACCTCCTTGTCGAAGCTGGCGTCCGGGTCAGTGGCCAGCGCATCCCAGGCCACAACCGCAGCGTCCCAGTCAGCACCGGAGGGCGCGTGATCACGCCCCCGCAGGTAGTCGTAGGTGGTCTGGTCCGGCGCGATCATGCCTGCGCGGGCGCCCCACTCGATACTCATGTTGCAGACCGTCATACGGCCCTCCATCGAAAGGCCCCGGATCGCCTCGCCGCGATACTCCACGACATAGCCCTGGCCTCCGCCGGTCCCGACCTGCGCGATGAGGGCGAGCACGAGGTCCTTGGCGGTGGTGCCCTCGGGCAGCGCCCCCTTCACCGTCACAGACATCGTCTTCGGCCGGGGAAGCGGGAGGGTCTGCGTGGCGAGGACGTGCTCGACCTCGCTGGTGCCGATCCCGAACGCCAGCGCGCCGAAGGCGCCATGGGTGGACGTGTGGCTGTCGCCGCACACGATCGTCATGCCCGGCTGGGTGATCCCCAGCTGCGGGCCGATGACATGCACGATCCCCTGGCTCGCATCGCCCATCGGGTAGAGCCGTACCCCGAACTCTGCGCAGTTCTTGCGCAGGGTTTCGACCTGCACCCGGCTGACAGGGTCCACGATCGGGCCCTGCAGCAGGTCCGTGGGGACGTTGTGGTCCTCGGTCGCGAGGGTCAGGTCGGCGCGACGGACCGGCCGTCCAGCCAGGCGCAGCCCATCGAAAGCCTGTGGGCTCGTCACCTCGTGCACCAGGTGCAGGTCGATGTAGAGCAGGTCGGGCTCGCCCTCCGCCCGCCGCACGACGTGGTCGTCCCAGACCTTCTCGGCGAGCGTGCGTGCCATCTTCGGCTCCCTCGTTTGCTTTCTCACATGTTGAGATGGTTGTATCGCTATGTGGAACAGACTAGCGGAGTCGGTGTCCTGGACAAAGCTGTTCTTGTCCTTGATGCCGTGCAGGCGGGCGCGCACACGCTCGCGGCCCTCACCGAGCGGACCGGGCTGTCCCGCGCGACCGCCCATCGGCTGGCGGTCGCCCTGGAGGTGCATCGCTTCCTGGCCCGCGAGAGCGACGGCCG
>JAYUBO010000109.1:0-6752 GCA_043740815.1 Frankiales bacterium | reverse complement strand
CGGGGGGGCCTGCCGCAGGGCGCGGTCGTCGTGCACGACCCGGTCGGTGGGCCGGTGGGGGTGAGCGTCGCGGAGAAGCTCGCCGGGGAGGGCCGCGAGGTGCGGATCGTGACGGGCGACCCGGTCGCCGGGACCCTGCTGTCGATGACCGGTGACCTCGCGGACTGCAATACCCGGCTGCAGCGGCTCGGTGTGCCCAGGGAGCTGAAATCGCTGCTGCGCAGGGTATCGGGCGGTACGGCGCTGCTCGAGGATGTGTGGACCGGCGAGCAGCGGGAGGTTCCTGCGGACGTCGTCGTCGACTGTGGGCACCGGTTGCCGCTGGAGGACCTGTATGTCACGGGGACGCCACGGGCCGGGGACTGCGTGGCACCCCGGACGATCCTCGAGGCGATCCTCGAGGGGCGCAGGCGGGCCCACGATGTCTAGGTTCACGCATCTGTTCACCCCGCTGCGGATCGGGCCGCTGACCGTCTCGAACCGGGTCGTCTTCAGTGCCCACCTGACGAACTTTGCGGCGGGTGGGATGCCGACCGAGCAGCACGCCGCCTACTACGCCGCCCGTGCGGCCGGCGGCGCCGGGCTGATCATCACCGAGGAGCACAGCACGCACGTCACGGACTGGCCCTACGAGAAGCTGATCCACGGCTTCGACCCGAAGGTCATCCCGGGCTACCGCCGCATCACCGAGGCGGTCCACGCGCACGGCGTACCGATCCTGGCGCAGCTCAACCACAACGGCGGTCAGGCCTCGAGCATGTTCAGCCGGCTCCCGGTGTGGGGCCCGTCCCCGGTGCCCGATCCGCTGTTTCGTGAAGTGCCCAAAGCCGTGGAGCTCCACGAGATCCGGTCCATCGTCGACGGCTACGCGTTGGTGGCGGAGCACTGCCTCCAGGGCGGCTTCGACGGGGTCGAGCTGCAGTGCAGCCACTCCAGCATCGTGCGCGGCTTCCTGTCCCCCGCAACGAACACCCGCACCGACCTGTACGGCGGCTCCCTTGCCAACCGCGCCCGCCTGCTGCTCGAGATCGTCGGGGCCGTCCGCGCCGTGCTCGGGCCGGACAAGGCCCTCGGGGTGCGGCTGTGCGGCGACGAGCTGATCGAGGGAGGGACCAGGATCGACGAGGCGGTGGAGGTCGCGAAGCTGTGTGAGGCCACCGGGCAGGTCGACTACATCAACACCTCCATCGGGGTCGCCACAGCGACGCTCTACATGATCGAGGCGTCGATGCAGGTGCCACCGGGCTACGCCATGTTCATACCGACCGCGATCCGCGAGGCGGTCAGCATCCCCGTCGTGGGCGTTGGCCGGTTCAAGGACCCGCTGCAGGCCGAACGTGCGCTGCGGGCCGGTCAGGCAGACCTGATCGGTGTCGTGCGGGGACAGATCGCCGATCCGGACTTCGTCCGCAAGGCTCGTGCCGGTGCTGCCGGTGACATCCGGACCTGCCTGTCGTGCAACCAGGAGTGCGTCGGGCGGATGGGCCTGAACCGCTGGCTCGGTTGCATCGAGAACCCGCGCACCGGTAGGGAGGCGATCTCACTTCCGCTACCCCGCAGGCGTTCTCAGCGGGTCTACGTCGTCGGTGGGGGTCCAGCCGGGCTTCAGGCGGCGGTCACCGCCGCGGAGCGTGGCCACCACGTGACCTTGTTCGAGCGCTCGGAGCGACTCGGTGGTCAGGTTCCCGTGGCTGCCAGCGTCCCCAGCCGGGCGGAGTTCCTCGACATCACCCGCAACCTCGTCGCGGCAGCGCAGCGGGTCGGGGTCGACACGAAGACCTCGACCGAGGTGAGCGAGCAGTTCCTGCTGGCGGAGCGGCCGGACGTCGTCGTCGTCGCCACCGGGGCCGTGCCCAACCGTCCCTGGTGGGCAGGGGACCTGGCGCGGGTCGTCGACGTGCGGGACGTCCTGGAAGGCCGCGCCGCACCGCACGGTGACGTCCTGGTGGTCGACGAGCTCGGGTTCCACCAGGCCACCAGCGTCAGCGAGTTGCTGGCCGACCGGGGGTGCGACGTCGAGGTCGCCACACCTGGCATGGTCGTCGGCCAGGACCTCGGCATCACCCTGGATCTGGAGACGTGGAACGTGAAGGCGTCCGCGCGTGGCATCCGCCAGACGACGGACGTCGTACCGATGGGGGCTGCGACCAAGGGGGACCGGGTGACCGTGTCCCTGCAGCACCACCCGACGGGCACCGACGTGACCCGGACTGTCGACTGGGTGGTCTGCGCCGTTCAGCAACGCGCCGACGACGCGCTCTTCCATGCCCTTGCCGACGCGCCGTTCCCGGTGCACCGGGTCGGTGACTGCGTCGCTCCGCGAAGGGCACACGCCGCTGTGATCGAAGGCCATCGAGTGGCGGTCGGGCTATGACCATGACTGCGACGACCACCCACTTGGGCCGGGAGGGCAGGGAGGCGCTCGAGCTGAGCCGGCTTGCGGTCGTCATCGTCCGCGCCGGCGTCCTCCCGGTCGGTGCGGCCGAGGCCGTCGCCGAGGCGGGCGGGCGGGTGCTGCTGCTGGGCTCGGGAACCACACAGGCCGCTGCCGAGCTGGGCGCGGCTCGGGCCTGGCAGGCCGAGACCGCTGGAGCGGCTCCGGCCGGGCTGGCGTGGGCCCTGGTGCCACTGCTGCAGGACGTGCGACTTCTGATTCTCCCCGCCAGCCCGGACGGCCGGGACTTCGCTCCGAGACTGGCTGCCGCCCTCGGCCGGCCGCTGCTGGCCTATGCCACCAGCGCCCGGGTCGAGAAGGACGCCGTGCACGCCACGCTCGCCCGCCTCGACGGCCGGCTCGAGGTCGACCTGGTCTGCGACGGCAAGGCCCTCGTGACGCTCGTACCCGGCTCGCGCAGCGCCCTGCCGCCGACCAACGGGGAGATTTTCGAGGTACTGCTGGAGGTCGCCCCCGGTGTCGATGCCGAGCGGCTCGCCGTCCTCGAGCCCGACCCCGCCACGATGGACCTGGCCGAGTCGAGCCGGGTCGTCGGCGGGGGCGCGGGCCTGGTCGCCCGAGGTGCCAGCGACGCCGAGGCCGACCGGACCTTCGAGTTGCTGAAGGCCGTCGCCGCCCGCCTCGGTGCTGGTGCGGGCGCGACCCGGGTCGTCACCGATGCCGGCTGGATGCACCACGACCGGCAGATCGGTACGACGGGCGTGACCCTGCACCCCGACCTCTACCTGGCGATGGGCGTAGCCGGTGCGAGCCAACACACCGGCGGGCTCGGCACCCCGCGGCATATCGTCAGCGTGAACACCGACCCGTCCTGCCCGATGACGGCAATGGCCGACCTCGGCCTGGTCACCGACGCCCACGCCCTGCTGGTCGAGCTCGCCCACCGCCTGGGGGTGGGCCGGTGACCTACGACGTGATCGTGGTGGGTGCCGGCCCGGCCGGGTCGTCCGCCGCACTCATGGCGGCCAGGGCAGGGCTCAGCGTGGTGCTTCTGGAACGCGGTCCGTACCCCGGCTCCAAGAACGTCTACGGCGGCGTGGTCTACGGCCGAGTGCTGGACGACGTGCTCCCCGGTTGGTGGGAGGAGGTTCCCGTCCAGCGCTGGGTCACCCGCCGGTCGACGATGATCCTCACCGGCACCCAGGCGCTGACGGTCGACTTCCGGAGCCAGACGTGGGGGCAGGTGCCGTACAACGGGTGCACGACGCTGCGCTCGGACTTCGACGGCTGGCTGGCCGGCAAGGCCGTCGAGGCCGGCGCGCAGCTGGTCACGAGCACCGTCGCGACCAGCCTGATCCGGGAGGCCGGTCGGGTCGTCGGCGTGCGCACCGACCGGCCGGACGGCGACCTTCGGGCCACGGTCGTGATCGCCGCGGACGGGGTCAACTCCTTGCTCGCCAAGGAGCTGGGGCTGCTCCCCAAGACCGACCCGAAGCACCTCACCCTCGGGGTGAAGGAGGTGCTGGGCCTTCCCAAGGACGTCATCGACGAGCGCTTCGGGGTCCGCGGGCTGGAGGGGGTGGACGTCGAGATCCTCGGCTGCACAAAGGGAATTGCCGGCGGCGGCTTCGTCTACACCAACCGGGACACGCTCTCGGTCGGTGTCGTGGTCAGCGTCGACGGGCTGGCCAAGTCCGGGGTCCGTCCTGAGCAGCTGGTCGCGGACCTGAAGGCACACCCGGCGATCGCGCCATGGGTGCAGGGTGCGGAGGTCAAGGAGTACTCCGCACACCTGATCCCCGAGGGTGGCTATGACCACCTGCCCCAGCTGCACGCCCCCGGCTTTTTGCTCACCGGCGATGCGGCCGGGTTGTGCCTCGCGGCCGGGATCTGGCTCGAGGGCGTCAACTTCGCGATCGGCTCCGGCCTGGCCGCGGGGCGGGCTGCGGCGGCCCACGTGCTGGACGGCGCGGAGCTGTCGTCGTACCGCAAGGACCTGGAGTCGAGCTTCGTGCTGCAGGACCACAAGCGCCTGCGCAAGGCACCGGCACTGGTGCTTTCGGACCGGGTGCAACAGCGCTACCCGCAACTGATCGCCGACCTCGTCGAAGGGCTGTTCACCGTGACGAACCCGACCGCCAAGCCGGGAGCGATCAGCCTCCTGCGGGGCGCAGCCAAGCGCAACGGCGTGAAGCTGCGGCACCTGGCCGCGGACGGCCTCGCCGGTGGGAGGACGTTCCGATGACCTGGGACGGGATCAGTTTCGAGGACCGGATGGAGACGGTGGAGTTCCGCGTCGGCGAGCGGCCGCACATCGTCGTCGACAGCGACATCTGCCGCTCCTGCACGACCAAGGCGTGTGTGACGGCGTGCCCGGCAAACCTGTTCGCGCCGACCTCGGACGGTGGCATCTTGTTCAACTATGAGCAGTGCTTCGAGTGCGGCACCTGCTACCAAGTCTGCGACAGCGACGGTGCCCTGTCCTGGACCTACCCCGACGGCGGGCACGGCGTCGTGTTCCGGAGCGGCTGATGGGCGGCCTGGTCGTCGCGCTGCTGCGCTGCACCGACCTGCGGGCTGCGGTCGACCCGCTGTCCGGCACGATCACCCGAGAGCCGCGTGCGGCGGCCCTGTCCGCCTCGGACGCCGCCGCCCTCGAGCACGCTCTGCGGATCGGTTCTGCCTGGGGCGCAAGGGTTCTGGCCATCTCCCTCGGAGGCCCGGAGGTCGAGGGGCCGCTCCGGGAGGCCCTGGCGCTGGGGGCGGAGGTCTTGCGGGTCGCCACCCACCAGTCCTACCTGGAGGAGCTCGTCGCCGACGAGCAGGCCCTGGCACGGGCCCTCGTGACGGCCCTCGCGGGCGAGCTGCCCGACCTCGTGCTGTGCGCCGACCGGTCTGCGGACCGGGGGACGGGGGCACTGCCCGCCTTCGTCGCGCACGAGCTCGGCGTGGCGCAGGCCCCCGGGCTGGTGTCCTTGGAACTGGCGTCCATGGACGGCGGGGAGACCGAGTTGCTCGCTGAGCGGCGCCTGGACTACGGCCGGCGCGAGCGGATGCGGGTGCCGCTGCCGGCTGTCTGCTCCGTCGAAGGCGCCGGGGTCCGGCTTCGCCGCGCCTCGCTGCCCGCGTCACTGGCGGCGTCGGGTGCCACCATTCCCGTCGTGGACGCCGCGCTGGTCCCTTCAGCCGTCCGGGTCGTGCAGGCCCGGCCTGCCCGACCGCGTCCCCGACACCTGCCGGCCCCGACGGGAACGTCCCGCGAGCGGCTGCTGGCCTTGACCGGGGCGTTGCTCTCGCACGAGCCGCCCGTCGTCGTCGGCCCCGTCGACGCTCCGGAGGCAGCGGACGCGCTGCTCGAGTTCCTCGTGCACCACGGCTACCTGTCGCAGGCCCCCAGCGGGTGGGCCGTCACGTGAGGGGCCCCAAGGTCGTGCTGCCGTCGTGACGGACATGGCTGACCTGGCCTGGCCGGACATGCCCGACCAGGTGCTTGCCGTACCCGTGGGCTCCACCGAGCAGCACGGCCCGCACCTGCCGCTGTCGACCGACACCGACATCGCGTTCGCCTTGGCGAGCGGTCTTGCCCGCCGCCGCGCTGACGTCGTCGTGGCTCCATCGATGCCCTACGGCGCGAGCGGGGAGCACGCCGGCTTTGCCGGGACCCTGTCGATCGGTCACGAGGCTTTGGAGCTGCTGCTCGTCGAGCTGGTCCGGTCGGCCACCGACACCTTCGAGCACGTGGTGCTGGTCAACGGTCACGGCGGCAACGCCCCCTCTCTCGCGGCTGCCTGCTCCCGGCTTCGGGACGAGAGCCGCGACGTGCTCGTCTGGTCGCCCCGCTGGGGCGGCGACGCGCACGCCGGACGTACCGAGACCTCGGTCATGCTGGCGCTGGATCCGCTGCGGGTGGGGGCTTCTCGTGAGGCCGGCGCCACCGCGGGCCTACGCGAGCTGCTCCCCCAGCTGCGGCGAGCAGGCCTGCGCTCCGTCACCTCCAACGGGATCCTCGGCGACCCGGGAGGCGCCTCCGCGCCCGAGGGTCTCGCCCTGCTGGACCAGGCCCTCGACGACCTCGAGGCCACCGTCGTGTCCTGGCTCACGGCCGAGCCCGCGTGAGGACCGCCCTGGTCACCGGTGCTGCCCGGGGGATCGGCGCCGCCACGGTGCGGGCGCTGGTCGATGCCGGCTGGGCGGTCGTCGCCACCGACCGCTGCAGCGACGACCCCCGGCTCCCCTACGCCCTCGGGACCCGCGATGAGCTGGAGGACCTAGCCGGCGACCAGGTGGCGACTGTCGTTGCCGACACCTGCTCGGAGGCTGACCTCACCGCAGCCCTGGACGTTGCGGTCTCGCGGTT
>JAYUBO010000108.1:0-6158 GCA_043740815.1 Frankiales bacterium | reverse complement strand
CCAGTGCCTCGACGGGCGCTTCTCTGACGGGGAGGCGCCTTTCGTCGTACCGGGTCCATGCGCACTGCGCGGCGCGCGAACGCACGCCTGACGTTGGGGCTGCACCGTAGTTCGGGACGCGCCGGTACAGTCGCGTTCGGCCTTCCCCAGGTATTCGAAGCGGTCCAGATCGGCGGAGCGTGCACCTCAAGAGCCTCACGCTGAAGGGCTTCAAGTCCTTCGCGTCCTCGACGACCCTGCGCTTCGAGCCGGGGATCACCTGCGTGGTCGGCCCCAACGGCTCGGGCAAGAGCAACGTCGTCGATGCCATCGCCTGGGTGCTCGGTGAGCAGGGCGCCAAAGCCCTGCGCGGCGGCAAGATGGAGGACGTCATCTTCGCTGGTACGCCTGGAAAGGCCCCGCTTGGGCGGGCTGAAGTCACCCTCACGATCGACAACACCGACGGGGCGCTCCCGATCGAGTACGCCGAGGTGTCGATCACCCGGCTGATGTTCCGGGACGGCGCGTCGGAGTACAGCATCAACGGCACCAAGTGCCGTCTGGTCGACGTGCAGGAGCTCATGAGTGACAGCGGTATTGGCCGCGAGCTGCACGTCGTGGTCGGCCAGGGCCAGCTCGACGCCGTCCTGAGTGCCCGGCCGGAGGACCGGCGGGCCTTCATCGAGGAAGCCGCTGGAGTCCTCAAGCACAAGAAGCGCAAGGAGAAGGCGCTCCGCAAGCTCGAGGCGATGCAGACCAACCTCACCCGCCTGCAGGACCTCACGGTCGAGCTGCGGCGGCAGCTCAGGCCGCTTGGCCGGCAGGCCGAGGTCGCCCGCAGGGCGAGTGAGGTGCAGGCCGAATTGCGCGACGCGAAGCTGCGCCTGCTGGCTGATGACCTCCTGCAGTTGCGGACCGCGCTCGATGCCGAGGTGCGCGACGAGACCCTTGTGCGCGATCGCCGCAGCGAGGTCGACAGGCAGCTTGCCGAGGCCCAGCAACGCGAGCAGCAGCTCGAGGTCGCCACCGTTGAGAAGGCGCCGCGGGTCGCCCGGGCGCAAGAGACGTGGTACCGACTGTCCGCCCTGGAGGAACGGTTGCGCGGTACGGCCACGCTCGCCTCCGAGCGCCGCCGACACCTGGTCTCGGAGCTGCCTGAGCAGGCCCGGCAGGGCCGCGACCCTGAGCAGCTCGAGCGCGAGGCGGCCTCGGTGCGCGAGCAGGAGAGCGAGCTCGCCGAGCAGAGGGGACAGGACACCGAACTGCTGACGGCCGCCGTGACCCGTCGTACCGATGCGGAGGCGGCCCTGGCCTCGGAGGAGAAGGCGCTCGTCGTCGCCCGCCGGGCCATCGCCGATCGCCGGGAGGGGCTCGCGAAGCTCACCGGGCAGGTCGGGGCGCTGCGCTCGCGGGCCACCGCGGCCGAGGCCGAGATCGGCCGGCTGTCGGCGGGCCTCACCGAGGCGCGGGCCCGCGTCGCGCGGGCTGTCAGTGACCTCGCGGCGCTTCAGGCGCAGGCCGGTGGGCTGGACGAAGGAGAGGTCGACCTCGACGAGCGGCACGAGCAGGCCGCACACGCCCTCGCCGACGAGCAGGACCGACTGGCCGCCCTGCAGTCCGACCAGCGGGAGGCAGAGCGGGACCGCACCACGTGGGCCGCCCGGCGCGACGCGTTGTCGCTGTCCTTGGCCCGCAAGGACGGCTCCGGGCACCTGCTCGCCGCCGGCCTGCCCGGCGTGCTCGGGACCGTCGCACAGCTCGTCACGGTCCGGGCCGGCCGGGAGGTGGCCGTCGCGGCCGCGTTGGGCGCCATCGCCGACGCTGTCGCCGTGGCCTCGCCTGCTGACGCGGCCGCCGCGCTGCACCACCTGAAGGCTGGTGACGCCGGACGCGCGGGGCTACTCGTCAGTGGGGCGTCCTACGAGGACGGCGGGTGGCCGTCGCTGCCTGCTGGAGCGGTGTGGGCGATCGACCTGGTGGACGCGCCCTCCTCGCTGCGCCCGGCCCTGACCCGGGCACTGCGCCGGGTCGCTGTCGTCGCGTCCTTGGAAGACGCCCGCCGACTGGTCGAGGCCGTCCCTGATGTCCGGGCCGTCACGCAGGAAGGTGACCTGCTCGGTGCCGACTGGGCCGCCGGCGGCAGCGCCAGCGCCCCCTCGCTGCTCGAGGTGCAGGCGGCCGTCGACGAAGCCGCCTTGCAGCACGACGAGGCGTACCGGCAGCATGCCCGGCTCGTCGTAGAGGTCTCCGCAGCGCAGGCAGCGGTGGCCGAGCGGCAGACCACCGTCCACCAGGCGCTCGCGGCGTTGCACGACAGCGACGCCCGGATGGCGGCCCTCGGCGAGCAGCTCGGGCTGCTCGCGTCCGCGGTCCAGTCGTCTGAGGCCGAGGCCGGCCGGATCGGGCAGGCCCGGACGCGGGCTGAGGAGGCCCGCGACCGCGACCTGTCGGGGCTCGCCGAGCTCGAACAGCGCCTCGCTGCTGCTTCGGCGGCCCCCGCAGACACCGAGCCGGCCACCGACCTTCGCGACCGCCTGGTCCAGTCCGCTGCCGACGCACGGGCCACCGAGGTCGAGGCGCGCCTCGCGGTCCGCACCGGCGAGGAGCGGGCCAGGGCGCTGTCCGGCCGGGCCGAGGGCCTGGAACGCGCTGCCCGCCAGGAGCGCGCCTCCCGGGAGCGGCTGGTGGCCCTGCGGTCCCAGCGCGAGAGCGGCGCTCTGATCGCGACCGACGTCGTGCGCGGCGCCCAGGTGGCGCTCGACCGAATCGCTGGCTCGCTCACCGCCGCTGCCGCCGAGCGCGAGGCCGCCCAGGCGGCCCGCACGGTCACCGAGGCCGAGCTGCTCACGCTGCGGGCCTCCGGCCGCGAGCTGACGGCGGAGCTCGACCGGCTCACCGACGTCGTGCACCGCGACGAGGTCGCCCGCGCCGAGCAGCGGCTGCGGATCGAGGCCCTGGAGGCACGCGCCGTCGAGGAGTACGCCGTACCGCTGGAGACGCTG
Organism: Frankiales bacterium; assembly: GCA_043740815.1. GTDB lineage: Bacteria > Actinomycetota > Actinomycetes > Mycobacteriales > SCTD01 > RYN-111. Next base: position 3,177 of record JAYUBO010000108.1, on the reverse strand, counting down.
AATGCGGACTACTCACCGAACGTGCTGGTCCCACCCGTCACCCTGCTGGAGGGCGAAGGCGGCGACCCGGTTCCCTATGACCGGACAGCGCAAGAGAAGCGCGCGGCGTCCGCTGAGCGGGCGCTCGCGCTGCTGGGCCGGGTCAACCCGCTGGCGCTGGAGGAGTTCACCGCGCTCGAAGAGCGGTCGGCCTTCCTCACGACCCAGCTCGAGGACCTCAAGGCCACCCGGCGCGACCTGCTCGTCGTCGTCAAGGACGTCGACGACCGCATCCACGACGTGTTCGCCTCGGCGTTTGCCGACACCGCCCGCGAGTTCGTCGGTGTCTTCGCGACGCTGTTCCCCGGCGGGGAGGGAAAACTGGTGCTCACCGAGCCGGATGACCTGCTGGCGACCGGGATCGACGTGCTGGCCCGGCCGGCCGGCAAGAAGGTCTCGCGGCTGTCGCTGCTGTCCGGCGGCGAGCGGTCCCTGACCGCCATCGCGCTGCTGGTCGCCATCTTCCGCGCCCGACCGTCGCCGTTTTATGTTCTGGACGAGGTCGAAGCAGCCCTCGACGACCGCAACCTCAGCCGGCTGCTGGCGGCCCTTGAAGGGCTGCGCGAGTCCTCGCAGCTGATCGTCATCACCCACCAGAAGCGCACCATGGAGATCGCCGACGCCCTCTACGGCGTGACCATGCGCGGTGACGGTGTCTCGACCGTGGTGTCCCAACGCCTGCGGGAACGCGAGAACGTCTGACTGACCAGGTGGACCCTCCCTGGTAGACACGTGGCGTGACCTCGATCCTGCTCCTGCTCGGTGTCGTGCTGCTGCTGGGTGTTGTCCTGACCGTAGGGCTGGTCAGCAGTCGCGGCCGTGGCTCCGGGCGGCCCACCAGGCCGCAGCCCGGTGTCGACTACACACCGGGTACCGGCGACGACGCAACCGTCCCCCGCGACACCCCACTGCGCACCGTCGACCGGGTGGACTCCCCCCTGCTCAGCGATGTAAAGGCCCCCGACCGCGGTCACGAGCAGGTCTCGCCTGCGCTGATCGGGGAGCCACGTCTCGACGTACCGGAGCCGACGGCTGGCCGACTGACCCGCCTGCGGGCCCGGCTCAGCCAGTCGCAGACGACGCTCGGCCGGGGGCTGTTTGCGCTGCTCAGCCGAGACACCCTCGACGACGCGACCTGGGAGGAGGTGGAGGACACGCTGCTGGCCTCCGACATGGGCGTTGCCGCGACCACCGAGCTCCTCACCCGGCTCAAGACGATGGTCCGCGTCGACGGCGTGCGGACCGCGGGGGAGCTGCGTGGGCTGCTGCGTGCGGAGCTCGTGACGCTCCTCGGCCGCGATCTCGACCGGAGCCTGCGGACCCTGCCGCACGCCGACCGGCCGGCCGTCGTGCTGGTCGTTGGCGTCAACGGGACCGGCAAGACCACTACCTGCGGCAAGCTCGCCCGGGTCCTGGTCGCCGACGGGCGCAGCGTCGTCCTCGGCGCCGCCGACACCTTCCGGGCGGCTGCCGCGGACCAGCTCGAGACGTGGGGCTCGCGGGTCGGCGCCGAGACGGTCCGAGGGCCGGAGGGCGGCGACCCGGCGAGCATTGCCTTCGACGCTGTGAAGCGCGGGATCGAGCTCAAGGCCGACACCGTGCTGATCGACACGGCCGGGCGCCTGCACACCAAGACCGGCCTGATGGACGAGCTCGGAAAGCTCAAGCGGGTCGTGGAAAGGCACGGCGCGGTCGACGAGACGCTGTTGGTGCTGGACGCGACGACCGGCCAGAACGGGGTCGTGCAGGCCCGAATGTTCACCGAGCTGGTCGAGGTCACCGGCATCGTCCTGACCAAGCTCGACGGCACCGCGAAGGGCGGCATCGTCGTCGCCGTCCAGCGTGAGCTGGGCATCCCGGTGAAGCTGATCGGCCTGGGGGAGGGGCCCGACGACCTCGCACCGTTCGAGCCCGAGGCGTTTGCCGACGCCCTGCTCGGCGACGATTCCGCCCCGTGACCCCACGTTAAAAGTTGACAGTTCAACTAAAGCAGTTCATGCTGTTGGTTGAGAGTTCAACCAACACGTGAGGAGTGCGGCATGGCGGAGATCCGGACCCGGGTGACGGTTCCGCTGCGCTTTCCCGACGACTACCGCACGACCGCTCAGGTCGTGACGTTCACGGGCCTGTCCGACGGCAAAGAGCACCTCGCCCTGGGGTTGGGGGACGTCTTTGGCGACGCAACCGGCGTACCTCTGATCAGGCCGCACTCGGAGTGCCTCACCGGGGACGTGTTCGGCAGCGAGCGGTGCGACTGCGGGCCGCAGCTGCGGGAGGCTGCCGAGCGGATCACCCTCGCCGGCGGCTGGCTGCTGTACCTGCGCCAGGAGGGCCGTGGGATCGGCCTCTATGCCAAGCTCGACGCCTACGCTCTCCAAGACGCCGGCCTCGACACCTACCAGGCCAACGTCGCCCTCGGGCGCGGTGAGGACGAGCGCGACTACACCGCTGTCGCCGAGATGCTCGGCGCGCTCGGCGTGCCCCAGGTCGACCTGCTCAGCAACAACCCCGACAAGTCGGCCCAGCTGCGCAGCCTCGGCATCGACGTGCGTGAAGTACTACCCACCGCCGTGCACCTGTCGAACGCCAACGCCCGTTACCTGCAGGCCAAGGTCGACCACACCGCGCACACGCTGGACCTGTCCGCAGTACTTCTGCCGGCGGCATGAGCATCTCCATGACGTCCGGGCCAGGCAGTGGCAACCTGTACGACGTGACTGCGTGGCTGAGCGCCGACGAGCAGCGGGCGTGGCTTGCCTGGCTCAGTGCGACCGAGCTCCTGATGGGGTCGCTCGACGCCCAGCTGCAGCGCGACGCGGGTTTCCCGCACGCCTACTACGCGATCCTGGCCCAGCTTTCCGAAGCCCCCGACCGGACCCTGCGGATGAGCGACCTTGCCTCGGTCGTCAATGCCAGCGCCAGCCGGCTCTCCCACGCCATCGGCAAGCTGGAGGACCGTGGCTGGGTCACCCGCGCCCAGTGCACCGGCGACCGCCGGGTCACCCTCGCGACCCTCACCGACGCCGGCCACGCGGTCCTTGCCGAGCAGGCCCCCGGGCACGTCGCCGCCGTCCGCAGGGGGTTGTTGGACCCGCTCACCCCCGAGCAGGTCACCCAGCTCGAGCAGATCTGCAACGC
>JAYUBO010000107.1:0-26713 GCA_043740815.1 Frankiales bacterium | reverse complement strand
GTGGGGGAGCGGGGTGAGTCCCTGTCGGTGGGCGAGCGCCAACTGGTCGCCATTGCTCGGGCCTACATCGCCGACCCCGACCTGCTCGTTCTCGACGAGGCAACCTCTGCCGTCGACCCGGCGACCGAGGTCCGGCTCGCCCGGGCTCTTGATTCGCTCACCAGGGGTCGGACGACGCTGACCATCGCGCACCGGCTCTCGACCGCCGAGGCCGCCGACGAGGTGCTGGTCGTCGACCGTGGCGTCGTCGTACAGCGAGGAGCACACCGCGACCTGGTCGACGTACCCGGTGTCTACGGCGACCTGCACGCCTCGTGGATGTCCCAGTCGCGATGACGTCTGTCCTTCGCACCGCGCCGCCGCGGACCGCCGAGCGTCGAGGCCTGCTCCTGGCCTTCGCCAGCTTCGGCGTCTTCTGGGGCGCCTGGTCCGCCACCTTGCCCGCGGTCCGCGCGCAGGCCCACCTGTCCGACGGACAGCTCGGCATCGGGCTCGCGGCGATCGCCTTCTCGGCCGTGCCGGTCATGCCCTTCGCCGGCCGGCTCGTCGACCGCATCGGCGCCCGGCGGGCGCTGCCCGGGGCCATGCTGCTGTTCGCCCTCGTGCTGCCGCTGGCGGCCTTCGCTCGCTCGCTCGCGGCGCTGGTGCCGGCCCTGGTGTTGCTGGGTCTGGCCACCGGAGGCCTCGACATCGTCGCGAACACCGCCGTGGCGGCCTGGGAGCGGGTCGAGGGCGACCGGCTGATGAGCGTCGCGCACGGTGCCTTCTCGGTGGGGGTGCTCGTCGGGAGCGCGAGCGCCGGCCTCGCGCGGCAGGCCGGCGCGGGACCGCTGCCCATCCTCGGCACCGTCACCGTGCTGGTGCTGGTCGTGGTGGCCGGCCAGCCGGCGTACCGACAGGCTGACCAGCACGAGGTGGCGGGCGCGCGCGCGGGCCTGTCGGCGGTGCTGCTCGCCATCGGTCTGCTGACTGCAGGGGCTTTCCTGTGCGAGGACGCGATCGGGTCGTGGAGCGCCCTGCACCTGGAGCGCGGGCTCGGCGCCTCACCCGCCGTCAGCGGCCTCGGGCCGGGACTGTTCGCCGGTTCGATGGCGGTCGGACGGCTCATGGGCGGGTTCGTGCACGTGCGCCCCGACGTGCTGTTCGGCAGCGCCGCGACGGCACTCGGGGCCGGGGCCCTGGTCGTCGCGCTCGCGCCGACGGCCGGGGTCGCCCTGGCCGGGCTCGTCCTCGCCGGGGCCGGAACCTCGGTGCTCGCACCGGTGCTCTACTCCGCGGTCGGTGCCCGCGCCGCCCCCGGAAGGCAGGGCGCCGACCTCGCCCGCGTCAGTGCCCTCGGGTACGTCGGCTTCGTCGCCGGACCGCCACTGGTCGGGGCCCTGTCCGCGGCGGTGTCGCTGCCCGTCGCCCTGGGTTCGCTGTCCGGCATCGCTCTCGCGCTGGCCGTCGGTGGGCCGTTGCTGCTCAGGCCTTCTGGAAGGATGAGGGCATGACCGCCGCGCGCCCCACAGAGCTCGACCCCGCCATCGCCACCCAACTCAAGCGTGACAGGGATGGCCTGGTCGTCGCCGTCTGCCAGCAGCACGACACCGGCGAGGTCCTCATGGTCGGCTGGATGGACGACCAGGCTCTGCACCTGACCCTCACCACCGGTCGCTGCACCTACTGGTCGCGCTCGCGGCAGGAGTACTGGGTCAAGGGGGCCACGTCAGGGTCCCAGCAGTGGGTCACCTCGGTCTGTCTCGACTGCGACGGCGACACCCTGCTGGTGCGCGTTGACCAGGTGGGTGGTGCCTGCCACACCGGGGACCGGACCTGTTTTGACCGCATCTCCCTACCGGCCGTGGTCGGCCAGCGGACATGAGCGCGCCTCGCCGGAGGCGATCATGAGGCTCGGCGTCACCAGTCCCTCTGCCGAGCAGTTCGCAGCCCTCGACCAGCCGCTCGTGCCGGTCGTGCGTCGGCTGCTGGCAGACGGCGAGACGGCAGTCGGGGTCTACCGAAAGCTGGCCCGAAACCGGCCGGGGACCTTCTTGCTCGAGTCGGCGGAGCAAGGCAAGCAGTGGTCGCGCTGGTCGTTCGTCGGTGTCCACTGCGCGGGGGTCCTGACCGAGCGCGACGGGGTCGCCCTCTGGCTCGGTGAGGGCCTGCCGACCACCTCCACGGACCCGCTGGAGGCGCTGCGCGAAGCGGACGCGCTGTTGCGTACCCCCCACGTCCCCGGGTTGCCGCCCTTCACCGGCGGCCTCGTCGGCTACCTGTCCTACGACGTGGTCCGGCGGCTCGAGAAGCTGCCGTCGCTCGCCAAGGACGAGCTCGGGATGCCCGAGCTGACCATGCTGCTCGCCACCGACCTCGCGGTCCTGGACCATTCCGACGGCACGATCTGGCTGGTCGCCAACGTCGTCCGCGGCGGTTCCTACGACGACGCCGTCGCGCGCCTCGACGCGATGGTCGCCGACCTCGGCAAGCCCGGTGAGCCCTCGGTCGCGGTCCTGGACCTGGACATCGCTCCGACGGTGATCCGGCGCACCAGCCCGGCTGACCACATGGCGGGCGTCGAGACCGTGAAGGAGCACATCCGGGCTGGTGACGCCTTCCAGGTCGTGCTGTCCCAGAGGTTCGAGATCGAGACCGACGTGGACGCCCTCGACGTCTACCGGGTGCTGCGCACCACGAACCCCTCGCCGTACATGTACCTGCTGCGCTTCGCCGGCCGCGAGTCGCCGTACGACGTGGTCGGCTCCTCGCCGGAGGCTCTGGTCACGGTCGTCGGCGGCGAGGCGGTGCTGCATCCCATCGCCGGCACGAAGCCGCGCGGGGCCACCCCCGAGGAGGACGCGGCGCTCGCGCTGGAACTGCTCGCGGACCCTAAGGAGCGTTCGGAGCACGTCATGCTCGTCGACCTCGGCCGCAACGACCTGGGGCGGGTCTGCACGCCCGGCACGGTCGACGTCGTCGACTTCATGACCGTCGAGCGGTACTCCCACGTCATGCACATCGTGTCGACCGTCGTCGGCCAGGTCGCGCCCGGGCTGTCCGCCTTCGACGTGCTCACGGCAACCTTCCCGGCCGGCACGCTGTCCGGGGCACCCAAGCCTCGAGCCATGGAGATCATCGAGTCCCTCGAGCCGGTGCGCCGCAACCTGTACGGCGGCTGCGTGGGCTACCTCGGTTCCTCCGGCGACATGGACATGGCCATCGCGATCCGCACCGCCGTGCTGCACGGCGGCCGGGCAGTGGTCCAGGCCGGTGGTGGGCTGGTCGCCGACTCCGACCCGGCGGCCGAGCAGGCCGAGTGCGAGAACAAGGCTGCGGCCGTCCTCCGGGCGATCGCCGCTGCGTCGACCCTTCGACCCGCGTGAGCCCACGTCGCGAGCTGCGGCTGGCCGTCCTGCTCTGCCTGTTGGGCTCGGTCCTGGTTCTGCTCGCTGTCTCCCAAACCTGGTTCAGCTACGCCGAGGGGCAGCAGCTCACGATCGACGCGGTGAGGACCTCCGTCCGCGGCTCACGGGTCGTCTCCGGCGCCCAGGCCTTGGGCTATGTAGGGCTTGCGGGCGTGGTCGCCCTGGCCGCCACCCGCCACTGGGGACGGGTCCTGGTCGGCCTGCTTGTCCTCGCGTCCGGGATCGGTGTGGTCGTTGTCGTCGGCCGAGTGCTGGCCGACGGGATCTCCACGCGCGCCCGGCTTGCGGGCCCTGCGGTCAGCGGTTCCTCCACGTCCTGGTTCTGGGCCTGGTTGGTGATCGTGGGAGGGCTGCTGCTGGTGCTGTCTGGAGTCCTCGTCGTCGTACGTGGGCGGTCCTGGGCAGCCCTCAGCGCGTCCTACCAGTCGCCGGCGGCTCGGCCGGTCGAGCCGCCGGTCACGGACAAGGGTGCTTGGGATGCCTTCGACCGCGGCGAGGACCCCACCAGCTGACGCCCACGCGGCTTTCCTGCGCGAGGTGTTCGACCACACGAGGGCGGGCGCACGCTCGGGCCCGAACACCTCTCAAGCCTCAGGCGGCGGGGAGCCTCCGGTCGCCGGCGCTGAGGATCTGGACGAGGTCGCGGCGTACCTGCGCAGCGTCATTGAGCACCCCCTCCCGGAACCGGGCAATCGTCCAGCCGAGCCCCATCAGGCGTCGGTCCCTGGCCTGGTCCCGCGCGATCTGGGCGTCCGTCGAGTGGAAGAGCAGGCCATCGGCCTCGAACCCCAGGCGCAGCTCCGGTACGGCGACATCAAGCCGCGCAAAGACGCGACCGTCGCGGCCGGCGACCTTGTGCTGACGTCGTACGCCGGCGGGCACCACGGTCACGACGATCCCGCACAGGAGGTCCTCCAGCAGCGATTCCCGCTCAGGCATCCACAACTGGGTCACGTCCTTGACCATCGCCACACCCCGCCGACCCCGCAGGCACACAGCGGTGGCCTCCACCTGGGCGGCGGTGGTCCGCCCCAAGCGGATCGCACTGAGCAGGACAGCCTCGACCTGTGCGCGCGTGAGCTCGCCGGCGAGGTCGACGATTGTCCGGTCGGCAGCCGTCCAGCGGTGGAACCCGTCCGACCGGAACGCCCCCGGGAGTTGCCGGCTGGGGTACACCCGCAGGCCTGGCTGGCTCCGCGCTGGGCTCCCGAACTCCGTGGTCAGCCAGGCGAGGTCCGACTCCGGTGCCCAGATGCCATCCCGGCGCGCAGCGCTGAAGTGGCTGAGCATGGACCGTCTCACCCACAGCATGGCGGCGCTCTCCTTAAGGTCCGTGTCGACGGCACGCGCGGCCGCGGCCACCACGCCCGGGAGCGGTTCTTGCCACAGCCCTCCGGCGACGCAGCGAGCCAGCGCATCGGGCCGTCCGACCATGCGCTGGACGTCGGCATCGGACAGCAGCCCGCGTTGTGTTCGGGCCAGGGCAACGAGCGCGCGGTCGGTGGCTCTGCTCATCGGCCCATCCTGGGTCGAGCAACGCCCCCGGCCGGTGAGCCGCCCAGTTATGTGGATTGCTGGTTGCCCTGTGCACGAGGTGTTCGCGTCCACGCGGGTGGCGGTCCGCTCGACTCCGAACACCTCGCTGGGCGCGGCTCGGGTGTTCGGAGCCAGGCGGGCCCGCGCACGCGTGGGCTCGAACACCTCGCGGGTGGCCTCCCAGGGCGGGCGGTTGCCAAGGATGAGCGGGAGGGCTGGGACGGACCCCGCGGAGCGGCGGGCAGGATGGCCGGTCTACCGTGACCGGACCGGAACACGGCAGGACGAGCAGAGGCGGGGACCGCGAGGTGAGCGTGCTCGACGACATCATCGTCGGTGTGCGTGAGGACCTCGCCACCCGGCAGGCACACACTTCCCTGGAGCAGCTCAAGGAGCTGGCCCACGCCCAGTCCAGGGCCAAGGACGGGTACGCCGCGCTGCGCCAGCCCGGGGTGGCCGTCATCGCTGAGGTGAAGCGGAGCAGCCCCAGCAAAGGAGCGCTCGCAGCGATCACCGACCCCGCGGCGCTGGCCGAGGACTATGAGCTCGGCGGCGCCAGCATCATCAGCGTTCTCACCGAGCAGCGCCGATTCGGGGGCAGCCTGGCCGACCTGGACGCGGTGCGGGCGCGCGTCGACGTACCCGTGCTGCGCAAGGACTTCATCCTCAGCAGCTATCAGCTGTGGGAGGCGCGGGCGCATGGCGCGGACGTCATCTTGCTGATCGTGGCGGCCCTTGAGCAAGAAGCCCTGATCAGCCTGCTCGAGCGGACCGAGTCCCTCGGCATGACGCCGCTGGTCGAGGTCCACGACGAGGACGAGCTGTCGCGGGCCCTGGACGCCGGTGCGCGGCTCGTCGGGGTCAATGCGCGCAACCTCAAGACCCTCGAGGTGGACCGCAGCGTCTTCGGCCGGCTCAGCCCGACGATCCCGGACGGCGTCATCAAGGTCGCCGAGTCGGGCGTGCGCGGTCCCCACGACCTGCTCGCGTACGCCGCTCAAGGTGCCGACGCGGTGCTCGTCGGGGAGGGTGTCGTCACGGGTGGACATCCGCGGCAGGCCGTGGCGGACCTCGTCGCTGCCGGGGCCCACCCGGCGGCGCGGCACCAGCCCTGACCGCGGCCAGCACCGTGACCAGCCAGCACCTTCACCAACGAGCAACAGTGAGGCACCAACAGTGACGACGTCTTGCCTACCCGGCTCCGCCCAGGAGCTCCCCGACGCCTCGGGGCACTTCGGGCCGTACGGCGGCAGGTTCGTGCCGGAGGCCCTCATCGCGGCGCTGGACCAACTCGCCCGAGCCCATGCGGAGGCCCAGCAGGACCCGGTGTTCCTGGGCGAGCTCGACGAGCTGCTCACCAACTACGCGGGCCGTCCGACCCCGCTGACGGAGGCAAAGCGGTTCGCCGCTCACGTCGGCCGTGGGGCACGGGTGTTCCTCAAGCGCGAGGACCTGGCCCACACCGGCAGCCACAAGATCAACAACGTCCTGGGTCAGGCGCTGCTGGCGAAGAAGATGGGCAAGCAGCGGGTCATCGCCGAGACTGGCGCCGGCCAGCACGGCGTTGCGATGGCCACGGCGGCGGCGCTGTTCGGCTTCGAGTGCACCGTCTACATGGGCGAGGAGGACACCCGTCGGCAGGCGCTCAACGTGGCGCGGATGCGGCTGCTCGGCGCTGAGGTCGTCCCGGTCAGCACCGGCACGAAGACCCTCAAGGACGCCACCAACGAGGCGTTCCGCGACTGGGTGGCCAACGTCGAGACCACGCACTACGCGATCGGCAGCGTCGTGGGTCCGCACCCCTTCCCAATGGTCGTACGCGACTTCCAACGGATCATCGGCGTCGAGGCCCGCCAGCAACTGCTCGACCGGACCGGTGAGCTACCGCACGCGGCAGTGGCGTGTGTCGGTGGCGGCAGTAATGCCATGGGACTGTTCCACCGCTTCCTCACCGACGAGTCCGTCGCCCTGGTCGGCTGCGAGGCCGGTGGTGACGGCGTCGGCACCGGCCGGCATGCGGCGCCGCTCACGGCCGGCACGCCAGGCGTGCTGCACGGCGCGCGCAGCTACCTGATGCAGGACGACGACGGCCAGACCCTCGACACCACGAGCATCAGTGCCGGCCTGGACTACCCCGGCGTGGGGCCAGAACATGCCTGGCTGCGGGACGCGGGCCGTGCGACGTACACCGGGGTCACGGACACCGAGGCGATGGCGGCTCTGGAGGTTCTGGCCAAGACCGAGGGAATCTTGTGCGCGATCGAGACCGCGCACGCCTTCGCCGGCGCGATCACCTGGATCCGTGCCCAGGCGCAGGACGACCGGGTGGTGGTCATCAACTGCAGCGGCCGCGGGGACAAGGACGTCGACACCGCCGCCCGCTGGTTCGGTTTGGCGTGAGCCGGCTCGACGAGCTGTTCGCGCGCTGCCGCGCGGAGAACCGGGCGGCGCTGATCGGCTATCTCCCGGTGGGCTTCCCCAGCTACGAGCTGTCGGTCGCCGGAATGCTCGCGATGGTCGAGGGCGGGGTCGACGCCGTCGAGGTCGGCGTCCCCTACACCGACCCGGGTATGGACGGTCCGGTGATCCAGGTCGCCGTCGACGTCGCCCTGCGGGCTGGAAGCCGGGTGGCTCATGTCTTCGACGCGGTCCGGACCGTCAGCGAGCAAGCCCCTGTCGTCGTCATGGGCTACTGGAACCCCGTCGAGAGGTACGGCCCGGCACGCTTTGCCAAGGATCTGCGCGCGGCTGGCGGCAGCGGGGCCATCACACCCGACCTGATCCCCGAGGAGGCCGGACCGTGGATCGACGCGGCCGGTGCCGAGGACCTCGACCCGGTCTTCCTGGTCGCTCCGAGCAGCACCGACGAACGGATCGGCGTGGTCGGTCGCACCAATCGCGGCTTTGTCTATGCCGCCAGCACGATGGGCGTCACGGGGACCCGGGCGACGGTCGGGAGCCGGGCCGAGGAGCTGGTTGCCAGGACCCGGGCGCAGACCGATCTGCCGGTCTGCGTGGGCCTCGGGGTGAGCAACGGCGACCAGGCCGCGGAGGTCGCCGCCTACGCAGACGGCGTCATCGTGGGGTCGGCGTTCGTGCGAGCCCTGCAGGACGAAGGGGTCGACGCCGTCCGCAGGCTTGCACTGGAGCTCTCCGAGGGCGTACGCCGACGCGCCCTGACCTCCTGACAGTCGCCTCTGCTGGAGGCCGCGACCTGGCCGCCCGACGATCTATGGTGAATGCGTGCCCCTCGCTTCGATCCCCAGTCCCTCTACCGGAGTGCTTCACCTGGGCCCATTGCCGCTGCGTGCCTATGCCGGCTTCATCTTGCTCGGGGTCTTCGCCGCGGTCTGGATAGGCGAACGTCGCTGGGTGGCCCGGGGCGGGCAAAAAGGCTTCGTCGCGGACGTGGCAGCCACCGCCGTACCCGTGGGGTTGGTGGGGGCGCGGCTCTACCACGTCATCACCAGCCCGAGCGTCTACCTGCACGACCCGGTGCGGGCGCTGGAGGTCTGGAAGGGTGGTCTCGGGATCTGGGGTGGCGTCCTGGGCGGTGCCCTGGGCGCCTGGCTGGTGCTGCGCAAACGGGGGGTCAGCTTGTTGTCCTTCGCCGACGCCGTGGCGCCCGCCCTGCCCGCAGCGCAGGCCATTGGCCGCTTCGGCAACTATTTCAACCAGGAGCTGTACGGCAGGGCGACGAAACTTCCGTGGGGCCTGGAGATCGACGCGGCACACAGCCCCGACGGCAAGGCCGGGATCTACCAGCCGACGTTCCTCTACGAGTCGTTGTGGGACGTCGGCGTCGCCGGCCTAGTCCTCTGGGCGGACCGGAAATGGCAGCTCGGCAAGGGCAGGGCCTTTGCCCTGTACGTGGCGGCGTACTGCGTGGGACGGGGCTGGATCGAGGCGCTGCGCGTCGACGACGCCAACCACTTCCTGGGCGTTCGGCTCAACGACTACGTCTCCGGCGTGGTGTTCCTGGCCGCAGCGAGCTACCTGGTGCTGCGGCGTGGGAGCGGCCCCGACCCCAGGCAGATGGCCGTTGAACAGGCCGAGGTACAGGGGTCCGACGTAGCCTCAGAGATGTGACAACCGAAGCCCCCGTTAATAACGCCCCGCGCCCGACCAACGGGGAACAACACCGCGATCACCGTGACGTCACCGGCGGCTGGCTACGCCCGGCCGTCTTCGGTGTGACTGACGGACTGGTCAGCAACACCTCGCTGATCGCCGGTGTCGCGGGTGCGCACGTCAGCGCTCACAACGTGATCCTCACCGGCCTCGCGGGGTTGGCGGCCGGTGCCTTCTCGATGGCCACGGGGGAGTACGTCTCGGTCGCCTCGCAGACCGAGCTCACCCGGGCCGAGATCGAGATCGAGAAGGCCGAGATCCGTCGATCCCCCAAGGGCGAGGAGGCCGAGCTCGCGGCCATCTACGTCGGGCGCGGGGTCGAGCCGGCGCTGGCCCAGGAGGTCGCGAGACAGCTGTCAAAGGACCCGGAGCAGGCGTGGCGGGTGCACGCCCGCGAAGAGCTCGGGGTCGACCCCGACGACCTGCCCAGCCCGTGGACCGCAGCTGGCTCGTCGTTCGTCGCCTTCGGGCTCGGTGCGTTCCTGCCGCTGCTTCCCTACCTGCTCGGGGAGACCAGCCTGGCTGTCTCGGTCGTGCTTGCCGGCGCGGCGCTGTTCGGCGCGGGCGCGGCGGTCAGCCGTTTCACCAACCGAGGCTGGCTGTACGCCGGTGGTCGTCAGCTCGTTCTCGGCGCCGCGGCCGCCGCTGTGACCTATCTGATCGGCAGCGCCGTCGGCTCCTGAGCGTCACGTGGAGAGGGTGGCGACGGGGCGGTGGTCACGGCCGGAACCGTCGCGCCGCGCGGGAGGTCGACGGCACCGCCCGAGTCGGCCGACGTGAGGTGGATCTCCACCGTCACCCAGCCACCCTCGGCGCGCACAGTCACCCAGCCGCCGTACACCTCGACGAGGCGACGCACGACGTAGAGACCCATCCCCAATCCCTCGTGGCCGCGAGTGGTCCCCGCCTCGCCCTGGGTGAACGGCTCGAACAGGTAGGTCGCCGCAGCCGGGTCCAGCACCCCGCCCTCATTGCTGACTGCCACCCACACGCCGTCGTCGTCGCGGCCACCCGCCACGAGCGGGATCGCCCCAGGGGCGCCGTACTGCTGGGCGTTGTCGACGAGGTTGGCGAGGACCTGGTGCAGGGCATGCCGGTCGATCCGGGCGATCATGCCCTGCTCGACGACAAGGGACACGATCGGGGAATGCGGGCGGGCAGCACCGGCCAGCATCACGACCTCCGTCGCGACCGCGTGCACGTCAGCGACCGCCGAGGGGTCGGCCGCCGTCGCCCGGGCAGCAGTGAGCATGTTCTCGAGCAGTCGGGACAGTCGCTCCTGCTGCTCCAGCACCGCCTGCAGTAGCTGGCGCCGGCCGGTCTCGTCGAGCCGGTCGCCACGCTTGAGCAACGTCAGCGCCGCCCCGCGGATCCCGGTCAGCGGTGTGCGGAACTCGTGGCTGACGGTTCCGATCAGGTCGGTGCGGATCCGCTCGGTCTCCTCGAGCCGGGCCTGGACACTGGCATGGCCCTCCCAGAGCGCGGCCTGCAGCATGTTCTCACCCGCCTTGGCCTGGCCATGGCTGTGCCAGAAGATCGCCAGCACGGCCGCCTGAGTACCGATGAGCGTGGCCCGCACGGCTGCCCAGGCGACCGTCGGGGTCGTGGAGGCGGCAGGGTCGCTCAGCAGGGGGAGCAGGGTGTACTGAGCGACCGCGCTGGTCACGGCAGGGACGAAGACGACCCAGTCCTGGTAGAGCGACACCAGCGCCACCACGACGAACAGCTGGGCCTGGATCTCCGGATGCTCAGGGAACAGCTCGAACAGCAGCAGGGAGCAGAGCAGCAGTGCACCGCTGGCGCACAGCGCCCTGGTCCGCTCGGCGAAGGGGCCGACGGCGACGGCGAGCAGCGTGACGACCAGGGCCAGGCCGAACAGCACCACAGACACCCGGTGTGTGAAGACCGCGACCGCGATCAGGACGGGAGCGTGGGCAAGGGTGACGAGGCAGACGAGGCTGTGCCGAGAGCCCATCTGCTGCTCGGTGAGCATTCGTCCTGGGGGCCTCAGTCGCCACCGGGATCTCCAGCGGCTGGCCGAGGTGCGCGATGCGGCCATGGCTTCACTTTCAGCGCTCGTCGGGTCGGGCACCATGGCCCGAAAGGGCCATCCAAGGACATCGAGGCCATGCTGACCACCTTGAGAGCGGCGGTCGTCGCCGGATCGTGTAACCTCCCCGACATCTGCAGCAGGGCCAGTGACGTCCCGGGTGGCAGCAACGCACGACCAGTCGACCACCCCGGCGGAAGGCACGTTGTATGTCCGAGCGCATGTCCGACAGCATGTCTGCACCCCTGACCGCCTCCCCGGACAAGCAGGGCCTGTACGACCCGGCCAACGAGCACGACGCCTGCGGGGTCGCCTTCGTGGTGGACATCGCCGGGCGGGCCTCTCACGACCTCGTGGAGCAAGGCCTCACGGCACTGCGCAACCTCGAGCACCGCGGGGCCTCCGGCAGCGAGCCGGACTCCGGCGACGGTGCGGGGATCCTCACGCAGGTCCCGGACGCCTTCTACCGCGCGGTGGTGCCCATGACACTGCCCGCGCACTACGTCGTCGGCACGGCCTTCCTCCCTACTAACCCGCGGGCCGCCGTGGACGCGCAGCTGGCGATCGAGAAGATCGCGTCGCAGGAGGGCCTGAAGGTCCTCACCTGGCGCGACCTGCCGATCGACGCGAAGGGCTCCGGCCTCGGCCGGACTGCCGCCTCGGTCATGCCCGTGTTCCGCCAGCTGTTTTTGGGTGCGGCCGACCCGGAGCTCTCGCAGCACGCCCTCGAGCGGCGCGCCTACGTCACCCGCAAGCGGGCCGAGCACGAGACCGGCACCTATTTCCCGTCGCTGTCGAGCCGGACCGTCGTCTACAAGGGGATGCTCACCACCGGGCAGCTCGAGCCGTTCTTCCTCGACCTGCAGGACGAGCGGTACACCAGCGCACTCGCCCTGGTGCACAGCCGGTTCAGCACCAACACCTTCCCGAGCTGGCCGCTCGCTCACCCCTACCGCTACATCGCGCACAACGGCGAGATCAACACGGTCAGGGGCAACCGCAACTGGATGCGGGCTCGCGAGGCCCTGCTCCGCGGACCGTTGGAGCTGGGCGACGACCTGTCACGGCTGTTCCCGATCTGCAGCCCCGGAGCCTCGGACTCTGCGTCCTTCGACGAGGTGCTCGAGCTGCTCCACATGGCCGGTCGCTCGTTGCCGCACGCGGTGCTCATGATGGTCCCTGAGGCGTGGGAGAACGCCCCCGCCATGGACCCAGCCAAGCGGGCCTTCTATGAATTCCACTCCACGCTCATAGAGCCCTGGGACGGCCCGGCCTGCGTGACGTTCACCGACGGCACGCTGATCGGCGCGGTGCTGGACCGCAACGGCCTGCGTCCCGGTCGCTGGTGGGAGACCGTGGACGGCCGTGTCGTGCTCGCCTCCGAGGTGGGGGTCCTGGACATTGCCTCGGACCAGGTGGTCCGGAAGGGCCGACTGCAGCCGGGCAAGATGTTCCTCGTCGACACCGCCGCGGGACGCGTTGTCGACGACGAGGAGGTCAAGGCCTCCCTCGCCGCTGAGCACCCCTACACAGACTGGCTGCATGCCGGCTCCCTGCACCTTGCCGACCTGCCCGAGCGTGAGCACGTGATCTACACGCACGAGTCGATCCTGCGGCGCCAGCAGACCTTCGGCTACACCGAGGAGGAGTTGCGCATCCTGCTGACCCCGATGGCCAAGACCGGCCTCGAGCCGATCGGGTCGATGGGGACCGACACGCCGGTCGCGGTGCTGAGCGAGAAGCCACGACTGCTGTTCGACTACTTCAGCCAGCTGTTCGCGCAGGTCACGAACCCGCCGCTCGACGCGATTCGTGAGGAGCTCGTCACCTCGCTGTCGGGATCGATCGGTCCGGAGCAGAACCTGCTCGACCCGACGGCCGCCTCATGCCGGCAGATCGTTGTGCCCTTTCCGGTCATCGACAACGACGACCTGGCCAAGATCGTGCAGGTCAACGACGACGGTGACCAGCCGGGCCTGTCGGCCGTCACGATCTACGGCCTGTACCCCGTCAACGGGGGCGGGGAAGCCCTGCGCGACGCCCTGGACCGGGTACGACGCGAGGTGTCCACCGCCATCGCCGCAGGAGCTCGCATCATCGTGCTCAGCGACCGCGAGTCGACCGAGACGATGGCGCCGATCCCGTCGCTGCTGATGACGTCCGCCGTGCACCACCACCTGATCCGGGAGAAGAGCCGCACCCAGGTCGGCCTGATCGTCGAGGCCGGCGACGTGCGTGAGGTCCACCACGTCGCACTGCTGATCGGCTACGGCGCTGCGGCCGTCAACCCCTACCTGGCCATGGAGACCGTCGAGGACCTGGTCCGGGACGGCGCCATCACGGACGTGTCGTACAAGCAGGCGCAGATGCACCTGATCAAGGCGCTCGGCAAGGGCGTCCTGAAGGTCATGTCGAAGATGGGTATCAGCACGATCGCGTCGTACACCGGGGCACAGGTCTTCGAGGCGCTCGGCCTCGCGCAGGACCTGGTCGATGAGTACTTCACCGGCACCACCTCGCGGCTGGGTGGGATCGGGCTCGACATCATCGCGCAGGAGACCGCCGCGCGGCACCGTCGCGCCTACCCGGGTCACGCCGCGGACCGCCAGCACCTGCGCCTGAACGTGGGCGGGGAGTACCAGTGGCGTCGCGAGGGCGAGATTCACCTGTTCAACCCGGAGACGGTCTTCACGCTGCAGCACTCCACACGCACCCAGCAGTACGACAAGTTCCAGGACTACACCGGCCAGGTCGACGCCCTGTCGGCCAAGGCCGGCACCCTGCGGGGGCTGTTCACGCTGCGTGAGGGACTGCGTCCGGCGGTGCCGATCGACGAGGTCGAGCCGATCAGCGCGATCGTTTCCCGCTTCAACACCGGCGCGATGTCGCTCGGGTCGATCTCGCCCGAGGCACACGAGACCATGGCCATCGCGATGAATCGGCTCGGTGGTCGTTCCAACACCGGCGAGGGTGGCGAGGACGTCGACCGGCTGTACGACCTGCCCCGGCGCAGCGCCATCAAGCAGGTCGCCAGCGGCCGCTTCGGCGTGACCAGCGAATACCTGGTCAACGCCACCGACATCCAGATCAAGATGGCCCAGGGGGCCAAGCCCGGCGAAGGTGGCCAGCTGCCGGGGGCCAAGGTCAACGCGCACATTGCCAAGACCCGGCACTCCACCCCCGGAGTGGGCCTGATCAGCCCGCCGCCGCACCACGACATCTACTCGATCGAGGATCTCGCCCAGCTCATCCATGACCTCAAGAACGCCAACTCGGCGGCGCGGATCCACGTCAAGCTCGTCGCCGAGGTCGGCATCGGGACGGTCGCAGCGGGCGTATCCAAGGCGCACGCCGACGTCGTGCTGGTGTCCGGCCACGACGGCGGGACCGGCGCCTCGCCCCTGACCAGCCTCAAGCACGCCGGGGCGCCGTGGGAGCTGGGGCTGGCGGAGACGCAGCAGACCCTGCTGCTCAACGGGCTCCGCGACCGCATCACCGTGCAGGTCGACGGCCAGCTCAAGACCGGCCGCGACGTCGTCATCGCTGCGCTGCTCGGTGCGGAGGAGTTCGGCTTCGCGACCGCACCGCTGGTCGTCAGCGGCTGCATCATGATGCGCGTCTGCCACCTCGACACCTGCCCGGTGGGCGTCGCCACGCAGAACCCCGAGCTGCGCAAGAAGTTCAGCGGCACCCCGGAGTTCGTCGTGACCTTCTTTGAATACATCGCCCAGGAGGTCCGCGAGCACCTGGCCCGCCTCGGCTTCCGCACCATCGAGGAGGCCGTCGGCCATGCCGAGGTCCTCGACACCCGCCGTGCGGTCGAGCACTGGAAGGCCGCGGGGCTTGACCTCTCGCCCGTCCTGCACGTCCCCGACCTGCCGGCAGGGACGCCTTTGACCAAGCAGGTGGAGCAGGACCACGGCCTTGACAAGGCGCTCGACAACACCCTGCTCCAGCTCTGCGAGGGAGCCCTCCTCGACGGCGCGAAGGTGTCGCTCGAGCTGCCGGTCCGCAACGTCAACCGCACCGTCGGGACGATGCTCGGCGCGGAACTGACGCGCCGCCACGGCGGCGCAGGCCTGCCCGAGGGCACGATCGACATCACCTTCACCGGGTCGGCCGGCCAGTCCTTCGGTGCCTTCATCCCGCGTGGGATCACGCTGCGGCTGCTCGGTGACGCCAACGACTATGTCGGCAAGGGCCTGTCCGGTGGCCGCATCGTCGTCCGGCCCGCCCTCGATGCGACCTTCGCCGCCGAGGACAACGTCATCGCCGGCAACACCCTGCTGTACGGCGCCACGTCCGGCTCCCTGTTCGTCAGGGGTCGTGTCGGAGAGCGCTTCTGTGTCCGCAACTCCGGTGCCACGGCCGTGGTCGAGGGCGTCGGGGACCATGCCTGCGAGTACATGACTGGTGGTCGCGTCGCGATCCTCGGCCCGACCGGCCGCAACGTCGCTGCCGGCATGAGCGGCGGCATCGCCTACGTCGCCGACCTCGACGTAGCTGACGTCAACCCGGAGATGGTCGAGCTCGAGGCGCTCGACGACGGCGACCGCGAGACGCTGCGCCAGCTGCTCACCGACCACATCTCGCAGACCGACTCCGCCCTGGGGGCGGCGCTGCTTCACGATCTCGACCGATTCACCAAACTCATGCCGCGTGAGTACAAGCGGGTGCTTGCCGAGCTCGCCGCCGCCGAAGCCGCATCCTCCTCGACCTCTGACCTCACGACCGCCGGAAGGGGCTGACCCATGCCTGACCCTCAGGGCTTTCTCAGGCTCGACCGCAAGACCCCGACCCGCAGGCCCGTCGACATCCGGATCCGGGACTGGAAGGAGGTCTACGAGGACTTCCCCGCTGACGCCTCCCGCGACCAGGCGGCCCGCTGCATGGACTGCGGCATCCCCTTCTGCCACAACGGCTGTCCGCTCGGCAACCTCATCCCGGAGTGGAACGACCTCGTCTACAAAGACGACTGGCGTGAGGCGATCGAGCGGCTGCACGCGACCAACAACTTCCCGGAGTTCACCGGCCGGTTGTGCCCCGCCCCGTGCGAGGCCGCCTGCGTCCTGGGTATCAACGCCGACCCGGTCTCCATCAAGCAGGTGGAGGTCGAGATTGTCGACCGCGCCTTCGACGAAGGCTGGATCACCCCGCAGCTGCCACGCGAGAAGACCGGTCGGCGGGTCGCCGTGGTCGGCTCCGGCCCGGCCGGTCT
Organism: Frankiales bacterium; assembly: GCA_043740815.1. Classification (GTDB taxonomy): domain Bacteria; phylum Actinomycetota; class Actinomycetes; order Mycobacteriales; family SCTD01; genus RYN-111. The sequence continues at coordinate 10,371 of JAYUBO010000107.1, read as the reverse complement.
GGCCGCCGCCCAGCAGCTCACCCGGGCCGGCCATGCCGTCACCGTCCTGGAGCGGGCCGACCGGATCGGTGGGCTGCTGCGTTACGGCATTCCCGAGTTCAAGATGGAAAAGCGCCACCTCGACCGGCGCCTGGAGCAGATGCGCGCCGAGGGCACCACCTTCATGTGTTCCGTCGACGTCGGCGTCGACGTCACGGTGGCTCAGCTGCGCTTGGACTACGACGTGGTCGTCCTGGCTGGTGGCTCGACCCTTGCCCGCGACCTGCCCGTCCCCGGCCGTGACCTGGTCGGGATCCACCAGGCGATGGACTACCTCCCGCTCGCGAACCGCGTCCAGGAAGGTGATCTGGACTCCTGGCCGATCAGCGCCGCCGGCAAGCACGTCGTCATCATCGGCGGCGGCGACACCGGCGCAGACTGCCTCGGCACCGCCCACCGCCAGGGCGCAGCCTCCGTCACGCAGCTCGAGATCATGCCCGAGCCGCCGCCGTCCCGGGCCGCTGCAACCCCCTGGCCCGGCTGGCCACTGCTGTACCGCACGTCCTCCGCGCACGAGGAGGGTGGCGAGCGCGTGTTCTCGGTCAACACCCAGCGCTTCGTCGGTGTCGAGGGCGCCTTCCAGGGTCCCGTCGACGGTCTCGAGCTGGTCGAGGTCGAGCTGCGCGACGGTCGTTTCACCCCCGTCGCGGGGACCGAGAAGGTGCTGCCGGCCCAGTTGGTGCTGCTGGCGATGGGCTTCACCGGTCCGCAGACCGAGGGCCTGCTGGAGCAGCTCGGGGTGGAGGTAGACGCCCGGGGCAACGTCGTGCGATCCGCCACCTGGCAGACCAACGTCCCCGGCGTCTTTGTCGCCGGCGACATGGGACGCGGGCAGTCGCTCATCGTGTGGGCCATCGCCGAAGGCCGTTCAGCGGCCGCAGCCGTTGACAGCTTCCTGACCGGTACGACGACCCTGCCCGCCCCTGTCCTGACCACCTCGCGGGGCATGTAGGTACCGCCGTCTGTCAGCGCGGGAGAGTAGGCCGTTCGGGGGTCAGCACTTTCGGAGCCCGGCCAGATCGGGGACCGTCTTGAGGATGTACTCCCTGGTCAGCTCGAGCTTGTTGGCGATGGAGCTCGCCAGGCACCCGCACGGGGCGGCCGTGGCTCACGCGGTCGACCGTGTCCTTGCCCTCACGCCGGGCGAGCTAAGCGGTTTGACAGAACCGGCAGCCCAGGACGTGCGTGAGCGTGTCGAGCTGGTGGCCGCGGGACCTCGAAGGAGCACCGTGCTGGAGGAGGTCCCCAGGACGTGGGAGCTGGACGGGCCGCAGGTGGGCACACGCACGACGATCGTGCAGGCGCTATCCGAGAGGCTCACGGGCAGCCTCGCCGACCTGCACGACTTGTTGCGCAGGGAGGAGCCGCTGCACGACGCGACCCCGGAGCAGGTGCAGGTCGCCTTGGATGCCGTGACGGCAGCCTGGGCAGGACCGACGGCTCCCCAGGACCATGCGGCAATGACATCACCCTGGGAGCGGGCCCTCGACCCGGTGCCGCCAGCGCTGGCCAGCTCGCCGTACATGCGGGAGCTGCTGGAGGTGCTGGACGAGGTGAGTCGAAGGGCGCCGGCGCAGTGGCAGGCGACGGCCCGCTCGCAGCGGGGACGCCCGTGGAGTGCGGACATGCACACGGCCTGCTGGGCGGCGTACGACAGCGGTCGGCTGACGCAGGTGGCCCGGGCCCAGCTCGCTGCTGCGAGGGCCCTGCGACTGTCCGGCGCCAGCACGGGGGAGCAGGCGCACGCGACGGCCATGGCTGTGACGGCCGTCGTTCAGGCTGTGTGCACGCAAGATGTGGCGCCGGTAGCAACGACACGGGCGCTGCGGGCGGCGTGGGACGACGGCTCTTAGTCAGGGGTCATAGGGTTGCCCACATGCTCAGGGAACCCTCATGAAGCGGCGTGCGAAGATCGTCTGCACCCTCGGTCCGGCCACCCACTCCTACGAGCAGGTGCGAGCCCTGGTCTACGCCGGGATGGACGTTGCCCGGCTGAACTTCAGCCATGGCGCCTACGAGGACCATGCGCAGGCCTACCGTTGGGTCCGGGAAGCCAGCGACGAGTCCGGTCGTGGGGTGGGCATCCTGGTCGACCTGCAGGGACCGAAGATCCGGCTGGGGACCTTCGCGGACGGCCCGGTGGTCTGGGCGACGGGGGAGAGCGTCACCATCACGACCGAGGACGTGACGGGGTCGCACGACCTGGTGTCGACGACCTACGCCGGGCTTGCGGACGATGTGAGCGTGGGGGACCGCCTGCTCGTGGACGACGGCAAGGTCGGGCTGAAGGTGACCGCTGTCGACGGCGAGCGGGTGCGTCTGTTGGTGACCGAGGGGGGACCGGTCTCGAATAACAAGGGCCTGTCGCTGCCTGGCGTGGGAGTGAGCGTCCCTGCCCTCAGCGACAAGGACGAAGCGGACCTGCGCTTTGCCATGACCATGCGGGCTGACCTCATCGCGCTGTCGTTCGTCCGCAACGCCTCCGACATCGACCGGGTCCACGAGATCATGGACGAGTCGGGGGTTCGCCTCCCGGTACTCGCCAAGATCGAGAAGCCCCAGGCGGTCGAGAACCTCGAGCAGATCGTGAGGGCCTTCGACGGGCTGATGGTGGCGCGCGGCGACCTGGGTGTGGAGATGCCCCTGGAGCGCGTGCCGCTGGTGCAGAAGCAGGCCGTGATGATTGCCCGGGCGCACTCCAAGCCGGTGATCGTCGCGACCCAGATGCTCGACTCGATGATCACCAACTCCCGACCCACGAGGGCGGAGGCGTCCGACGTCGCGAACGCGGTGCTGGACGGCGCGGATGCGGTGATGCTCTCGGGCGAGACGAGCGTCGGTGCCTACCCGGTCCAGACGGTGGCCACGATGGCCAGGATCGTCGTGGCGGCCGAGGAGATGCTCGAGAGCGTCCCGCCGGTCGAGCGCGAGCCCTCCAACATCGCCGGGGCCATCGCCAAGGCGGCTGCACAGGTCGGTGCCCAGGTGGGTGCTCGGGCGCTGGTGGCCTTCACACAGAGCGGCGACACGGCCCGGCGGCTCGCGGAGCACCGCTCGCGGATCCCGCTGTTGGCGTTCACGCCGGTGGCAGAGGTGCGCAGCCAACTGTCCCTGGTCTGGGGTGTCGAGACGTTCCTGCTGCCGGCCGTCGAGCACACCGACGAGATGGTCCGTCAGGTCGACAGCTCGATGCTCGGCCTTGGCCGCATGCAGGTCGGCGAGCTCGTCACGATTGTCGCCGGCAGCCCTCCGTCGACGAGTGGCTCGACCAACGCCCTTCGGGTGTGGCGGCTCGGCGATCAGCTGCCGTCGCCGCCACTCGGCGCCCCGACCGGGTGAGGCGTCAGCCGGCGAGGTAGAGGTAGCGCGGAGCCCTCACGTGCATCGTGGAGTAGGAGCGGTTGCCGTTCATGTTGTACTGCTCGACCTGCACGCTCTTGTCGGCGTAGACCCTGACGACGACGGCCACGTGCCCGTAGTACCCGGCCTGCAGGTATCCGCTGCCGCCGCTGGCCGGGTAGTACGTGGAGCGCTCGCTGGCGTTCCACTGGCCGATGGCGCCAATCTTGGGCGTCGTCGTGACGACGAGGTGCTTTGCACGGGCCGCGTCGTCCCAGTGCGAGGCGTTGCCCCACACGTTGCCGGCGTTGTTGAGCGGGTGGCCGCGCTGCTTGAGCTCCCACGCCGCGAAGCTCACGCACTGGCGCTTGGTGAAACCCCACGGGTCCGAGGACTGGGTGGTGTCCGTGCGGTAGATGTAGTCGTCGCCGGTGGCCAGGGCGGGGGTCGCCAGGAACGGCGACATCAGCGCCCCTAGCAGGGTAGCGACGGCGGTGGCAACGAGTCGGCTCTTCACCCTCCAGTCATCGGCAGCGCGCAAAGCCGGTCTTGAGGTTTACGACCGTTGAGTTCGATTGAGGCAGAACAACCGTGCCCCCGGTGGGATTCGAACCCACACTGGCGGGTGTTTGAGACCCGTGCGTCTGCCGGTTGCGCGACGGGGGCGGACGCTGGACAGCCTAAGGGTCGGTCCCGCCCCACCGCCGGAAGCCGAGGGTCCGCAATGTCGCAGGGGGTGGCTCGGTAGCCTTGGCAGGTGTCAGAGATCGCACGCCGCCGCGTCCTGTTGGCCGAGGACGAGGCCCTCATCCGCCTCGACCTCAAAGAGATGCTGGAGGAAGAGGGGTACGACGTCGTGGGTGAGGTCGGCGACGGGCAGAGCGCTGTCCGGCTGGCGCGTGAGCTGCGTCCGGACCTGGTCATCCTGGATGTCAAGATGCCTCTGCTGGACGGCATCTCGGCGGCCGAGCAGGTCGTGAAGGCCCGGATCGCCCCGGTGCTGATCCTGACGGCCTTCAGCCAGCGGGACCTCATCGAGCGGGCCCGGGAGGCAGGAGCGATGGCCTACCTGGTGAAGCCGTTCCAGAAAAAGGACCTGCTCCCGACCATCGAGATGGCCATGTCGCGCTTCGCCGAGATCGTGGCCCTCGAGAGCGAAGTGGCGGACCTCCAGGGCCGGCTCGAGGCCCGCAAGCTCGTCGACCGGGCCAAGAGCGTGCTGCAGACCGACCACGCGATGACCGAGCCGGAGGCCTTCCGCTGGGTGCAGCGGGCCTCGATGGACCAGCGCCGTTCGATGCGCAGCGTCGCGCAGGACATCGTCGACGGTCTACTGAACCCGTCAAACGGGTCCTACATGTCATCAGAAAGTGGGACCTGACCGTTTCGTCTCCATCACGGTCCCGCAACAGGGCCGGACGGGTGAGCGAAGGTGCTTGGTCGTTGGTCGGTTGGCAAGTAGGTTTCGGCGCGCCGTTCACTGAGAACCGGACACCCCGGTTCCTCCCTGCAGGAGGTAGCTAGTGCACCCACCCCGTCTCGTCCGTATCGCAGCCCCCCTGCTCATTGGTGCCCTCGTGCTCAGCGCGTGCGGCTCCAAGAAGGAGTCCGGCAGCTCGTCGGGCAGCAAGACCCTCACCATCGGTGTCGTCGCGCCGCTCTCCGGTGACCTGTCGGCCGTCGGCAACGGCATCAAGAACGGCGTCGACCTGGCCATCAAGCAGGCCAACGAGAAGAAGACCGTCAAGGGCTACACGCTGACGGTGGATGCCCAGGACGACACCGCCAAGGCCGACGTCGGCGCCACCGTGGCTGCCAAGCTCGTCGCCGAGTCCGGCGTCGTCGGTGTGGTCGGCCCGCTGAACTCCAGCGTGGCCAAGTCGGTCGCCCCGGTCATGGCGCAGGCCAACCTGGTCGTGATCTCGCCGTCGAACTCCAACGTCGACCTCACCGGCCGTGGCGCCCTGCTCACTGGCGGCACCCAGGTCCGTCCGTACAAGAGCTACTTCCGGGTGGTGGCCTCGGATGACATCCAGGGCCCGTTCGCCGCGCAGTTCGCGGTCAAGACCGTGATGGCCAAGACGATCGCGATCGTCCACGACAAGAAGGCCTACGGCCAGGGTCTCGCGGAGGCCTTCGCCAAGGAGGCCAAGAAGGACGGCGCCACGGTACTCAAGACCGAGACGATCAACCCTGGCGACAAGGACTTCTCGGCCACCATCACCAAGCTCAAGGCCGAGAAGCCGAACTTCTTGTTCTACGGCGGGGAGTACCCCGAGGCTTCGCTGCTCACCAAGCAGCTGAAGTCAGCCGGGCTGAAGATCCCGCTCATGGGTGGCGACGGCGTCCAGGCCGACGACTACATCAAGATCGCCGGCGCTGCCGCTGAGGGCGACTACGCCACGGCCCTCGGTGCCCCGACCGACTCCCTCGCCTCGGCGAAGCAGTTCGTGACGGACTACGCCGCGGCCAAGTACGCCGACCCGATCGGCCCGTACGGCGCCTACGCCTACGACGCCGCCAACGTCATCATCGCGGCGCTGGCCACGTCCACTGCCAGCGGGAGCAAGTCCGGCCAGGCCCTGCGTGACGATGTCACCAAGGGGGTCCAGGACGCGAACTACGACGGCATCACCGGCAAGATCACGTTCGATGCGTTCGGTGACACCACCGTCAAGGTCTTGACCGTCTACCAGGTCAAGGGTGGCAAGTTCGTAGCCGCGAAGACAGACACCTTCAAGTAGCTGTCGTACGAAGGGGCGGTGACCGGCATGGATGCGGTCACCGCCCCTTCGCCTTAACCTCACCGGCAGATCCTCGGAGGTACCGGCAATGGATGTCTTCTTCCAGCAGCTCGTGAACGCGATCGTCCTGGGAGCCACCTACGGCCTGGTCGCGCTCGGCTACACGATGGTCTACGGCATCGTGCAGCTCATCAACTTCGCCCACGGTGAGATCTACATGCTCGGCGGCTTCGGTGCGCTCACGACGTACCTGGCACTTCCCAGCGGTACGCCGGCCGGGATCGCCCTGCCGCTCATGCTGGTGGGCGGGATAGTGGTCAGCGTGACCGCCGCGGTCATCATGGAGCGCTTCGCCTACCGACCGCTGCGCAGCGCCCCCCGTCTCGCGCCGCTGATCACCGCGATCGGGGTGTCGGTGTTCCTGCAGGAGCTGGTGCGCAACTTCTACCCGCATGCCAAGTCCGCGCGGAACTTCCCGCAGCTGGTCAACCCGGACTACCAGGTCAAGCTCGGCAGCAACGTGCAGATCTCCGCGCCCCAGCTGCTCACGGTCGCGGTCGCCCTGGTCGGCATGGTGGCGCTGTCCACATTCGTACGACGCAGCCGCACCGGACGCGCCATGCAGGCCACCGCGCAGGACCCGGACACCGCCCGCCTGATGGGCATCGACACCGACCGCATCATCGTCACGGCCTTCGTGCTCGGCGCGGCGCTGGCGGCCCTTGCGGGCGTGTCCTCGGGTCTGCAGTTCGGGCAGGTCGATTTCCACATGGGCTTCATCACCGGCGTGAAGGCCTTCACCGCTGCCGTCCTCGGCGGCATCGGCAATATCTCCGGCGCCGTCCTGGGTGGTTTCATTCTGGGACTGGTGGAGGTGATGGCGACGCAGTACGCCCCTGACCCGTTCTCGGGGGGAGCCTGGAAGGACGCGTGGTCGTTTGTCGTCCTCATCATCGTCCTGGTCTTTCGCCCGACCGGTCTGCTCGGCGAGCGTGTGGCGGCCCGCGCATGACGACCCAGGCCGTCACCGAGACCTCAGGTGCCCGCACCACCCCGGACCTCGGGGTGCTGCTGACCGGTGCCGGCGCGCTGCTGCTGGTTGTGTCGGCGTTGCTGCCGTGGGCCGGTTATGCCGGCTTTCCGGGCAAGATGACCCTGTCCGGCTACCCAGGTGGCGCGCGGCTCTACGTGCTGCTGCTCGCGCTGCCGGCCCTGGCCCTGCTACGGCCGCTGCCCGGCCGGGCGGCCGCACTGCGTGCGGCGGCGAACGTCGAGCTCGCCGTCGTGGCGCTGACGGTCTACTTCGTTGCCTACGCCGGGGGTGGTTTCGTCAACGTCGGCGGGGGGGTCTACCCGGCGATGATCGGTGCCGTCCTGTACGTCGTCGGCAGCCGATGGCTGCCCGCCACTGAGGCCGTCGCCCAGGGGGTGGCCTTGCCGGACGCCCCCTGGCGCTTCCCGGTCGAGTCACTTGTCGTCGCCGCGACAGCAGGGCTTTCCCTGTGGCTGTTCGTGATCGGCCTTGGCATGCCGATCTCCTCGATCGCCTCCGGCAGTGACCTCACGCTCGGTCCGCTGTCCATCAACGACGTCGCCAACAGCGGCCAGTTCCTCGCCTTCGTCATCACCATCGCGGGCGTGGCGCTGGTGGCTGGTCGGCTCGGGCTGCTCAAGAGCCTGACGATCATGACCGGGCGTCACCCGAAGCTCTTCGTCGTCGCCGGCTTCATCGCCGCGGCCGCCTTCCCGTTCACCCAGAATGGCAGCGGTGAGTCGCTGAGCATCGCGGCGCGCATCGGCGTGTTTGCGGCGGCGGCCGTCGGGCTCAACATCGTGGTCGGCCTGGCGGGGCTGCTCGATCTGGGCTACATCGCCTTCTTCGGCGTCGGCGCCTACTTCGGCGCCCTGGTCAGCGGCAGCGTCACCAGCGTCACCGGCGTCCACCTGCCGTTCGCGCTGACGATCGTGCTGGGTGGCCTGGTCAGCGGGCTGTTCGGGCTTCTGCTCGGTGCACCCACCCTGAGGCTGCGCGGGGACTACCTGGCGATCGTGACGCTCGGGTTCGGGGAGATTTTTCGGATCACCGTCAACAACCTTGATGGCTCGGCCGGCCCCTCGCTGACCAACGGTCCGAACGGCGTCAGCAACATCCCCGACTTGGCCCTGGGCAGCTTCAACTTCGGAGCCAACCACACGGTCTTCGGGATCGACCTGTCGTTCCAGAGCAACTACTACTGGCTCGAACTGCTGCTGCTCGCGTTCGTGATGACCTCCTTCCTGAGGCTGTCGGAGTCCCGCATCGGCCGCGCCTGGGTCGCGATCCGGGAGGACGAGCTGGCCGCTGCCGCGACCGGCATCAACACGACCCGGCTCAAGCTGCTCGCCTTCGCCCTCGGAGCGACCCTGGCGGGGGCGGCCGGCACGGTGAACGCGCACGTGGTGAAGGTCGCCGCCCCGGACTCGTTCACCTTCATCGAGTCGGCGACGCTGCTTGCCGCCATCATCCTGGGCGGCATGGGAACCGTGCCTGGGGCGCTGCTCGGGGCCACGGTGCTGTACCTGCTCCCTGAGAAGCTGCGCTTCCTGCACGACCTGCGGCTGCTGGTGTTCGGCATCGCCCTGGTGCTCATCATGCGGTTTCGACCGGAGGGCCTCGTGGCAAGCAAGCGACGTGCCAGAGAGTTCCATGACCACGAGACCGACCCGGCAGCGGAGGCGCTCGCGTGAGCGTGCTCGAGGCCCGTGCAGTCACCAAGCGGTTTGGTGGTCTGACGGCTGTGAAGGACGTCGACCTGGTCGTCAACGAGGGCGAGATCCTCGGTCTGATCGGTCCCAACGGAGCGGGCAAGACGACGTTCTTCAATTGCCTCACCGGCATGGAGACGCCCACGGCCGGTGACGTGACCTACAAGGGGGCGCCGCTGCCCAAACGGCCTGACCTGATCACCAAGGCGGGCGTCGCCCGGACCTTCCAGAACATCCGGCTGTTCAACAACATGACGGCGCTGGAGAACGTGATCGTCGGCAGGCACACCCGCACGAAGGCCGGTGTCTTCGCCGCTGTCGGACGCGGCCCCCGGTACCACCGCGAGGAGCGGGAGTCAGAGCAGACGGCCCGCGACCTGCTGACGTTCGTCGGGCTGGGTCGGGTCGGCGACGAGCTCGCCAAGTCCCTGCCGTACGGCGACCAGCGCCGGCTCGAGATCGCCCGCGCCCTTGCCACCGACCCGGGCCTGCTGCTGCTGGACGAGCCGACCGCCGGCATGAACCCGAACGAGACCGCGGCCGCGATCGACCTGGTCAAGGGTGTCCAGGCCCGAGGGATCGCGGTGGTGCTCATCGAGCACGACATGCGCTTCGTCTTCGGCCTGTGCGACCGCGTTGCCGTCCTCGTCCAGGGGCAGAAGCTGTTGGAGGGCAGCCCCTCCGAGGTGCAGTCCGACGAACGGGTCATCGCGGCTTACCTCGGCAGGCCCACCGAGGCCGAGACGGCTGGAGATCAGGAATGAGCCTGCTCGAGGTGCGCGACCTGCGCGTCGCCTACGGCGCGATCGAGGCGATCAAGGGGATCAGCCTCGACGTCGAGGAAGGTCAGGTCGTCACCCTGATCGGTACCAACGGCGCCGGCAAGACCACGACGCTCAGGACGCTGTCAGGCCTGCTCAAGCCCCTCGCGGGTGAGGTGACCTTCGACGGCAAGCGGCTGGACAATATGAGGGCCCACGACATCGTGAAGCAGGGCGTGGCGCACTCCCCGGAGGGACGTCGCATCTTCCCGCTGATGACCGTGGAGGAGAACCTCGAGCTCGGGGCCTACAGCCGCAAGGGCGGGACGACCGGTGAGGACGTCGCCTCGGTCTTCACCCGCTTTCCGCGGCTGGAGGAGCGACGGGCCCAAAAGGCCGGCACGCTGTCCGGGGGTGAGCAGCAGATGCTCGCCATCGGTCGGGCGCTGATGAGTCGACCCCGCATGCTGATGCTGGACGAGCCGTCGATGGGGCTGTCGCCCATCATGATCCAGCTGATCTTCGAGACGATCGCCGAGCTCAAGGCTGCTGGTACGACGATCCTGCTGGTCGAGCAGAACGCCTCGGCCGCCCTCGCCCTGGCGGATGTGGGCTACGTCCTGGAGACCGGCCGGGTCGTGCTGTCCGGCCCCGGCAAGGACCTGCTCAAGGACGACAAGGTCCGCAAGGCCTACCTCGGCGAGGACTGACCAAGCGACCTCGAGCGCAACGGCCCTGGGCAA
>JAYUBO010000106.1:0-8410 GCA_043740815.1 Frankiales bacterium | reverse complement strand
AGCCTTGTTAGGTGCTGTGTGGCATCAAGGGCTGGTCAGGACGTGACGGTCACGGTGCCGTGCATTGCAGCGTGGATCAAGCAGACGTAGCTGTAGGTGCCGGGCTTGGTGAAGGTGAAGGTGAAGGACTTGCCTGTGGCCAGGTCGCCGGAGTCGAAGGTCTTGTCGGCCGCGGTCCAGGTGTGGGTGGCGCTGTCGTTGTTGGTGACGGTCACCTTCGTGCCTGACTTGACGGTGAGGGCGGCGGGTGTGAACGAGAAGTCCTTGATGCTGAGCGTGCTGCCAGAGGCGGCTGGCCCGGCAGGGCTGCCGGTAGGTGCACTGGAATATCTGCCGGTAATGGTGGTAGCGGCCGTCACGCTGGGTAGCGGACCGGCGCCGTATTTAGTGGCTGTGCTCGTGCCGGAGCAGCCGCTGAGGGCCGCCGTGACGAGTAGGACACCGATCACGCTGGCGGGGGGAGGCATTATGCAGGCTCCAAACGGGTGCGGTCTCAACCTGGTTGCAGGTGGCGAAGGCTGAGTGGGAAGGGGACGGACATGACACGCCGGGACCGCTCAGAAGGTTCATCGGCTGCTGGCGATGAACCTTCTGTGGCTACCCGGGGTGTAGGGCGTGTGCGAGTGCTCCGCGAACGGCTACGTCCGGCTGCTGCTGTGGACCCTGCGGCGGCGTTCCTGACCGCTGTCCACGCTGAGCACGGACCGGCTCTGTTGAGTTTCGCGCTGCGGGTGACCGGGGATCGTGGGCGTGCTGAGGACGCCGTCCAGGAGACGCTGCTACGGGCGTGGACCAACGCCGAGAGGTTAGCCGCCGACGACCGACCGTTGCGCCCGTGGTTGTTCACCGTGCTGTCCCATGTCGTATCCAGCGAACGGCGGGCTCGTCGGGCCCGACCGCAGGAGGTCCCCGGCGACTGGGCCCAGACTCTGGCTGCCCCGCAGGAACTGGATCGGGCCTTGGAGCTGTGGCACCTGCAGGCCGCGGTCCGTCTGCTGTCGGCCCAGCACCGTCAGGTGTTGCTGGAGGTCTACTTCCACGGCCGTACCCTCACCGAAACCGCTGAGCTTCTCAAGGTGCCGGTCGGGACAGTGAAGTCCAGGAGTTTCTACGCACTACGGGCCCTGCGCCTGGTGCTGGAGGAAGGAGGTTGGAGCCATGAGTGAACACGTCAGCGCTAGCCTCGGCGCGTACATCCTGGGGGCGCTGGAACCGGTCGACCGAGCCCAGGTGGAAGCTCACCTACCGTTCTGCACTGCCTGCCGCGACCAACTGTCGTCGATCGCAGGCCTGCCAGGTTTGCTGTCCCACCTGCGGCCCGAAGACCTCGCTGTCGCCGATGCCACCGCCAGCGGCAGCCAAGACAGCACGCTGACGGACCCCGGAGCCGACCTGCTGCGCCGGACTCTGCACGAGCTGGCCAGCCGACAACGTCACAAACGCTTCAGGACACGCGTTGTAGGCACCGCAGCGAGCGTTGTTGTGCTGACTGCCGGCGCTGGCATCGCGACAGCGCTATCCACACCCAACCCTCCACATCCGGCGGCCTTCACCACCGTCGCTGCTACCGACCCCAGCAGCCACGCCGCAGCCGTCTTCGAACTGCACCCCCAGCCATGGGGGACAGCAGTCACCGTCCGCCTGCAACACATACCGGTCGGGACACACTGCCGACTGATCACGATCGACCGCCGCGGACAGCAGCAAACCATCAGCAGCTGGCAAGCCGACTACGACGGAGGAGCCAGCATTACCGCCGCCTCCGACCTCACCCCCACCGACATCGCGACGCTCCAAATCACGACCGCAACCGGCCACATCATCATCTCAGCCCCCACCGCCTGACCTCACCAGCCACGACCACGCTGACCTCGCATGCACACGCGAGCCGCCTCCACGACGCGGCCCGCAAGTGCACAGAAGACAACTGAGGCTGATACCTACCGGCCGTACTGCCAAGGCTCGCGGGAGCCCGCCTCCACCACGCGACAGGATCCGAAAGGCGGGGCCGGGCCGAGAGGGACCGCCTCGAACGTCCTCGTCTGCCGCTGGTCGCGCTAACCATGACCCCTGCTCGATGGCTCCGATCACGCAGGTCGCTAGGTGTTGAACACCACGCAGCGGGGGTGCCCGGCTGGGTTGACGTACACGCGGAAGTCCTCGGCGTCCGGCAGGTCGGGCAAATTGTCGACGCTCGCAGACCTGAGCGATCCAGATCGCCCCGTGTTGGGCTCGGCGCTGCCTACATGTGCCATGACGTCGTACCGAGATCCGCTGCCAGCGCCGGCGGACACCACCGCCGGCCACTTCGGTGAGAAGCACCTGCCTGGCGCTGCCAGCCGCCTCAACTGGCTGCGCGCTGGAGTGCTTGGTGCCAACGATGGGATCGTCTCGATCGCCGGACTCGTGGTCGGTGTCGTCGGTGCTACGACGGACCGCTCGCCGATCGCGATGGCTGCGGTGGCCGGCCTAGTCGCGGGGGCCGCGTCCATGGCGCTTGGCGAGTATGTCTCGGTCAGTAGCCAGCGGGATTCTGAGGAGGCGCTGCTTGCCCGCGAGCGGCGGGAGCTCGAGGCCGATCCTGAGGCTGAGCTGGAGGAGCTCGCCGGTCTCTACCGTCGTCAGGGCCTGGACGAGGCAACCGCCCGGACTGTTGCCGAGGAGCTGCACGCTCACGACGCGTTCGCTGCGCACGCCCATGCTGAGCTGCGGATCGACCCGGACGAGCTGACGAATCCTTGGCATGCGTCCGGCGCGTCCGCCCTGTCGTTCATCGTCGGTGCGGCTCTGCCGATCGTCGCGGTCCTGCTGCCACCCGCTGACGTCCGGGTGCCGGTGACCTTCGCGGTCGTGCTTCTTGCTTTGGCTCTCACTGGCGCGGTGAGCGCAGGTGTCAGGGGGACGGCCAAGCGGACAGCGGTACTGCGCATCGTCCTCGGTGGTGCTCTGGCGATGGCCGTGACCTTTGGCGTCGGTCAGCTTTTCGGCACCGTCACGGCCTAGCGGTGCCGTTTTGCTTCGTCAGGCCCTTGGCGCGGCAAGGCGTGGTGAGCTCTTCAGGTTCTACCCGGACATGAAGCAACCGCAGCTTGAGGTCAGGTGTGCCGGTGCTGGCCAAGGCGGGTGACGTCTGGGCCGATGACCGCGACGGGACAGGTGCTCACGCGCAGCAGGGCCGCGCTGACTGATCCCAATGCGTGTCGTTGAACAAAGCCCCGGCCGTGGCTGCCGAGCACGAGCAGTCGGGCGTCCTCGGCCGACTGGCGCAGTGCCCGGAACGGGTGATCGGCACTGACCACCATGTCGATCGAGACTGTCGGATGTCGGGTCCGCAAGGGCTCCAGCTCGTCGTTCAGGGTTCTGCGCATCCGCTCATACAGGTCAGCCGTCTGCCGGCTGTCGAGCGTGAGCCGCCCGAACGCCCTCTCGACGGCGGCCACCACACGGACACCACAGCCAGCGAGAGCTGCCTGTTCGAAGGCGAAGTCAAGAACGGTCTGGGAGAGCGGCGAGCTGTCAAAGCCCACCATCACGTCGCCGGTTAGTCGGGGGTCGGTGGGAACCACCAGAACAGGGGAGTGGGCGTGGCTCACCAAGTGCAATGGCGTCGAACCCAACCATGACAGGTCGTGTCGATCGCGTTCGCGTCCGCCAACGACGGTGAGCGCTGCCTGTCGGCTGAACTCCTCGAGCGCCTCGCACGTGTCGCGCTCCACCAGATGCACTTCGTACTTCAGATCGGGCGACACCCCCTGCGTCAGTGCGACGGCTCGCTCAAGCACCTGTCGCGCTGCAGCCCGCACGACCGCCTCACTGCCCCACATGGGCGGCTCATCTCGGCTGCCGTCGAAGTAGATCGACGTGCGCTGCCAGGCGTGCACGAGAGAGAGGGGCAGGTCGTACAAGGCGGCCTGGGCGCAGCCGACGCGGCAGGCCTCATCACTGGCCAGTGTGCCGTCAACGCCGACGACGATGTGCTCGTAGCTGCCGATCATCGTCAGGGTTCCTCACCATGCGAAGGCGTAAGGCCGATCACCATGATTCCCGGTACGGCCTGGCAAGGGCAGAGCCCTACGCTCCCTGATTCCGGGACCTCTGACCCTGGCACCAGTTCGCGCATGGGGATGCCCTTGTCTGGTGGCACCCGTGGCAGCACCATCTGCGCCCCTGCTGGGTCTGACCGCGGCTCAGGTGCGGGAGCGGGTGCTTGACGGCCGCACCAACGCCACGACGACGCGGACGAGTCGAACGCTCGCTGACATCGTCCGAGCAAACGTCCTCACCTTTTTCAACGCCCTACTGCTCCTGCTCCTGGTCGCGATCCTCGCGACGGGGCGCTGGCAGAACGGCCTGTTTGGGCTGGTCATCGTCGCGAATGCCGTGATCGGCATCGTGCAGGAGGTCCGGGCGAAACGCACCCTGGACAGGCTGGCCCTTCTGCACGCGCCGACCGCACGGGTCGTGCGTGACGGCCAGGAGCGTGAGATCGCGGTCGCTGCCGTGGTGCTGGGCGACCTCGTGCTTCTGCGGTCCGGTGACCAGGTGCCGGCGGACGGCGACGTCACCGAGTCCCAGGGCTTGGAGATCGACGAGTCCCTGCTCAGTGGTGAGTCGGAACCGGTGGTGAAGGGCGCTGGTGACCAGGTGCGGGCGGGGGCGATCGTGGTCGCTGGTCAGGGAAGTCTCCAAGCACTGGCTGTCGGTGACGCGACCTTCGCTGCGGCTCTGGCAACCGAGGCGCGTCGCTTCACCGTGACCCCGTCGGAGCTGGTGCAGGGCACCAACCGGATCCTGCGCGGCATCGCCCTCCTGCTCGTCGTCCTCGCACCCGTGCTGATCTGGAGCCAGTTTCGGAGTTCGGACAACCACGGCTGGCAGGACGCGGTGACCGGCACCGTCGCGGCGCTGGTCGGGATGGTGCCCGAAGGGCTCGTGCTCCTCACCAGCCTCGCGTTCGTCGTCGCGGCGGTCGGCCTGGTCCGCCGATCGACGCTGGTGCAAGAGCTTCCCTCCGTTGAGGTCTTGGCAAGGGTCGACGTCGTGTGCCTGGACAAGACAGGAACCCTCACGTACGGCGACATCCGCTTCGAGCGGCTCGAGCTGTGCGGGGTGGGCGAGGATGCGGACGTCCGGGCCGCTCTGGGACTGTTCGCGCGCGCCGATGCAACCAACGCTACGGCGGCTGCCCTGGCCGAGCAGTTTGTGGAGACGCCCTGGGTGCAGGTCGGGGGGGTGCCCTTCTCCTCCGACCGCAAGTGGTCCGCGATCGAGACCCGAAGTCATGGGCGCTGGGTCCTCGGTGCCCCCGAGATGGTGTTGCACCACCCGACGAGCCAAGCGCAGGCTGACGCTCGGGCATGGGCCGATCGGTTGGCCGCAGAGGGGTCCCGAGTGCTGCTGCTGGCGCAAACCCACCGAACGATCGACCCTGAGGCGGCACTGCCGGCCGATGCTCGTCCGGTATCCCTCGTCGTTCTGGCGGAACGGGTACGGGAAGACGCCGCCGAGACCCTGCGCTACTTCACCGAGCAGGGAGTCGCGCTGAAGATCATCTCGGGGGACAACCCGCGTACGGTGGGGGCAGTAGCCGCATCCCTAGGCGTCCCGGGGGTCCGGGGTGCCGTTGACTCCATCGACGCCGGGACACTCCCCGACGACCAGGAGTCGCTCGCCGACGCTCTCGAGGCACACAGCGCGTTCGGTCGCGTGACCCCCCATCAGAAGCGCGCGTTCGTCCTCGCCCTGCAGAGCCGAGGGCACGTGGTGGCGATGACGGGGGACGGCGTCAACGACGCGCTCGCCCTGAAGGACGCCGACATCGGTGTCGCAATGGGCAGCGGCACCGCCGCCACCCGGGCCGTTGCGCAGATCGTCCTCTTGGACGGTCGCTTTGCGCACCTACCTGATGTGGTCGCGGAAGGGCGCCGGGTCATGGCGAACATCGAGCGGGCGGGGAGCTTGTTCCTCGTCAAGAGCAGCTACGCGATGGTGCTCGCGGTCATTGTCGCCTTCACCGGCACCGCCTACCCCCTGGCGCCCATCCAGCTGACGCTGATCTCCGCCGTCACGATCGGCGTCCCAGCCTTCGCCCTGGCACTCGGAGCGAACTCGCGCCGCTACGTACCCGGCTTCCAGCACAGGGTGCTCCGCTTCGCAGTTCCTGTTGGCATCGTCACCGGCGCGAGCGCCTACCTCGGCTTCGAGGCCACCCGGATCCTCGACTCCAGCGCCGACGTCGCAGAAGCACGCACCACCGCAACGCTGATCGTCCTGATCGTCTCGTTGTGGACCCTGCTCGTCCTGGCCCGCCCGCTCAACGGCTGGAAGCTGGTTCTGGTTGCCTGCATGGCTAGCCTAGTGGCCCTCGTCCTCGCCGTTCCGGCCCTCGGGCACGATGTGTTCCTCCTGGAGATCTCGCCGGTACGCCTGCTGATCGCGGGCGTGATCGGCGCCGCCGGAGCAGGATTCGTCGAGGTCACCCATAGCGCGATCCAGCTCGTGGTGCGCCTCACGGCACGACCTGAAGACGCCCCTGGCCCCGTGGCGAACCGCACATGACGGTGCTGGTGACGGCACGGGGGGCGCGTCGGATGCTGGAACCGCTTCTGCTCCTGGTCACGGCCGTTGCCGTTCTGGCTGGTGCCGCCGCGTGGGTCTTGGGAGCCCCTGATCTGGCAGCTGGCTTCTGGATCGCAGGGACCGCGGCCGCGCTTGTGCCCGCGATCGGGTGGGTCCTGGTGGGATTGCGGCAACACCGCGCCGGCGTCGACCTCATCGCTGTGCTTGCCCTACTCGGCACCCTGGTCGTCGGTGAGTACCTGGCCGGGGCTTTGATCGCGGTGATGCTGGCAACAGGGCGGACCCTGGACGCGGCGGCTGAACGGCGGGCCTCGGGCGATCTGCGGGCGCTGCTCGAACGAGCCCCGCAGACAGCCCGAAGGCGAGAGGGAACCCAGGTCCGGGAAGTGCCCTTGGAGCAGGTCATGGTCGGTGACCTGCTCATGGTGGGTCCCGGCGAGGTTGTCCCCGTCGATGGCCGCGTAGAAGGCACTGTGGCCGTGCTCGACGAGTCGGCACTGACGGGGGAGTCCGAGCTCGTCGAGCACCCGGCGGGTGACACAGCGCGGAGCGGTGTCGTCAACGCCGGTGGTGGTTTCGACCTTCGTGCCACCTCGACGGCCGCGGACAGCACCTACGCCGGCATCATCGCGCTCGTCCGGGATGCCGGGGCGGACAGCGCGCCGGTGATCCGACTGGCTGACCGCTACGCGGCGTGGTTCCTGCCGCTGTCTGTCGGTGTCGCGGGGGTGGCGTGGCTGCTGAGTGGCTCGCCGGTGCGGGCCGTTGCCGTCCTCGTCGTAGCGACGCCTTGCCCTCTGCTTTTGGCGGCACCCGTGGCCATCGTGTCGGGCCTGTCGCGGGCCTCGCGTATCGGCGTGGTCATCCGCAGCGGTGCCGCTCTAGAGACCCTGGGGCGAGCTCAGACCCTGGTGATGGACAAGACCGGAACCCTGACGGCTGGCCGCCCCGCGGTCGTCGAGACCGCCGTCGCACCGGGTTGGGAACCGGACGAGGTGTTGCGCCTAGCTGCCTCGGCGGACCAGCTCTCGCCGCACGTACTCGCCGAGGCGATCGTCGCTGAGGCCCGGTCGCGAGATCTCCCGCTGTCGCTCCCGAGCCACGTCTTCGAAGTGCCAGGACGAGGTGTCGCTGCAACCGTTGACGGCCGCCGGGTCGAAGTCGGCAAGCGGGTGCTCCTCTTGAAGGACCCGGGATGGATGAGGCAGGTCGTCGGCCGGGGCGTGCTGAACGGCTCTGCCGCCTCCTGGATCGTCGTGGACGGGGAGAGCGTTGGTGCGGTGCTGCTGAGGGATCCGATCCGACAGGATGCGAGCAGGACCATCCGGCGCCTCCGAGCGGCGGGGGTTCAGCGACTGGTACTGCTCACGGGCGATCGGCTGGAGCCTGCCCAGGAGATCGGCACGGTGCTGGGGCTCGACCAGGTGATGGCCGAGCAGACTCCGGAAAGCAAGGTCGCTGCTGTCCGTGCCGAGCAGGAAACAGCGGTCACCGTGATGGTGGGGGACGGCATCAACGACGCGCCCGCCCTCGCCGCCGCATCCGTCGGCATCGCCATGGGCGCCCGCGGTGCCACAGCCTCCTCCGAAGCCGCCGACATCGTGCTCACGACCGACCGGCTCGACCGGGTCGCGGACGCGATGGAGATCGCACGCCGAGCGCGCCACATCGCCATGCAGAGCGCGATAGCGGGAATGCTCATGTCCCTCGCCGCTATGGTCGTCGCCGCTGTCGGATGGCTGCCACCCGCTGTGGGAGCACTGCTGCAGGAAGGGATCGACGTCACCGTCATCCTCAACGCCCTCCGCGCACTTCGAGGTGGCTCCCTCGA